>JAAFIG010000009.1 GCA_013298595.1 Deinococcales bacterium | reverse complement strand
CTGGTGGGTCCCCATGTACCAATTTTAATTTTGGTTTTGGTGACTCCTAAATCTTGAGCAAGTGCAATAGCTGCCACTGCTCCCACTGCTATACCGAAGGCGATTTTTACTTTGTTACGCATAATTCCCACTCCTTTTTTGTGCTAAGCACGTTAGGCTCGACGAGTTTCTTTCTCGCCTAGCAAACCATGAGGACGAAACACCAACACGACAATCACCAAGATAAATGCGAGGGCTAATTTAAATTGTGGAACAAAATTTCCAACATACGATTCGATAATGCCAAGTAAATACCCACCAACCACTGCGCCAGGCAAACTGGTCATACCACCAATAACAGCAGCAGCAAAGGCTTTATTTAATGGGTCAAGCATGGCATTTGGGTTTAAAGTCACAGCAGGTGTTAATAGTAATGCAGCAACACTACCAAGAATAGCAGCGACAGCCCAACTCGAGATTAAAACCACATTGACTGGTATTCCAAGAGCTTTAGCTACTTCTGGGTTTTGTGATACGGCTCGCATGGCAAGCCCAATTTTGCTTTTTTGTACAAAAAAATACAGCAGTAACATCATGATAAAACCACTGATGGCAATTAGCACCGAATTTTTTGCAATTGTAAAACCAGCAATTGTCCAAGTGTCAATTACATCCACAAAACCAGGCATTTGTTTGTTATCCACTTTAAAAATCAGGGCTAAGGCACCATTGGCAAATAAACTAAAACCCAGTGTTAAAATTAGTAAACTCATTGGGTCTTGGGCTTTAGCTCGACGCAACAAGAAAAAATAGAATACACCTGCAACCACAGCGCTCGAGGCTAAGCCTAATAAAAAGGCAATCCATAATGGCACACCCATTTGAGTGGCTAATGTAAAAGCCAGAAAACAAGCCAGTAAAGAAAATTCGCCTTGGGCAAAATTGAGTACTCGAGATGTGCGATATAAGACCACCACGCTAAGGGCAACTAAAGCGTAAATGCTTCCGACTTCGATACCAATAATCAGTAAGCGAATGGCAGTCTCGAGGCTCATAAATAAACTCCGTTCATAAGGTCTTTCAAAATGGCCACGTCTTCCAATAGATTTTGATTTTCAGCCAGCGTCCGTATAAACCCAGTGGTTCGATAATCATCACGACCAATACCACTAAGCCATACAACAAACCAGACCAATCTGGGGCTTGGGCAAGTTGGTCTTGTAAGACAGTCACTAAGCCAGCGCCAAGAATGCCACCTGCAATTGTGCCAATACCACCAATCACGATCATGCTCAGAAACTGTATGCTGAGTAGTAAACTAAAACTTTCTGGTGAAACAATGCCTAAGAGTGGTGCGAATAAAGCACCTGCTACACCTGCATAGACTGCCGAAATAGCAAACGCTAGGGTTTTAGCTCGAGCCACATTAACCCCGCTGGTCTGAGCAGCAAGTTCGGCATCTCGGACTGCCACAAAGGCTCTGCCAATGTGCGAACGGGCTAAGTTGAATGCCATAAAAACCAGTAGTGCCGCTACCAACAGTACAATGTAATAATAAGCGCTATCTTTAGCAAAGGTATCGCCAAATAATTGGGTTTTCTCAACAATTAATCCACTGTGTCCACCAAACCATTCGGTTGGGGTATTGGCAAAAAATTGTTGAATCGCTAATCCAAAGCCGCTGGTTGCAATAGCTAAATACGGACCCTCGAGTTTTAAGGCTGGTACACCCACAGCGTAACCAACTAAGGCACAAATAATGACAGCCAACACCAATGCCACTGGGAAACTAATCAGTGGTGCGAATTTTGCGACGATATAGGCTCCAATGGCAAAGAAACCCGCATGCCCTAGCGAAATTTGTCCAGTAAAACCCACCACAATATTTAAACCAATCGCCACTAAGCTATAGACCATAAATAATGCCAATGGGTACGAATATGCAGGAAATAGCACTGGCAGTAAAACCAGTCCGAGTATGGTTAAAGCGAAGACTGCCCAGCCCTGAGGGGATGAGACTAGACGCAGGTCTTGGTCGTAGCGCTCTTTAAGTATCATAAGAATTGGTGTGCTATGTATCCTAAAGTGCAAGCCTGTACTTTGCAAGCGGTAAACCGACATTGACTCGAGCATAAACGAATGGTGAAGGTTTCATAGATTCAGCAGCAAGCAGTGTTTGACAGTTGCTTGTCCTGTTAAACTACGGCTATGAATCTGAGTGAAGTTTTTCAGCAGCACTTTCAAAAAGCAGCCAGCGTTACTGTTTCAAGTGCTGGACGGGTCAACTTAATTGGTGAACACACCGATTATAATGAGGGCTTGGTCTTACCAACACCAATTGTGCAACGTTGTACCATGTTGCTGGAAACTCGAGCGGATTCATTGGTACAAGTTTTTAGTTTGCAAAAAAATCAGTTACTCGAGTATACCCTTGGCTCTGAAGTTGCGGGGCGCGATTGGCTGGATTACATTCAAGGTGTGACCCAAGTGCTGAACCAAGATGGTTTTGTGTTTACTGGTTTTGATCTGGTGTTCTCGAGTGATGTACCACTAGGCAGTGGTTTATCCTCAAGCGCAGCGTTGCTGGTGACAACGGTTAAAGCCATTCGGCAAGCTTTTCATCTCGAGATTTCCGATTTAGAAGCTGCTCAAATAGCCCAACGTGCCGAAAATGGTTTAGTTGGTGCTCGAGTTGGTTTACTTGACCAAATGGCATGCAGCCTTGGACGCAATGGCGAGGCTTTATTTATTGATTTTAA
Organism: Deinococcales bacterium; assembly: GCA_013298595.1. Lineage (GTDB taxonomy): Bacteria > Deinococcota > Deinococci > Deinococcales > JAAFIG01 > JAAFIG01. Next base: position 144,477 of record JAAFIG010000009.1, on the reverse strand, counting down.
AACCTTAGAAACCAAAACAGTGGTTTTACCTAAAAACCTCGAGCTGGTAATTTTGCACAGTGGTCTGACGCATAGTCTTTCAGCAGGTGAACATGGCAGCCGTAATTATAAAACCCGTCGGGCAGAATGCGAACAAGCCTGTGCTTTGCTGAGGATTCATAGTTTGCGCGACCTTTTACCCCACGACTTTGAACGGGTTGCAGCCTTGCCAGCCCCCTTTGCTCAACGTGCTAAACATGTGATTTCCGAAAATGCCAGAGTTTTAAAAGCCATCACTGCCCTCGAGACAGGTGACCTCGAGACACTTGGTGCATTGTTTTATGCTTCGCACGCTTCGATGCGCGACGATTACGATGTTTCCGAACCCGAAATAGATTTAATTGTTGATCTGGCTCGAGAAACCAAAGGCATTTATGGTGCTCGTTTAACAGGTGGCGGCTTTGGTGGCAGTGTCGTGATGATTGCTGATGTTGGTATGGGACGAGCGGCAGGCGAAGCAATTGCAGCCGAGTACAGCAAACGAACAGGTAACACACCGCGTTTACTCAGTCCGAGTGAGTAGCATTACCATTCCAACTATAATGAGTAGCATTACCATTCCGAAGTTTCAAATGGGCGTTTTGCTAATTTTTTCTGCTCGAGTTGAGCGCGTTTAGCTGCTTGTAATTGCGCCACTAAATCGGTAGTTCTTGCTTTGGCATTTTCTAAACTTTCCAACGCCTCGAGTTTAGGTTCTTCTTCGAGTAATGCCTTGTATTGCGCCCAATTGCTATCTTCTTCCTCGAGCGGTTTGCTTTTGGTACTTGGGCGTAACCAACCAAACATGGCTTCAGAAGTGTCTATTTCGCGTTCCTCGAGTTCTTGTAAAGCCGCTTCGCGTACCTCAAGGTTTTTTTCAAGCCAAGCATGTAAGACTTTGGGTTTGAGTTCCAAAGCAACCAGCACTGCATCCTCGAGTCCGCCAGCATCTAATACCGCTTCAAGGAAAGCATCGGTGGTTAGGAGGCTTGGTTTTTTCTTTGAACGTGCCATGATGGTTATTATATGACGATTGATTTAAATGCAGATGTTGGCGAATCTTTTGGCGCGTGGACACTTGGTGCAGATGCCGAGTTAATGCCATTTTTATCCAGTGTCAATATCGCTTGTGGTTTTCATGCAGGTGACCCAAGCACAATCTTACGCACCCTCGAGTTAGCTGCAAAAGCAGATATTGCCATTGGTGCTCATCCAGGATTTCCTGATTTGATTGGATTTGGTCGGCGAGACATCAAACTCGAGCCAGCGCAAATATATGCCGATGTTTTGTACCAAATTGCAGCATTAGCAGGTATGGCAAAAACCCAAGGATTACCACTGCATCATGTCAAAGCACATGGGGCGTTATATAACCAAGCAGCTCGAGAAATCAGCACAGCCCGAGCCACTGCCCAAGCTGTCAAGGATTTTGATGCTCATTTGTGCTTTGTTGGTTTACCCAATTCGATGCTTGAACAAGCTGCCCAAGAAATGGGCTTACGTTTTATAGCAGAAGCCTTCCCCGAGCGCAATTACCAAGGGCAACACCTCGCACCTCGCACCCATCCAGCCGCCAGTATTGACGACCCAAGCATAGCAGCCACTCGAGCCGTACAAATGGCACAAGGGCGTATTGAAACCCTTGAAAAGCAAACCCTTGAGATTGATGTGCAAACCTTATGTATTCATGGGGATAACCCCAATGCTGTAGCAATTGCAAAAGCTGTGCGGTTTGCTCTCGAGCAAGCTGGTTTTCAAATAAAAGCGCTAATCTGATGCTATGCGTTTAGGATTTTATCTGCCTTTCGCCACGCAACCCGATGTGGTTGCGTCTGCTCGAGCATTAGCGGCTGTGGCAGCCATGCGGCAATCTTTGCTCGAGGGTGTGACAGATATTATTCCGAGCTATTTGAATATTTTTTTTGAATTCGATGCTCAAGTTACAACTCGGGTGCTGGTGCAACAATGGGCAAATGGGTTTTTGCAACGCCAAATGCCTTCACTGCCAACTCGAGTGGTAGAAATTCCTGTGCAATATAACGGTATTGATCTCGAGTGGATTGCTAGTACCACTGGGTTAAGTGTGGCAGAGATTATTCGGTTGCACTCGAGCCAGACGTATCATACATTTGCGGTTGGTTTTACGCCTGGGTTTCCATTTCTGGGTGTCTTACCCGAGGCATTGCGCTTACCACGTCGAGCCACGCCTCGAGCCAGTGTGCCAGCTCACAGTGTAGCAATGGCAATCAATCAATGCGGGGTGTATCCGTTCTCGAGTCCTGGTGGTTGGCATTTGCTGGGGTCAGCGGGTGTGGCAATGTTTGATCCGCAACGCGACCCAGCTTTTTGGGTACAACCAGGCGATGTGGTGCGTTTTGTGCCTCGAGATGAGGTGCGTGTTCCTGCACCGCTCGAGGTCTTGTCGTTGTTACCACCCGAGCCGCGTTTTCCTGTGTTAAAGGTCGAAGAACCCGGTTTGCTTTCACAAGTTATGGATGCTGGACGGTGTTTGGTCGGACATCTTGGCTTAGCGCAATCAGGGGTTTTGGATGCCCGTAGTGCTGCTCGAGCCAATGCTGTGGTGGGGAATGCGGCGAGTCTGCCTGTCCTTGAACTGACGCTGCTTGGTGGGGCTTATACGGCTTTACAAGATGTGATTTTGGGTTTTGCGGGTTTTGGTATGACTCCAATGGTCAATGATGAAAAAATTGTAGCAGCCTCGAGTTTTTTGTTGCGCCAAGGGCAAACCCTGCGTTTTCTCAGTAATCAATTTGGTGTGCGTGGATATCTCAGTGTGGCAGGTGGTTTTGCCACCTTACCAGCCTGGGGAAGTGCCAGTACGGATACTCGAGCAGGTCTTGGCAGGGCATTAAAAACCAACGATGTGCTTGGTGTAGAAAAAGTACACCGAACTCGAGCAGGCTTTACCCTCAGTCAACCGAACCTCGAGCTAATGCCAACCATTCGTTTATTGGCAGGTACCCAACCTCATCCCGATACTTTACAAGCTTTACATCATGCTAAATACACCCTCGAACGTGGTGACCGTATGGGTTTGCAATTTGCAGGCGCAACTTTACAAGGTGGTGATGTCTCGAGTGAAGCCACACCACTTGGGGCATTGCAGATCACTTCGGCTGGTCAACCAATTATTTTGCTGCACGACCGAGGACGCATTGGTGGCTATGCCAAACCAGCCGTGGTGCATCCTAAAGATATCTGGCGATTAGCTCAATTGCGAACAGGGGAGAGCATTCGCTTTTCGGTTCAGTTAGACTAAAGCTTGTGGAAATCCTGAATTTATTAGAACTCGAGGCAGCCGCACAAAGCAAAATGACCAGTATGGCATTTGATTATTATGTCAGTGGTGCCGATGATGAAATTACGCTGCGCGAAAACCGCGAGGCATTCACCCGATTAGCTTTGCATTACCGAGTGTTAACGGGTTTAACAGATCGCAAACTCGAGACCACATTATTCGGGCAAAAAATCAGTATGCCAGTGATTGCTGCTCCTACAGCATTTCAACGCCTTGCTCATGAGAAAGGCGAATTAGCCACGGCCGTAGCAACCCAAAAAGCTGGTACCATCATGACGCTTTCTACTATCGCCAGTACTTCACTCGAGGAAGTGCGTGCCAGTAGCCCAGATTTAGATTTATGGTTTCAAGTCTATATGTACAAAGATCAAGGCTTAACCCTCGAGTTGTTGCGCCGAGCCGAAGCAGTTGGGGTTAAAGCACTGGCTTTAACAGTGGATACACCTTTTTTGGGACGGCGCGAACGCGATATCCGCAATCGTTTTTCTTTACCAGACAACATTGTCTTGGGCAATCTGATGCGAGGTTTGAACACCTTACCCACCAGTGCAGGTTCAGGACTGAGTGCCTACGTCAAAGAGATGTTCAAACTCAATTTAGCTTTTACTGACCTCGAGTGGTTACGCAACCATACGAATTTACCAATCTTAGTCAAAGGTATTTGTCATCCGCAAGATGCTATTCAATCTCTCGAGCATGGTGCCAATGGTATTTGGGTGTCGAATCATGGCGGGCGGCAACTCGATACTTCACCAGCGACAATTAACGTTTTACCTCGAGTGGCTGATGCTGTGGCAGGAGCAGCTCCAATTATTCTTGACGGTGGCGTTCGGCGCGGTACAGACGTGGTTAAAGCCCTTGCACTTGGTGCGAATGCAGTTGCCATTGGCAGACCCATTTTGTGGTCTTTAGCAATTGATGGCGAAGCAGGGGTCACAAACACCCTCGAGTTGCTTCGAGCCGAAATAGATGCTGCTCTTGGTTTATGTGGTTATTCGGATTTACAGGTTCCCCGAGATTTAGTTGGTTAACGAGGCTTATACCCATTATTCTTGTTCAGGTCTTCATCGATCAGTTTGGCAGCTTTAGTCAGTATTCTTTGTACAGGTGAACCCTCACTGATGGCTTCTACTGCATCGGCAAAGGCTTTGCTGATAACAGGGTAAGCGGGTGTCACAGGACGCTCGAGCGAAACGCCTGTTGCCAGTTGTTGAATGTACAAACCAAGTTCGCCATTTGGTTGGTAATTTTTTGATTTAGCAATGCTGCTTTTACGGCTCGGCACTGTGCCACTCAGGTCACTCATGGTCAGAACACTTTGTGAATTGACTAAATAATTGAGGACTTTGCCAGCTGCGTCTGGAGTTGGGCAATTGCTCGAGATACCAAAATTCCAACTACCACTGGCTGTGACGGCTTTTTGTCCGAAACGAGGCATTGGAATCAGGACTAAATCATTTTTTAAGGCTTTTTTGTAATCCACATACGCCCAGCTACCTGTGTAAGAAATAGCAGCTTTACCGTTAACAAAATCCGAATCGGTTTTTGCTTTTATATTGACGTATTTTTGTACCATCTTCTGAAAATACGTCATTCCTTTGATAGCGAGCGCACCATCAAGCGTTCCAACAGCACTTGAGTATGTTTGACGATTAATTAGATCACCGCCAAAGGATTGCATAATTGGTGCAAAACCATACGTAAACCATTCACCTTTACCGTAATTAAATTTCATATCCAGTGGGTATTTACGACCGCGTTTTTGTAAATACTCGAGAATAGCGATGAATTTGCTGCCAGTCCAAGCTGTTTTCAACGAGTTTGGAATGTTAATACCTGCTTGGCGCAAAATTTTACGATTTCCCCATAAGGCTAAACCGCTTTCAAATTGCCCGAGGCTATAAAGTTTTTTGTTATACGTACCTTGGCGAATAATGCTGGGTAAAAAATCGGCTTTATCAGCAGCACTGATATATTGGTCTATTGGCAGTAATTTATTGGTGTAAACGTAATTGTATAAATTGGGTCCATCAAAATCTAAAATGCAGGGCAAGGTGTTGCCAAGTGCAGCGGCATCAACTTGTTCGTTATAACCACCTTGTGGTAATCCAATTAAGTCAATTTGAATATCTTTGTTAGTGGCATTAAATTTTTTGACAATGGTTTTAAAAGTATTGCCTTCAACGTTGTTATCGCGGCTCGAGTGAACCCACAATGAAATGGATATGGGGGTTGTGCTTTGGGCAGCACTTGTGCCAAGAATGGATAATGCACCAAGAAGCAATAGTTTTGTGTTCATAAAGACTTCCTTCATCTGCTCTCAAAAGGTTGGTTTGAGTATGCAAAAGTAATACAGGTCTATCAATATCAAGCTGAGTGCCGAAAAGCCCAAATTTCCGAAGGTTATCTCTGCGAGAGTGTCTATTGTGGATACATATGGTATCGTAAGCGTTTACGGTTGTCAAGTGGTTTACGGGTTTTTCGGTGTTCGAGACTGCATAATTTTAGATACTACAATTAAAATTAGCCTTTGACTGAGCCTGCCAAAATGCCACGCACAAAATAGCGCTGCATCGAAAAAAACACCAGCAATGGTAACAACATCGAAATAAAAGCCGCCGCCGTTAACAATTGCCAACCATCACCGTATTGCCCAACTAAATTACTGATTGCCACAGTCATTGGTGCAACAGCCGGACGACCACCAAGATAAATTAGTGCTACCAAAAGATCATTCCAGACCCACATAAATTGGAAAATTGCCAAAGAAGCTAAAGCGGGAACAGAGGTCGGTAAAGCCAAGCGAAAAAAAGCTGTGCCAGGCGAAGCACCATCTAAGTATGCCGATTCAAACATTTCTTTTGGTAATGCCCCAAAGAAATTGCGTAATAAATAAATAGCAAACGGTAAACCATAAGCAGTATGAGCTAACCAAATGGCAGGAAATGTGCCAGTTAATCCCACATCCGTTAAGAGTTTTAACACTGGACCCAATGTCATTTGAATTGGCACAACCAGCAAACCAACAATGATAAAAAAGATCGCATCTCGAGCTGGAAAATTCATCCAAGAAAAAGCATAAGCTGCAAAAGCAGCAATCAGAATTGGCATGACTGTAGCAGGAATGGCAATAATCAAACTATTGACAAAACTTTGGGCTAAATCTGGAGCAGCCAAAACTTGTTGGTAATTGGCTAAAGTAAATTCAAGTGGCGTTGCAGTCCACCAACCTGTGTTGGCAATTTTATCAGCAGGTCGAAAAGAACTAATCAGTAAACCCAGGGTTGGTAAAACCCATAGTGCAGTCATTGATAAAAGCACAAGATGGGTTGGTATAGCAGACCACCACGTATTTTTGGCTCGAGTCATGAGTTCTCCATAATTGGTTTATCGGTTTTCTTGTGCTTTGAAACGTTGAATGTTGAGTAACATCACAGGTAAAACAGCGATCAGTAAAACAACGGCAATTGCACTGGCACGACCAATATCTCTGGAGATAAACAATTGTTTGTACATTTGATTAGCAATCACATCGGTATTAAAGTTGCCACTGGTCATGACATAAACAATGTCAAAAACTTTTAGAGCATTGATAATCATGGTGGTTGCTACAACGGCAATGGTCGGTAGTAACAAAGGCATAGTAACTCGAGCAAAAACTTGCCATTCTGTTGCACCATCAACCCGAGCCGCCTCGAGTACTTCTTCGGGTAAACCACGTAACCCAGCTGACAAAATGACCATACAAAAACCAGCGGCTGTCCAAACACCAACAAAAATTAGTGAGGCATTATTGGTTAATGGGTCGATCAACCAAGCAATAGGTGAAGCCCCAAATGCCGAGCCAATGGCATTGAGTGTGCCTGTTTGAGGACTTCCAGGCGGACGAAAAGCATAGACAAAACGCCAAATTACACCAGCGGCAACATACGAAATGACCATTGGCATAAACATCAGTGTTTTTGAGAAACCGCCATAACGAACTTTGTCGGATAAAATTGCCATCATCAAACCAATAGCAACACTTAACCCAGTAAAAAAAATAATCCAGTACAAATTATTCAGCATTGAGCCTTGGGTGCTGGTATCTGAAAAAATGTAACTGTAATTGCTTAAACCCACAAACTGACTCGAGGTGGCATTATAAAAACTATCAATGATGGTGCGAACTACAGGGTAAACCAAAAATATACCAAGTAATAATAAGGCTGGCATCAACCATAACCAAGGACGAATCAGCGGTTGGGTTTTGATGGGCAATGTATTGGTGAGGGCTTCAACAGCAACAATATAAAGTACCAATGCCAATGGTACAGCAATAGTCACAATGCCAGCCAGCAAAATCGTAGTATTCAAGCAAAACCTCGTCATACACTCGAGTGATGAGGTTTAGCCTCACCACTCAAAAGAAGGAAGTCGGCACAAGGAGGAGGGCTGTGCCAAAACGACGGTTTTAGTAACTTTCTTTACGTACCGAATCGAGCTTTGTCAAAATAGCATCCAAGTTACGAGGGTTTTGGATGTACTCGAGAATAGCTTTCCAAAAGGCATCGTTCATTTTACCTGGCATTAAATCCGAAGCATCAAAACGCACGGTTTTGGCATTGGCAAGAATTTTGGCAGCACCTTGCGAAACAATATCGGGGTAGGCGCTTTGGGGCACAGTTTTATTGGCAGCCAGTACACCACCAAGTTTGGCACGCATGGCTTGGGCTTCACTCGAGACAAGGTACTTAATTAAAGCTCGGGATTGTGGGGTATCTTTGAACATGCCAAACATATCGCCAGCAGCCTCAACGGAGCCTTTGTACTGAGCGCTGATGTCAGGAAAACCAAAGAAACTATAATCGGTGCCTGCTTTGATACCTGGTGTGTTTTTCTCAAAAAATGAACTAATAAAGGTGGCTTGATGATGTAAAAAGCACCCTGGTTTAGTGGCAAACATTGGTGTGGCAGCATCGCCAAAATTGGTTGTTAATACTGTGGTTGGTCCGCCAAAAACCATCTTAGGATCAGTGACAACGCTGCCAAAGGTTTGAAAAGCCCGTTTGACTTCGCTTGAAGTCCAAGCCAGTTTACCGTTGTACCATTCATCGTATTTTTTAGCCCCAGATTGCCGTAACAAAATGTTCTCAACCCAATCTGTACCAGCCCAGCCACTAGCCGCACCACTTTCCACACCAACACACCACGGCGTTGTACCTTTGGCAGCGACAGCTCGAGTCCAAGCCGAAAGTTCAGTCCAAGTGGCTGGTGCTTTAGGACCTGTGTAGGTTTTGGTGTTGTACCAAATTAAGCCTTTTAAAGCAGCTGTAAAGAAAACACCAAAGGTTTTATCTTTATAAGCACCTAAATTAAGCCAACCACTCGAGTAATTGCTTTTTAATGTGGCACTACCAACAATAGTATCTAAATCAACCAATTGCCCTTTTGCACTCCAATCCTCGAGTAAACTCAAGCTAGGAATACCTGCAATTTCTGGCGGATTACCACCACTTAAACGCGTTGCTAGTACAGCATTGATGTCTCGAGTGCCTTCGTATTCAACTTTAATGCCTGTGGCTTCTTCAAAGGGTTTTAAGGTGGCTAAGAATTTATCTTTTTCTTCACCACCCCAGACTGCCATAACATTGACTGTACCACCGATTTTTTGTCCTTGAGCGGCTTGTAAAGCTGCGCTTTTAGCTGCTGTTAAAGTATCTCGAGTTGCAGCTTGTCCTGCGCCATACACTACTAAAGCACCAAGTACAGGCAAGGCAATAAGTAACTTTTGTTTCATGATTTCCTCCGTGATTGAATGAAAGGTTGAAAGCCGATTTTAGAGCAAAAAAAGTCCTTTCTGGTTTGAAAAACCAAAACGAGATATGTTTAAAATCTGATGCTGAAAAGCAGTCAAGTAAAAGTTCTACACAGTGACAACAGGTAATGCTCCATAATCAAAAGCGTGCTGAATGGCTAAGCTGGCAGCACCTCGCGCCCAAAGTGTGCGTGAATTAGCGGTTTCAAGGGCAAGTTCGATTGGCATTTGATCGGCAAGATTGGCATACGCATAATGCTTTATAGAATGAGTAATGGTTTCAATAAAAGTTGTACCTAAACGTAAACCTTCACCACCAAGCACCACCAATTCTGGGTCGAGCAAATTAACAACAGCAGCAATACTGCGCCCAATACGAGTTGCTGCATCGGTCAGTAAAGCCTGAACCATAGGATTGTCTTGTTGCTCGAGTAATTCTGTAATGCTGTTAACCTGCTTTGGGCTTTGTTGATTAAATCGGGTTAACAAAGATGGTTCAGAAGCATATGCCTCGAGACAACCGTCTCTGCCACATTCGCAGCGTCTGCCATTGGTTTCGACAATGGTGTGTCCAAAACTGCCAATGCCGCTGTGTCTGCCTTGATGCACTTTTCCTTCGAGCACCAAAGCCGCTCCGATACCACGCCCAACTGTGACCGCTAAAAAAGTATTGCAGAGCCTACCTGCACCAAATAAACGTTCGGCATTGGCAAAGGCATTGATGTCGTTGTCTAACCATACTTTGATTTGGCTGCGTTGCTCGAGTTGTTGGGCAATAGTTATGTTTTTCCAACCCAGAATGGTTGAGTTGAGGCAAATACCATTTTCGTTGTCGAGTACGCCACCCATGGCTAAACCTAAACCATTGATGTGTTGTCGTTTGATGTTGTTGCGCTCGAGTAGATTTTGGATAATCTGGGTCATGGCTTGTAGTACATAGGTTGGGGTTTTTTGCTCGAGTTGATAACTTTGATGGTCTTGAATAACGGCTTGTAAGTCGGTGAGTACGACTTCAATTTGATTTTCTGTGAGGTTAATACCAAATGAGTAATGCCCTTTGTAATTGACATCAAGCAGTACGGGTTTGCGTCCGCCTTTGGCAGTGGTGTCGCCTATTTCGTGTTCGATTAACAGTTTTTCCTCGAGTAAGTCGGTGGTGACAAAAGTGATAGCTGCGCCGCTCAGTCCAGTCACTTCGACCAATTGGCTTCGACTGAGCGGACCAAGTTGCCGCAGGCTATTCAGCACTTGTTTGCGGTTGGCGGCTCGAGTTGTGGATTGATCACTTTTTTGCGACATAGAATACCTGCCCGCTTGGCGGTGTTGATTCATAGAAAGGATTTTAACAACGTTTGCTTTTGGTTTCTTTATTAAATAAAATAACCTCGAGCTGGATAATTGTCAAGCCCCACCCTGAGTTGGTAAAAAGTTCGATAAACCTCTTATAGAACATAAAAAGCTGTGAATATCAAAGTATCCCTTGCAGGCTCAGAGCCACTCCACTACGCTCGTAAGCGTTTACAAAAAAGGAGCACAGTGAATTACCAACCAACCCTCGAGTACATCAGTGCCTACTGGTCAAAAATTATTCGCCAAACCCCAGAAGATCATGGCACACTCATCGGATTGCCTAAACCATACCTTGTACCTAGCCAAGACCCTATTTTCATCGAAATGTTTTACTGGGATAGCTACTTTATAGCCCTTGGTTTAATTGGCACACCTGACGAACCACGTATCTTTGATATGCTCGAGAACTTTGCGTATATATTTAACCGTTTTGGTGTGATACCAAACGGCAGCCGATTCTACTTTTTATCCCGTAGTCAACCACCTTTTTTGCTCGAGCTGATCAAACTTGGATTAGAAATCAAACAACAACGCCAAGACCCAGATACCAACACTTGGCTCGAGCAGATGCTTAGCATTGCCGAAACGGAACACAAGACCGTTTGGTTAGCTAATCAGCATCCACATCACCGCAATGTCTACCAAGGGTTATCGCGTTACTTTGACATCAATTACCTCGATGCCCTTGCCAGTTGCGAAAGCGGTTGGGATCATAGTACGCGTTGTTCCGATAAATGGCTCGAGCATTTACCTGTGGACTTAAACGCTATTTTATACGCTCGAGAACAAGACCTTGCCAATTATCACAGCTTACTTGGTCATACCGAACAAGCGATGCACTGGCGACAAGCAGCTACAACTCGAGCCAAAACCATCAACAACATCATGTGGGACGAAAACCAAGGATTTTACTTTGATTATAATTACAAACTCGAGCAAAGAAATTTGCATCCAAGTTTGGCGGGTTTTTATCCACTCTGGGCGGGTCTAGCCAGCCAAGAACAAGCAGCGCGAGTTGTACAAGATTGGTTGCCACAGTTTGAACGCGTAGGGGGGTTGTTAACCACCTTAGAAGTAAGGCAAGGGCATCAATGGGCAGCGCCAAATGGCTGGGCACCACTGCAATGGCTGGTGGTTGCAGGACTCGAGCGCTATGGTTTTGATCTTGAGGCTCAACGAATCATGCGGGCTTGGTGTGATAACAACGCAGTTGTATTTAGCAAAACAGCTGCGCTTTGGGAAAAATATAATGTCGAACAAATTGGTGCAGCCAGCGAAGGTGGCTTATACGGTGCACTCCAAGGTTTTGGCTGGACAAATGGGGTTTTCTGGGATTTTGCTAAACGATTACGGTAAACTATCCCGTGATTTTCCAAACCAAGCTCGAGAATGGGCTAACAATTGTGCTCGAGCCAGTGCTTACGTCTTCATTAATCGCTTTTGAATTATTTATCCCAAATGGTGCGCTGACCGAACCTATACTGGGTGCTTCGAGTGTGCTCGAGGAATGGCTGCGGCGTGGTGCAGGCACACGAGATGCCCGAGCACTCGAGGATGCCTGGGATGATCTTGGTGCCATTCGCGGTACAGAAGTTGGTTTAGAAGGCATGGAATTTAGTGTGACTTGTTTAGCTCGAGATGCGGCAGCAGCCTTGGCTTTACTAGCAGATTTGGTATTGCGTCCACATTTTGCCCAAACCGAGTTTGCTCCAAGTCTCGAGTTGGCGATATCAGCCTTGCAGGGCTTAGAGGATGCCCCCGACGAATTGTTATATGCACGTTTGTGGAAAGCTGCTTTTGCCAGTCCGCACGGGCGTAGCCCGTATGGACATGCAGAGGGTTTCTCAAGGCTCACACCAGATTTATTGCGTGCCGATTATGCTCAGCGCTGCACGCCTCATGGTGCCATTTTAGCAGTCAGTGGTGCTATTGAGTGGTCGGCATTGCTCGAGTTTGTAAAGCAGCATTTTGCAATGTGGCAAGGCGAAATTTTACCTAATCCAGAAGTGATTTGGAACGCCCCTTTTACCCAATTTGAAGCTCGAGAAACTGCTCAAACCCAGATTGGTATGATGATGCCATTGATGCCATTTACTGGAAAAGGTTATTACGAATCGCGGTTCGCACTCGAGGTACTGGGAGGTGGTAATTCAAATCGGTTATTTAACGAAGTCCGTGAACAACGCGGCTTGGTTTATGGTATTCATGCTGGCAGTAGTTTTGTAAAAAATGCTGGTACACTCGAGGTTTTTGCTAGTTGTACACCTGCCAAAGCAGCCCAGACAATAGCTGTTATTCAAGCCGAACTCGAGATCTGGCAACAAGGTATTAACGCAGATGAATTGGCTCGAGCCAAAGTTGGTATTGAAACTGGTTTAGCCATGAGTTCAGAAAGTGTTGGTGCTAGGGCTGCTTCGGGTTTACGAGATATGCAGCTGATTGGTAGACTCCGTTCACTTGAAGAAGTCGAAACAGGCTTAGCGGTCGTTACACTCGAGGGTATCAATGCGTGGTTACAAACCCTTGATTTTTCGCAATTGCGGACGTACTCACTGGGTGCGGATGTGAGCGCATGAAGCCTTTACAAGCTGTGCTGCCTAATGGTCTCGAGATTATTGCGCAGCCTATGCCGGCGGCTCGGAGTACAGCTGTGGCTGTGCTATTGCGCTCTGGCGCTCGAGCTGATGTGCAACTGGGCACAGCCCATTTTCTCGAACATATGCTTTTTAAGGGTGCAGCCAACTTCTCGGCACTCGAGTTATCCCAAGCGTTTGATGCTATTGGCGCTCATGCCAATGCTTTTACATCCCATGAAAACACCACGTACACCGCAGCAGCTTTACCAAAACAACAAAGTCGCTTAACCGAATTACTGCTTGGCATGATGCAACCCAAGTTAAACCCCACCGACATCGAACTTGAACGCAATGTGATTCTCGAGGAAATCGAATTGTACCGCGACGACCCTATGAGTATTGCATTGGAAAGCAGTGCCGCGCATTACTTTCAACATCATCCACTAGGCAGACCTGTGATTGGTACAAAACAAACCGTCTCGAGTATTAGCCAAGCAGATTTACAAACTTTTTTAACAACTCAGTACGGCACAGCCAATATGGTGATGGCAGTCTGCGGTATTTTTGATTGGCAACGCTTACTCGAGGATGTAGCGCAATTCAGTGAAAATATTGTCCGTGGTGCTCGAACCCAACCAAGTTTCCCAAGTTTTACACCCAAGAGTGGTTTGCAAATCATTCATCACGATAGTGCCCACACCCAAATCAGCTTTATTGCCAGTGGTTTTGCTGCTGGACATCCCCTCGAATTACCTGCTGCCATTGCAGCCAGAATTATTGGAGATTCAGAAAACTCGAGATTCGCTTGGGCATTGGTCAATGATGGCACAGCTTTAGCAGCTGGTTTAGAACACGAAGGGCACAGCGATATCGGCGCTTTTTATGGTTCGATTGAATGCCCTAACGAACACGCTCAGACCAGTCTCGAGCGAGTTCAAGCAGCATTACAACAAGTAAAAACCAAGGGTATCAGTGCCGCTGAACTCGAACGCATGAAACGCAAACTCGAAGTAGGCATTGCTTTACGTCTCGAGACACCAAGCGCGTGGCTGGGTGCTTTTGCCGAAGACTACTTAATGCAAAATGATTTGCGTCCACCAGCAGTAGTACTCGAGGAATTACGCGCTGTCAGCTTAGAACAAGTTAACGCTGCCTTAGAGATGAGTGGACTCGAGAATCCGTTATTTGTTGTGCTTGGCGAATCGTGATCGGTGCGACTGCATTCGAGTAACTAAATCGGGGTAATCGGGGTCTATTTCGAGTTTGTAACTGTCCCAAAAACCATCTTTTTCGGGGTCAAAGCGCCGTGGCTGGTGCTCGAGGGCAAGGTGTTTCATTTGCCGCTCGAGGTTGCGAATGTCTGGGTTTTGTACTGGCTCGAGAATTTGTAAAATAATGCGTTGATGCTGATGTATTTGACTGTTAAATGGATGATCCCAAATCGTGTGTGAACCTGTTAGAACAATTGGCACAATTGGAACTTGCAAAGCCTTAGCAATACCAAAGGCACCTCGTTGAAAAGCAATTTCCAAACCACAAACGCTGCCTTGTGGAAAAATCACCAAATGTTGATCGCGTAGCACGTATTTAGCTTGGCATAATAAACGGCGATAACTCGAGATTCCTTGTTCAGGGTTGACTTCAATAACATTGGTTGCCTGAAAAATACTGCCAAGCCACTGCCATTCTAGTAATTCGCTACGTGCTGCAAAAGTCATGGCTATTGGTAAGTGTAGCAATGCAATAATATCGAATAAACCTTCATGTAATGGTGCCAAAATACATGGTTGGTTTGGTAAAAACTCGAGACCTTGAATTTGTATATCTGCATCAACTGCTCGAGCGATTCCTTGGCTTACTTGGCGCAAAAGTTTGGCTTTTTGTGGCTGTGGTGCGTGTTTACTTTGCTCGAGTTGCCAGAGCCAAGGAAGGCTGCGCCAAGCAACCCCAAGCATTTCTGGGTAAGAAGCAAACTCAAGATTGAGGTTTGGTTTGAGGTGCAATGTTGGCATAAAAATGGGGAATGGTGTTATACCATTCCCATAGTAGCAGTTAAATTACTTAACGCTGTCTTTGAGTGCTTTACCTGGCTTGAAAGCTGGGTATTTGCTGGCTGGGATTTTGATCTTGGTTTTGGTACCTGGTTTTACACCAGTACGGGCTTTACGGTTACGCACTTCAAATGTACCGAAACCTGTGATTTGGACTTTTCCGCCTTTATCAAGTGTGCCACTGACTTCGCTGATAAGGTGGTCAACAAGGGCTTTTACGTCCTTTTTTTTGCTCTGTGTCTTCTCGGCGAGGACATCAATGAGGTCGGACTTGGTGAGGGTTTTTTTGACTGCTTTCTTTGCCATTTGAACTCCCTGAGCGTTTTTTTAATTATGGCATCTGGACGTGATAAAACTCACGTTTAACGCCACTCCCTGCGCTCATCACGTAGAATATCATACTTTTGTACTTCGTGCAACGTCTATCAAAGCCTTTTTCGATTCTCTACGCTGGTGTCAACGTGACGCAGAAGATAGAAGTTAAATTTTGATTAAAAATGTTGTCTGGGAGCCTAAAAAATGGTTTTGTGGATTACAAAGTTTAACCTTCATATTTTGTTGTGACTGGACACTACCTTATAGTTCGAGATAGAACATTGTTTCTTGGTTTGAGATAAGGTCTCGAGAAAACTCATTCTTTTTTCCAAGAATTCTTTACGACAGCATCACCAATGGCTGGAATTAATTGCTCGAGCCAAATTAAAGGTCTGTACCAACCAGGTACAACCACTTCGGCTTTGGGGTGCTCGAGTAAACGTAGAATTGCATGGGCAATCACTTCTGGTTCTGGCATCGGCAATGGACGTTTCCCACCTTTGGCAGTCATCGCAGTTCTAATAAATCCTGGCGAAACCAACGAAACGTTCACTCCAGTGCCAAGGAGTTCACGGCGCAATGCAAGCGTCATACCGCGAATTGCGTACTTGCTGGCACCATATAAACTCGAGACAGCAATAATGCCAGAAACGCTGCCCATATTGATGATATGTCCGTTTTTTTCGGCTAGCATCTCGGGCAGTACCAATTGTGATAACCAGTACGGTGCGAGGGTATTGGTTTCAAATAAACCTGTTACTTCATCAGCAGAACGAGTCCACCACGACTGCTTACCTGAATCCATACCAGCATTGTTAATCAGTACTTGGACAGCGCCAAAAGTAGCTCTGGCTCGAGTGACTAAGCCCTCAAGATCGGATTTCTGACGCACATCGCATTGCACTGCAATCACTCTTTTACCACTAGGATTAATTTCGGCAACCAATTTCTCGAGGGTTTCAACCCGTCGGGCAGCCAGCACCAAACGATGCCCTGCGGCGGCTAAAGTGCGTGCGGTGGCTTCGCCAATACCACTAGAAGCCCCTGTTAAAATGATGTGAAGCCCACCAGAACCTTCGATACTCATAGCACTAGCCTAGCATGGGATAATCTAAGGTATGGCTGGTTTAACCAAAATACAACATGGCATTTATTACTTAGCAGGAGGGGTCAACTGTGGTGTGGTACAAACACCTGACCTTGGCTGTTTGATTATTGACACAGGTAACTCCGAGGATAGTGGCAAAAAACTGCTGAAAGGCTGCAAGGAACTGAATCTCGAACCTCGAGCTATTATCAATACGCATTCTCATGCCGATCATTATGGTGGCAATGCTTATTTGGTGGAACACCTCGAGATTCCTGTGTACGCGCCCATTTTTGAGGAGAGCATTTTGCATTACCCACTGCTCGAGCCAATGTATTTATGGAGTGGTGCACGAGCACATCGGGAATTACATAATAAATTTTTACTCGCTAGTGCCAGTCCAGCCAAAGTGCTCAATGAACCAGGTAAGCGTAAAATCGCAGGTTTAGAACTAATACTACTCGAGGTAGCAGGGCATGCCCATATGCAATTTGCAGTGCAAGTCGAAGATGTTCTTTTTGCTGCCGATGCAGTGTTCGGAGAAGCAATTCTCGAGAAACACCCACTGGCTTTTATGGTGGATATTCAAAATGCCAAAGATGCCATCGAAACCATTCGTCATAGCAAAGCCAACGTGGTTGTACCAGGGCACGGTCAACCCACCACAAATATCAATGCCTTATGCGATGCTAACCAAGCCGCGCTCGAGCGTGCCAGCCAAGCGGTACTCAGTGCCTGCTCGGACGTTGGCACAACCCCAGAAATCCTTGAGCGGGTTTGTGCAATGCTCGAAATTGAAATGCCTGATTTGACCCGTTATGTGCTGAATCAAACAGCGGTACTGGCACATTTAACGTATCTCGAGGAGCAGGGTTTGATCACGCACCAAATTATTCGCAATAAACTGATTTGGCAAATACATTAGACCTCCTGCGAAAATCATTTTATGATAACAATATGGGCAGGGCGAACACAAGGTTCGCCCTGCAGAACACGGTTTTTTGTAATCCCCCCTGTGCCGAAAACTTTCGTAGGAAGTCTATTCTTGAGCTGAGTTGGTAACGGTAAACCAAAAGCAAAACGGATTCCATACAATGTTGGAATCCGTTTTAAGATTTTTCTTATTAAAAACTAACGCTTGGCACGGCTTTATCACCCTCAGAAGCTTCAAACATGATTTTCTTGGTTTTACTCATTGGACCAGCAAAGAAAACCCCAGGAATGGTTGTAATCGAATTATTATATTCAAGCACTGTGTCGTTATAAAATTGGCGACTATACGCAATTTTATCCTCGAGATCGGCAAGTTCGGATTGCAATTGAATAAAACTGGTATTGGCTTTTAAATCAGGGTAATTCTCGGCAACAGCAAAGACAGTTCGCAGCGCACCACTTAACGCACTCGAGGCAGCCGCTTTTTCTTCAACACCACTGGCAGTATCTAAACGGCTTCTGGCAGCCGTCACTTTTTCAAATAAACTGCTCTCATGAGCGGCGTAGCCTTTGACTGTACTGACCAAATTAGGAACAAGATCTGAACGTTTTTTGAGTTGTACATCTATTTGCCCAAGCGAATTCGCTACTCGATTCTCGAGTGAAACAATGTTATTAAATGTTGCAATCGCAAAAATAGCCAGTAAACCCAAAACGATCAGTACAATAATGACACCCATAATGACTCCTTAAAAACTGCTTTGAGAGGACTTAACTTGCGCCACTAGAGCCACCACCACCACTCGAGCCTCCTGAACTACCACCACCAAAGCCACCACCACTACCAGAACTGCTCGAGAGAGCACTTTCTAAACTTGATAAATTACTGGCTAAACCCGCTAAACTACCAATTGCACCAAGGTCATTCAGGGCTGTTGAATTATTGTGATAATACGAACTTGGTAACCAATAAGGAGCATGATAGTACTGTGGGTAACGCTCTGCAAGGGTTTTAATGTTTTTTAAATAAGTTTGCGAAACACCAAGTGCTGTAGCAAAAACAAAATGATAATCCCAGAGTTTTAAGTGTTCGGCAGGAGCGGTTTCCATTTGCGAAAAATCGGTTAAGAAATGCTTATAGGCTAACCAACGCTTAGCATTAAGTAACTTATCAGCATGCCATCTCGAGAGAGCAATACCAGCAAGAATACCGCCCAGAATCGTAATCAGACCTGCTACCATGACAGCAATACCAATAGCTTCAGCGTTGTTTGCAAGTAAGAAAATACCGCCAGCAAAACCTGCTACACCCGCCACAAAAGCCGCAATCGTCCAAGGCAGTGTTTTACCGCTATCAGCAGTATCCATTAATGCTCCATGCGTTTGTTCGTACCAATCTCTGGGAATAGTCACCAGTGCATTAACAGCACTCGGATTAGAGGTAAAATAATGCTGTAATTCAGTTTGGGTAACAACATTATCAAAACCTCGAGCACGATTAGTAATTCGCCAAATTTCCTCTTCAAAAGTGGTTAATTCACCAGCTTGAGGGTTTTTAACCAAAGCAAACTGTACTTCTTCTTTTGCGCCCAAACCAAGAAAACCACTGGTTTTGCCACGTTGCAACTCGAGAAAACCTCGTCGTGTAAAATCAATTAGCGTAGCACTGATCGCCATACCAAGTGCACCAGATCCAGGATTCATTGCCGATAAAACATAGGGCACAACACCAGGCGGAATTGGCTGAGCAGGTTCACGATAATACTTACCAACCTCGGGAATACTTGGTTCACGACCATA
Organism: Deinococcales bacterium; assembly: GCA_013298595.1. Classification (GTDB taxonomy): domain Bacteria; phylum Deinococcota; class Deinococci; order Deinococcales; family JAAFIG01; genus JAAFIG01. Next base: position 125,231 of record JAAFIG010000009.1, on the reverse strand, counting down.
TTTTTGATACGCATTCCAAATATTGCTACCAAAAAATAATGCGCCAAGTAATGGCAAAGCCAACAACCACGCAGGCGGTGGTGGGGGTGGGGGTGCAAAACCACCCTGCGCTAAAGCAGCACTCGAGGCATTGCGAAACGCCTTAGTTTCCACTTTTAACCCCTCGAGCCACGCAGTCAACTGTTTACCTGTCAAAGTTGGAATCAGAAATTGTTTTGCAGGAAGCAACACAAATGTCCGCACCCACTCATCTTCAGCCACATCCTCGAGATTGATGGTTGCCACCCCAGTGGCAGTGTCAAACTCCAAAGTTCCCAGTCGTGAATCCCGAGAAAAAACAAAAACCTTAAACAAATCGGGATTTCCCGCAGGTGCATGTAAACGCACCACATACCGCCCAACTGCCTGATGCACAGGCTCGAGTACCTGACGATCAAACTTCGCTGCATCTGATGCCACATCCACTTCGTTATTTAAAACATACGTAATACGAAACGTCCGTGCTTCAGACTCAGCATCATAAGACCAACGCACTGTATTGTCATCCACTGAAAAACCATAAAAAGCTTTCCCATCCAAGGCTTCGACCCCAGAAAAAACCACACTGCCTCGAGTATCAACCGTCAAAAAAGCTTTACTAAACGACCCATTAAAGTCATATGAACGGGTATCAACCACCCGCACCGAACCATTGGGTTGAAAATAGATATCTTGCTCGATACTCGAAAACGAAAATGACTTCGCTGATGCCACATTCAAAAACAATGCCGCAAGCAAAAACAAGAACCTCAAAGCTGATTTCACATAAACATCATACGGGATTCTCGAGCCGAGGTGCTTTGCGGCGTTTACGTCGCCGTCGGAGCGGTAGGGGAGAGGAGACTACCGCATCCTGAGTCAGGACAGCGATTTGTTTTTTTGCCTGTAAAGCCTGTAAACGTCCGACTCGAGGGTTGGGCGAAGCAAGCCCCGCCGCTATGATTTGGGGATTTGGGGTATTGGACATAGGTGGATTCTGCAATTTTGGATTCTGATTTTGTGGTGTAGCAAAAATAAGTTGGCTCGAGGTTTTGCGTTTTTTACGACGTTTTCGTTTAGGTTGTTGCACGGCTCGAGTTAAACCCATTTTTTGTGCGTACTCGAGGCTCTGTATACTTTGACCAAATGGCTCGAGATTTTCTGGAAGCTGGATTACTTGGCAACCGATTCGTTCAAAAGCGAGACTGACAGCGCCTTGTAACAATGTTTTTTTGAACCACGGCAGAGCGTGTGTGGTATCGCCTAACCATTCAAGTACCAGTGTTGTTCCATCAAGATTTCCACGTAAACTGGGGCAACCACTCGAGTTTCTCATCCAGAATTGCCATGTGGTACTGGTTTCATCACAAATGGCTCGAATCTCGAGTTTGCGGATATGTATGGCATGATCGAATTCAAGTGGCGCACAGAATTTATCAGCGTATAACTCAGCTAAACGCAGCACAATGGCTCGAGCCTCGATACGAAAACGTTGCCATTCGCGTTCGGTCAAACCACGATGCAAAAATAAATCTTCGAGTTCAACATTGCGTTCCTCGAGTAACTGCATCTGCTGATCGGGCGTGTACTGCCGAGGCGGTGGTGGCGGGTTTTCACCCTCAAGCAAACGAGCAGGGTCAAGTGTGCGGCGCTCACCGCGACGAAATCGCTCGTAACCAGCAAAGCCATCAGCGAACTCGAGTAAATTTGCATTTTCAATCGTCAGCACTCGAGTTGCCACGGCTTTAGCAAAACTGCGATCATGGGTGACAAATAAAACACTGCCCGGATAGCCAAGAATGGCTTCCTCGAGAGCTTCAAGCGTTTCAACATCCAAATGATTGGTCGGTTCATCGAGAATCAGCACATCAGCTCGAGTGGCAGCAATCAGTGCTAACCCAGCCCGAGCACGTTCACCACCAGAAAGTGTGTTTGGTGCTCTGGTTTGGGCTTCGGCAGGAAAACCATAACGCCCAAGCAACGCTACTGCACTACGATTACCAACTCGGGCTTCTAATTGCTCGAGCACAGGTTTTTTAGCATCTAAACCATGAAACGTTTGATCAAAATACGCCACTGTCACACCATCGGCATAGCGCACTTCGGGAGGCTCGAGCGGATTAGGCACATCGGGTGGCGTTTCACCTAGTAAAATTTTGAGTAACGTGGTTTTACCAGCCCCATTTTTTGCCAGTAACGCCACCCGATCACCAACCCGTAAACGCAAATCGGCTTTCTCGAGAATCAAACGTTGACCATACGTTTTTGCAATGCGTTCTGCCCGTAAAACCAATTTGGCTCGAGCATCACCACTTTCGAGTTTCATTCGCAGTACCCGTTCACGCGGTGGCATTTCCACCAAACTGGCTTTGGTGCGTTCGGCTCGAGTTGCCAGTGCTTTAGCCCGACGCGCCAATTTTGTGTTGTTCACCCCCCAAGCACTGACTGTCTGAGCAGCTCGTTGCAAACGTCGCAATTCAAAACCACCCACCCGCGCTGATTTCGCCTGAATTCGCCGCGCTTCGAGCCGAGCAGCTCTGGATTTAGAGTACCCACCAGCGTACAACGTTAAAACCCCACGCTCGAGATGCAATGTTTCTTTACAAACCACATCCAATAAACGGCGATCATGCGAAACAATCAAAAGCGCCCCAGGGTACTCGAGCAAGCGTTTTTCTAACCATTCACGCATGGCAATATCCAAATGATTGGTTGGTTCATCCAGCAGTAGCACTTCGGGTTGTGCAATTAACACCACTGCCAAAGCCAAACGAGTCCGCTCACCACCCGACAAAGTATCGGCATCACGATCCAGCATCCCCACCAAACCAAGGGCTTCTAAGGTGGCTGCCGCTCGAGCTTCAGCTGTATAACCGCCCGCCATTTCAAATGCCTCGAGGGTTGCCGCCCACGCATCCGAACCTGCTGCAAATTCTTGCTCGAGTAAACGTAATTTTGCTTCTAATTCACGCAAATGTGCCAATGCACCAAGCATTACATCACGCACTGTCAAACCCAAAAAACTTGGGTCTTGCATCAGCCAACCCAAACGCCCAAGTACCTCGAGCGAACCAGCATCAGCAACCTGCACACCCATCAAAATACGTAATAACGAAGTCTTACCGCTCCCATTACGTCCTGTTAACGCCACCCGCTGACCAGCCTCAAGCAACAACGAAGCCCCCTCGAGAATCACTCGATCAGCAAAAGCCAGACGTAAATCCAAAGCACGTAACAACACTCAAGCATTGTACGGTAAGCCAAAGCGTAACACATGCGGATAACGACCTAAGCCAGAAAGCGCAGAAAGACAATAAAATAACAATTAACCCGTAGCGGTGAGGCGTGCCTCACCCTGCTTTACAATCGCATACCAAACACGTCTCGTAATCCCAGTATGCCTTTTTCGGTTACCCGCAAGGCTCGGCTCGAGGTGTGGCGCACAACCCATTTTTGCTCGAGTAAGTAGGTGGTGATGTTGCGTCCGAGTTCGCCACCGATGTGGTGTCTTCGTTCTGTCCAATCTAAGCAAGCTCGAGCTTGACTGGGTTGAATGCCCAGTGATGCAAGTTTATTTTTGCCGAGTTCGGTGGGAGTGAACTCGAGGTGTTGTTGGGTTATCCAGTTGTTCTCGAGCATGGTTTGGCAAAGGAGTACACCGAGCCAGCCCGCGAGGTGGTCGTAACAAGTGCGGGCGTAACACATGTCTTGGTTAGGTAATTGCCGTTTTTTGGGTTGGGTTGGTGCAATCACCATCAGGGCTTCGAGGGCAACGGCAACATCGCTGTTTTCGAGTCGGTAGTAGCGGTGTCTGCCTTGTGTTTCAACACTGACCATATTGTTCTCGAGCAGTTTTTGCAGGTGCATACTGGCAGTTTGTGGGCTGACTCCTGCCAGTTCAGCCAGTTCACCTGCAGGTAATGCCAAGCCTGTCATCAGGGCTGTCAGTATGGTAGCTCGAGTTGGTTCGCCAATCAGTGCAGCAGCGCTCGAAAGGTCCGGTTCGTGTTGGGCAATTTCTTGTTGGGTCACTTTCATGGCTCGAGTGTACGGGTTTACGCAGTTATTTTGTTTCGATCAAACTTGAAACGTTTTTTGTTGCTGTACTTTAGATTGCACTGGTGAAAACAATTTCGATAAAGCCCAGTATTTTGTATTTTGGTACTCCTGTTGCCCTGATAACAACCTTGAACCCTGATGGCTCGAGTAATATTTCAGTGATGAGTAGTGCTTGGGCTTTAGCGGATCGGGTGATTCTGGGTTTAAGTGCTCATGGACAGGGTTTTTATAATCTTGAACGGTGCGGCGAAGCGGTGATTAACTTGCCCTCGAGCGATATGCACGCGGCTGTGGAAAGCATTGCTGCCACAACGGGGCGCAACCCAGTACCATCGTCTAAAGTGACAATGGGGTACCAGTTTGTGGCGAATAAATTTGCAATGGCAAGTTGGTCTCAAAGCCCAAGTGAGCTGGTGCAACCAAGTCGGATTCTCGAGTGTCCGTTGCAACTCGAGGCAAAAGTTTTGGCTATTCATGCCTGTACAACAGATGCGGCTGGACTTGCCGATGAGTGCCGTATTGTGGAAATGCAGGTGTTAAAAGTGCATGCTCATGAAAATATGGTTTTGTCAAACACAAACCATATTGACACCAGTTGTTGGTCGCCATTGCTGTACGTGTTTCGGCATTATTTTGGACATGCCCAAAAACTTGGCTCGAATTTCCGAGCGGAGGTATAACCGTGCTCTCTCGAGCCATACAAACAGCCATTGGTTTGGCATTAGGTGCAACGGTGGCACTTGGTTTGGCACGGTTTGCCTATGCGTTGTTATTACCGCCGATGCAAGCAGAATTGAGTTGGACATATGCTTTAGCGGGTGGTATGAACACAGCGAATGCGCTAGGGTATTTATTCGGTGCATTATTGGCAAGTATTTTCATGCCAGCACTTGGTACACGTCAGGCTTTTATGGGTGGTTTAGTACTGACTAGTTTGGCATTAATTGGCAGTGGCTTCTCCGATAATTATCTGTGGTTATTGGTGTTGCGTTGCCTCGCTGGGATCAGTGGTGCGGTGGTATTTATCGCAGGCGGTGTACTGATCGCCCATGCTGCCTCGAGTTACCCAAAACAAGCTGCTACCATGCTGAGCACGTATTATGCAGGGGCTGGTTTTGGGATTTTACTCTCAGGAATTTCTTTACCATTTGCGCTCGAGTTGCAATTTAATTGGCGTGTTTTATGGGTTGCTCTTGGTTTTGTTGCGCTGATTTTTGCGATTTTCTCGAGTTTGGCTGCGTGGCATTTACCTGATTTCAAAACCACAACCTTGAGTAGCCACAAGTGGTCGGCATGGCAGCTCAAATTTTCGTTACTAGCATATGCCTGCTTTGCCCTTGGATACATTGCGTATATGACATTCTCGGTGGCATTTATGAAAAGCCGTGGGGCAACAACCCTCGAGATTGCTTTGTTCTGGGCTATGCTTGGTCTCAGCACCATGTTTGTGGCTCGAGTTTGGAGCACACCAATAGTTGTTTGGCATGGTGCTCGAGGTTTAGCGGCGGCATTAGCAGTGGTGGCAGTTGGTGCAGTTTTACCACTTTTCTCGAGCCAGTTTATGGTGATGTTGTTATCGGCGCTGTGTTTTGGTTCGTTTCTATCGGTGGTTAGCGCTACTACGGCGTTAGCTCGGCGGTACTTACCCTCGAGTGCATGGAGTGCTGGGATTACCTTATTCACCATTGTTTTTGCGGCTGGGCAAAGTGTCGGTCCACTGATTTCTGGCTGGCTGAGCGATACTGCGGGTGGTTTACAAATTGGTTTGGCATGGTCGGCAGTTGTGTTGTTTTTAGGTGCATTGATTGCGTTGTTGCAACCTGCACCAACCTCGGATGGATAGACACTGATACACTAAGCATATGGAGTACATCATTAAAGACCTCGAGAATGCTTTTGACATGGAAGGACTCGAGGATGTTCAACAAAGTGCGTGGGGGTATCCAGATCGGGATTTAACCCCTGCTAGTTTGTTCACGGTTCATGCCCATATGGGTGGAGTGGTTTGTGCGGCGTTTGTGGTTGGCTCGAGTGTGCCTGTGGGTTTTGCGTATAGTTTCCCTGCCATGTACAAAGGTGTTTTGGTGCAGCATTCGCATATGCTGGCAATTCGCCCAGAGCATCAAGCCAGTGGTTTAGCCACTCGCTTAAAATTGCATCAACGATCTCGAGCTGTGGCGATGGGGTACAGCTTAATGACTTGGACGTTTGATCCGCTTTTAACCAAAAATGCGCGTTTGAATTTGGGTAAATTAAATGCCAGAGCGGTTTCGTATCACCCAGATTGGTATGCGTTGCGTGGTGGAATTTACGCTGGTTTGCCCGCAGATCGGTTTTTTGTTGAATGGGATTTAACCAAAATAATGCTCGAGAAAGCAAAAACTGCACCTTCGGGAACTTTGGTGCTCGAGGCAGACTCCAAAGCTTGTGCAACCATGCCAAATTTACAAGCAGAAGGGGTTTTGTTAATTCAAAGCCCTCGAGATATCAATGTGCTAAAAGCACAGAATCTCGAGGCGGCTCGGACGTGGCGGGAAGCGCATCGGGTGGTGTTTGCTCATTATTTTCAGTGTGGTTATGTTGTTACAGATTTACATGACACAGGTGAACAAACTTTTTATCGTCTCGAGTTGCTATAAAAAATAGACTGAAAAATGGTTGTAAGGAATTTGAAAGGGTTTATTCTGTACTCTTGAATTTTCCACATTTCGTCAAGATGAGAACCGATGCGTCAAATAAGGTGTTTTTGCACGTTCTATTGAGGGATAGATTGCATTTGGACGGCTTAGCAATTGGCTAAACTAAGAAGTATAACTCTGGGAGAGTTGAAAATATGAATGAAACGGGTCGGCAATTCCGCATTGGAAGGGGAACGGTATGAGACGATTATGGGCAACGCGTTTAGGCGCAATTATTTTGGCAGGAGCAGTGGGGCTGCTCTCGAGTGCGAATGCACAAATAGATACGGTTTCGGTTCAGATCAATAAAAAATTTTTTGATCTGGCGGGAAGTATCAATCCAACACCAAATCCGAATGAACCATTTATTTTGCGGTTTCAGTTATTTAATGATACACCAGCAGCAGTCATTGTTCCCGTTGCTCCTGGTAGTGTAGCACTAGGATTTCCGATTACCGATCAATTTACAGATACTGGTTTTGCAGGTGGTCCAAGGGTAAACACGGGTTTAGTCACCACCACCAATCCGCCTCGTTTTCGGGTGATTGCCAATCCGACACCAGGAGCAACGGGTGTTTCTAATTGTGGTGCCATTGCTCCAGCCGTTGGGTCTACATTTATTACCAATGCCAGTGTTGTTTCTACCAATGCTGCTGGAACATCTGTGACATTGCAAAATCTAACAATACCAGCCAGTAATGGCGACCGTGGTACTTGTTTCGTCGAAGTCGAAGTGCGTAGTGCGATACTGGGCAGCAATCCAAATATCTTACCTGGTCGCTCGAGTCCGCCTGTGGCAACTGATCCACAACCTGTGCTGGATTTACCAAAGCCAGGCGGCGGACGTTACCAAAACGAGAATATTCAAGAAAATGTGGTCATTCCAACAGTGGATGCTCCGAGTATCAATAAAGGCTTTGGTACAGTTGGTTCTGGTAGTGCAGCAGTGGGCAATAACTTAACCGAAAACACCAGCACCAATGTTGCCTTAACTGTACGCGTTCGCAATAACGACACTGCCCAAAACATCAATAATGTTGTGATTTCAGATCAATTGCCAACACCACTGATATTTGCCAACACCACTCGTACTTTCTCGAGTGGGTGTTTAGCGGTTGGTGCAGCAACACCTGATACTGTTTTCACACCAGTTGGTACACCAAATAATGTGCAAATCACAGTGCCACGGATTGCACCCAATTCATTTTGTGATGTGAGTTTCACAGTTGTTGGTACTAGCTCGGGTGTGTTTACCAACACCATCCCTGCAAATGCTGTTACCACCCGTGAAGGTGTGACAAATGCTTCGGGAGTCTCGAGATCATTAACCTATCAATCGCTTGATTCAGCTAAGTCGTTTGATGCGCCAACCACATTAACCCGTGTTTCGACCAGCAACTCACAAACCATTGCAACAGTCATGCGTTTAACAGTGACAAATCGTTTGACCACCCCAGTATCAAGTGTCAATGTTACCGATTACTTCACAGTTGGTGGAGCACCCACGGGAACACCACTTGATCTCGAGCTAACAGGCGCAGCAGTAACAGTTACGCCGCCTTCATGTGGTGGCACAAGCCAAGGTGCAACAAATATTCCCAATGCTGCTCCTGCTTTTGCGGCTGTGGCAGCTGGACAACGTGGTATCCAAGTGACAGGTTTGACACTAGCAGCTTCTGCCAGTTGTACCATTCTGGTTCCAGTGCGTGGTGCTACAGGTATTACTACGGGTACAAAAACCAACACATTACTGGGTGCTAACATTACTGCTGGTGGAAACCAAGCTGTTTTCCAAGACCAAAGTGCTAGTGTTTTTGTTGTACCAACAGGTGTGACAGGCACAATTATCAATCTCGATAAGCGAGTCTCGAGCAGCGCCGATGCTACTGGCAATTTAGCTGCTGCGCCAGTATTTGACCCAAGCAATGCCGCTATTCTACGTGATATCGCTCAGAATTTAGTGCCAACCCGTTCGGGTTTTTTCCGCATTACACTGAGTTTACCAGCAGGTGCGCCAACCGAAACAGGTGTTTCTTTCACACCAGATGATGATTTACCAGACGGTGTTATTTACGATCAATTAACCAATACGGGTTGCGGTGCTGCCACAACTAATTTGGTCAATGCAGCAGGTAGCGGCAATGCTGCATTACAATTGAGTGGCGCAACATTAAACGCAGGAACAGATTGTGTTATCACCTTCAGAGCACGTTCAAGTACTGCTGGCGTTTACCCAAATACTATTGCTTCTTACCAAGTACGCTCGAGTTCAGGTACAGCTAATTTAATTGGGGATGGTGCAACATTAACAGTGCGTGATGGTATTCAAATTGCTAAGAGTTTCGCACCAAGCCAAGTTGGACCTGGCGGACGAACCCGTTTAAGCATTGATCTTACCAACAATGACCCCACTCGAGCCATAGACATCACAGGTTTAACCGATGATCTGGCAGCTTTTGTTGCCCCAGGTAATTTGGTTGTCTCGAGTCCTGCACAAGTCAGTACAACTTGTCGGACAGCCACTTCTGCTGTGCCTACAATTGGCGCAGGGCAGAATATTGATACAACAGGCAATATTGTTAGTATCAGTGGTATTCGTTTGCCAGCGGCTGGTGCGGGTTCAACACCAGCGCCATTTACATGTTCTGTTTCGTTAAGTGTTGAATCACCAGTAGCCAACGGACAAGTTGACCAAACCAATACGATTCCAACCAGCAATGTCACAACAACACAAGGTGTGACAAATAATACCCCTGCCGCAGCCACACTAACTGTTTCTCCAGCAGCGATTGGTATTGATAAGATTTTCCTGACTTCTGATATTGACCCTGGGCAAACCACACGTTTACGCGTAACACTGACCAATAACAATGCGTATGTTTTAAGCGGTGTGTCCTTTACCGATTTCTTCACTCGAGATGGTGTGCCATTTGGTGCTTGTACAACTCTGGGTAGCTCGAGTGCGCCTGAATGCCCATTGCGTGTTGAAATTGCTAACCCGCCCAATGCGACAACAACTTGCAGTGCCAATGTGCCAACCTTTAATGCAGATGGTACTGTAACAAACACAGCTGCTACGCCTGTCGTAAATGCGGTTGGTGTATCTCAGGGTTTAGCCACCAATGCCAATCGCCAATTTGGTTTAACAGGTGGAGCTATTGCCGCCAATAGTACTTGTGTAGTCGAAGTGGATGTAACAGGTTACATTGCTGGTGCTAATGTCAATAAAATCCCAATCAATGTTGTAACCACCGACCAACGCGCTACCAATACTGTCGGGGCTGCTGGTATTTCCACGCAAAGTTCAGTGGTTATTTTCACAACTTTTCGCATGGAAAAAAGCTTCACACCAACCACAGTGGTTGCAGGTACAGGAGTCTCGAGATTGCGGTTGGTATTGCGTAACGCCTACCCGAGTGCTTTGACGGCTTTAAATATCACCGATAATTTCACATCCGACGGTACAGCTACTGGAACGCCGACAGGTATGAAAATTGCGCCAGTACCAACCACACCAACCAATACCTGCGGTGGTTCAATAGCTGCTTTTGCTAATGCAACCAGTTGGAGTTTATCAGGCGGCAATTTAGCTTCTGGTGGATTTTGTACCATCGAAGTGGATGTTGTCGCAAACCGAGTTGGTACAAGTACTGCGCCAACTTTCCTTAACCAAATTCCACGCACCAATGCCGAAGCCGATTCGGGTGGAACAGTCATTAACCCGCGCAATGGGACACAAGCAACGCTTAATACCAATTTTATTCCACCGACTGTTGCTAAGAGTTACAACCCAACCCGTATTGAACCCAATGCAACCAGTCAACTGACCATTACGCTTAGCAATTATGCCACGGCTGGTATTGCCACACTTAGCGCACCATTCACCGATTCGGTCAGCTCGAGTTTACAAATTACAGGCGTTGCCTCGAGCGTTGGTTGCAATGCGGCATCGCTTAGCACCACAGCCACCTCATTTACTTATGCGACAGGAGGTACAATTCCTGCGGCTGTTGGTGCAACCCCTGGAACTTGTACCATTGTTTTAAATGTCAGAGGTGCAACAACAACGACTGTGGGTAGTTTCCCAAACACCATTCCAGCTGATGCTCTTAAAACAGACCGTGGCTCAAACCCAGCTCCAGCCAACGCTACCCTCAATATCACACCGCCATTGGTGGGTTATAAGTATGTGGTTCGCACAGTTGATGCTGATAACAGCCAAACCACCACAGTTGGCGATACCCTCAACTGGGTGATTTACTACAAGCACGAAGGTACAGCCAATATCACTGGTGTGGACATCACCGATACGCTTAGCAGTAACATGACCGTGGCTGGTACACCAACCATCTCGAGATTAGTACCACCTGCCACAACCTTTACAACTGCTACCACCACAGGTATGAATGCAGGCTTTGCAGGTACTGGTTCGGTGCTCTCGAGTCCATTAGCCACAGTTGTGCCCAATGAAGTGATTCGGATTGTTATTCCAGTAACCATAACTGGTGGGGTTGGCACAAACTTAACAAACCAAGCAACAGCCACAGTTGCTGCGTACTCGAGCTTAACAACGCTGACCGATAATGCTGACACCACAACCACTGTGCCAGCCAATATTGGTGTTGGTTTACCAACAGGTACAACCATTCCTCAAACAGCGTTGGCTGGACAAAATCTAACACTGGCACCTGTGGTGGCGACACCAACAGCGGCTGGTTGGAAATTTGTCGAGATTTCCAATGATGCCGACCTCAGCCAAAGCGTGACTCAGAACGATACGATTCTCTGGACAATTTTTTACAAAAATACGGGTACAGTGGCTTTAACCAATGTGGTAATCGCCGATACATTCCCAGCTGGGTTAACAGTGGGACAAGCCCAAATTACTCGAGCCATACCGCCAACTGCTTTCCCTGCTGCTACCAATACGAATTTACCAACCACAGCCATTGCTTCGATTGCTCCTGGCGAAGTGATTCGTGTGACCGTGCCAACCCTTGTCACGGCAACACCACCAGTGACTTTAGATAATCAAGCCACATTAACAGCAGGTAACTTACCAATAGCTGGTGTCAAAACAGATAACAGCATCACAGGACCAGCACCAACAGGTGTCACCCCACCAACAGCCGCTATTAATCAACCAAATACCACAGGTGGATTAGACCCAACCCAAGTATCTGTGATTGTTCCAGTGACTGTTAGTGGTCGGGTCTATAACGATGTTGCCTCGAGTGGTGTGCGTGGAACTAATCCTGGTATTCAAGGTGTAGCAATTACAATTTTGGTCACACCACCAACAGGAGCACCATTTACACGTAACTTAATCACCGATACCAATGGTGATTACAGCGCGATTATTCCAAGTGGCTCGAGTGTACAAATCACCGAGACCCAACCGGGTGCTTATGGCAATGCAGCACAGAATCCAAGCAATGTTATTAATTTAACCAATGTCACCACCAATCAAACATTGCAAGACTTTGGTGAGCGCACAGGTGCAATTAGTGGTCAGGTTTTCCAAGATAACGGGCTTAGCAACGGTGTTTTCCTTGTAGGAACAGATACACCATTGGCAAATCAGTGCATTACTTTAACTGGCACAGACTTTGGTTTAGATGGTGTTGCTGGTGGCACAGGCTTAAATGCTGATACAGCCGTTACCTTCTCGACTCGCACAGATGTGAACGGTAATTACAGCTTTGCCTCAGGTGCAACCAATGTATTCCCGAGCGTGGATTGCACAGGTACAGCCATCACCGCTTTTGCTGGTTTGAAACGCGGTTCATACAGTGTTGAGGAACGCATCCAACCAACAGGTACAGCCGATGGTATTACTACATCAGGTGCTGCCACAACAGGCGGAACAGCAGGAACTACTACACCTTTGGGTACGACTCCAGATATCATTAACAACTTGGTACTTGGTGCAGGTCAAACCTCGAGTGGCAATAACTTTGCCGAAGTTGTGCTCTCAAGTATCGCGGGTGTGGTTTTCCAAACCAGTAACAACGATAATATTCAACAAGCTGGTGAACCTGGTATTGCAGGTGTGACTGTCACATTGACGGGTACTAACGATCTTGGGCAAGTTGTCACAATTACCACCACCACAGCCAGTGCGGTTGTAGCAGCAGGTGGCACAGTTACCAATAATGTTTCCATCAATGGTGGAGCTGCTACACCAGTCAGTGTAACTGTACCTGCTGGTTTACCAGTTGGTGGCTATTACTTTGGGGCTTTGCGTCCAGCAACGTACACCATCACAGAAACACAACCAGCTAATTTCATTAGTACAGTCACCAACACCGCTGTTGGTACCATTGGTGGTACGCCAACTGGTACGGCTGCCAACAATGTGATTAGTGCTGTGGTACTTGGTAGCAATCAAAACAGTATTGCCAATAATTTCGCTGAATTACCACCAGCCACACTGGCAGGACGAGTTTTCCGTACAGTTGTAGATGACAACACCTTCGATGCTGGCGATGTTGGCTTGGGTGGTCAAACCATCACCTTAGCTGGTAGAGACGATCTCAACCGCGATATTGTTATTACAACAACAACTGCCAGTGCTGCTGTCGCAGGTGGTGGCACAGTCACCAATAATGTTTCAATTAATGGTGCACCAGCCGTACCAGTAACCATTACCGTTCCAGCAGGTGGTGTACCAGTTGGTGGTTACTTCTTTGGGCAATTACCCAAGAGTAGCTTAGCGGGGTATACCGTTACCGAAACGACTCAACCAACTTTGCACTCGAGCACTGTTACGAATACTCGAGCAGGTAATCCAACCAATGGCACACCAGCCAATGATGCGACCTCGAGCGTGATTGCTAATTTTGGTGATAACCTTGTTAATTACGATTTTGGCGAATTGCAATCGGATTTAAGTATCACTAAATCCTTAGATGTTGCCACACCAACCATTGGTCAGAATGTGGTCTTCACGATTACTGTCACCAATAATGGTTTTTCCAACAATACAGGTATCAGTGTCCGTGATTTCTTACCAAGTGGGTACACTTTTATCTCGAGCACCCCAGCTGTTGGTAGTGGTGTAACGCGAACCGCTGTAACAGGTGGTGACCAACTCGATTGGACTGTTGGTAATTTGACGGCTAGTGGAGCAAGTAGCACAGCCACATTATTGGTTCGTGCGACAGTCAATGCCACAGCAACTTTGGCAAATACCAATAACTTTGTACAAGTGCAAAATGCGGCTGTTGCCGATCCAGACAGCACCCCAGGTGATAACACCACCAATACAAATACAGCCGCTGACGATGATGCCAATGCAGTACCAACGCAGATTAAAGCTGCTCCGAGTATTTCTGGGTTTGTTTACTTAGATGTTAATAACAACACCACTCGAGGTATTGGTGAAAATGGTTTGGGTAATCCAAATACGAACCCTGCTCCAACCCCAGTACCAACCATTACCCTCACAGGTACAGATATTAACGGAAACCCAGTCAATCGTACTGCCACACCTGACTCGAGCACAGGTGCTTGGAGTATCACAGATTTATTGCCACCAGCTACGGGTACAACGTACACACTAACCCAAGACCAACCAACCAATTACAGCAATGGCAGCACCAATGTTGGTACAGGTGCAACAGTTAACGGTACAGCTAACAGCGCAACCAATACCATCACCCGAATTGACTTGCAAGGCAACGAAAACGGTATCAACTTTAACTTTGGTGAACTCCTCGCCGACTTAACCATTGCCAAAGCCCAAGTTGGTGGCACAACCATTCAAGCTGGTCAACTGGGCGTGCAATTCCAAATTATCACTGTCAATAATGGACCCACCCAAGCCACAGGGGTCGTTGTCCGCGACTTCTTACCCAGTGGCTACAGCTATGTCTCGAGCACCATCGGTGGCGGTGCGGCTACACCAACCATCACAGCTGTTGCTGGTGGTACACAGCTCGAGTGGAATGTTGGTACCTTAAATAATAATCAATCGAACCTGATTATTGTGACGGTCAATGTGGATGCTAATTCTGCCAATGTCACACCAGCCACCACCCGTAACTTTGTGCAAATCCAAGCTTCAAATATGCTTGACCCAGATAGCACTCCAGGTGATAACACCACTAACATAGATACTGCTGCCGACGATGATTCTGAAAGTAGCCCAACCATCTCAGGCTTAAATACCTTAGCTGGTCGTAGTTACCTTGATGTCAACGATAGCGGTGTTTTTGATGCTGGTACAGACTTACCACTTTCAGGTGTACAGGTTATCCTGACAGGTACAGACATCAATGGCGCAGTTACGCAACAATCGGCATTTACCAGCGGCACAGGCGAGTATGTCTTTACCAACTTGCTCGATACCCCAGGCACAGTTGGTTCGCCAACCAGCACGGGTTACACCGTGACCCAATTACAACCAGCCACCACTAACCGCAGTACCACCGTTGGCGACAGTGCTGGTACAGCCTCGAGTACAGGTAATCCCGCTTTATTGACAGTACCGCCAGGCACCAGTGTTGGTGGTCAAGTCACCAATATTCAACTGATAGACACCGTCAGTATTAACCGCACCGAAATTAACTTCGGTGAACTTCGTGCCGACCTAAGTTTAAGCAAAACAATCATTAATCCATTGCCACCAATTCAACCACTGGTTGGTAGCAATGTGACCTTCCGCTTAGCGGTGCAAAACAGTGGCGAAACTCGAGCCACAGGTATTGTGGTTCAAGATGTGCTCCCTGCTGGTTACAGCTTTGTTTCCAGTAGTAACGCCAGTGCCACCAATGCAGCTGGAACCATCACTTGGAATGTCGGAGCGCTCAATGCTGGTGCTGCCTCGAGTGTGGATATTGTTGCTCAAGTCGAAGCAAACAAAACCGTTGCTGAGTACACTAATGCCGCACAAATCACAGCTTCGGATGTTCTCGACCCAGATAGCCAACCCAATAACGGCACCACCAATGGTCAAGACGACACAAGCTCGGTGGTCACCACACCAATCCCAGTGGCAGATTTACAAATTACCAAAACAGACGGTATTACAGCCCCAGCCACCATCAACGCTGGTGCGGTTAACACCTATACCATCGTAGTGACAAACGCAGGTCCAAGCAATGTGATCGGCGCAGGTGTGACCGATACACTACCAAATGCTTTCTATGCAGCAACTGGTCGTCAATGGCGTTGTGTGCAAGCCGCTGCTGCAGGTGGCGCGACCTGCCCAGCAGGAACAACTGGTTTCCAAACAGGCGATCTGGCAACCAATGCAGACCTTGCAGCCAACTCGAGCCTGACTTTTGAAGTTCGTGGTACTTTGCTCAACCCAATCAATGGCACGATCAGTAACACAGCCACTGTGGCAGTGCCAGCTGGTGTTGTAGACCCAACTCCAAGCAATAACGATGCCACGGATACAACACCAATTGCTCCAGGCGATGTAATTGGCGTGGTCTTTGTGGATACCAATGGTAACGGCAGTCAAGATCCAGGCGAATTAGGTATTCCAAACATCGATGTTGTTTTGACCGATGTGAACGGCGTTACCCGTACTGTGCAGACAAATGCAACAGGTAATTACACCTTCCTAAATATCCCTGCTGGGGCTGCTACAGTAGATGTGATTACCACCGACCCAGATTTCCCAGCCCAACATGTGCAAACCGCTGGTACTGATCCAAGCCCAGTCAATGTGGTTTCTGGTGGCACTGTAGCTGGCGCTAACCCAGCCGATGCTGGCTTTGATGGGTATCAACCTCGAGGTGATGTCAATGGCGTGGTCTTTATTGACACTAACGGCAACGGCAGCCAAGACCCAGGCGAGGTGGGCATTCCAAATATCACTGTTACCCTGACAGACCCATTTGGTGGCACCAAGACCACAACAACAGGAGCCAACGGTACGTATAGCTTCACTGGTGTACCAGCAGGTATCAGCACTGTAGATGTGGATACCACCGACCCAGATTTCCCAGCCAACCATGTGCAAACCGCTGGTACCGACCCAAGCCCAGTAACTGTGGTTTTCGGACAAAATAACAACGCAGGCTTTGATGGTTACCAACCTCGAGGTGATGTTGTTGGCATTATCTTCTACGATACCAACGGCAACGGAGCACTCGATTCTGGCGAACCACGTTTAGGCGGTGTGGATGTCAAAATTACCGATGCTTTTGGTGGTATTCGTACTGTCACAACCAACGCTTCAGGTGAGTACACTGCCCTTAGTGTTCCAGCCAGTGCAACCCCAGCCACAGTGGATGTTGTTGAATCAACATTACCAGCTGGTGTTAGCCAAACCGCTGGTACAGACCCAAGCCCAGTGGTTGTACAAGTTGGTAAAACCGTGGCAAATGCCAATCCAAACGATGCAGGCATAGATGGCTACCGCCGCCAAGGTACGGTTACTGGTGTGGTCTTTACAGATACTAACGGCGATGGCATTCAAAACCCAGGCGAACCAGGTATTCCAAATGTGGATGTGCAAATCACCGATGCTGGTGGCAAAGTCACTACAGTCACAACAGGTTCAGATGGTAAATACACCGCTCCTGGTGTGCTCGAGGGAACAGCGATAGTCAATGTTGTCGATGCAACGTTGCCACCAAACTTAACGCAAACCGCTGGTCTTGACTCGAGTCCTGTCAATGTTGTGGCAAACACCACCAACGATGCTGGTTTTGATGGTTACCGCCCACAAGGAAGTGTCTTTGGACGGGTTTTCCTTGATCCTAACGGCAATAAAATCCAAGACCTTGGCGAACCAGGTATTAACAATGTGACAGTCCAAATCACCGATTCGGCGGGTAAAGTTGTCACCACCACCACCAATGCCAGTGGCGATTGGAGTGTACTGGGTGTACTCAGTGGCAATGCTACTGTCAAAGTAATTGATAGCACCTTGCCTGTTGGTGTGGTCTTAACCACCACTGGTTCAGATCCAAATGTGGTCAATGTCTTACCAAATATTGCCAACGATGCAGGTAAAGATGGTTATCAACAACGTGGTACTTTAACGGGTCATGTCTGGCGCGACGATAACAACGATGGTATTCAACAACCAACCGAACCTAACTTCCCAAATGTACTTGTTACCATCACCGATCTTGGTGGTACACCAGTGCAAGTTCGTACCGATGCCAATGGTAATTACACTGCCGATGTTGCAGCGGGTCCTGTGAATGTGGTGTACACCACCCCAGATAACCACCGTTTAACCACGGCGAACAGCACACAAACCGTCAATGTTCCACCAGCAGGTAATGCCAAAGCAGCCGATGTTGGCTACCAACCATTATTTGGTGGCTTAACAGGTCGAGTCTTCTACGACACCAACAACAACGGTGTTCAAGACCCAGGCGAACCAGGTATTGCAGGAGTACGCGTCGAAATTACCGATGCTAAAGGCAATCTGAAAGTGGTCACCACCGATGCAAACGGCGATTACGCCACAGGCGACCGCGATCTTGCCTTTGGTTCAGCCACAGTGAAAGTCATAGACCCAACAGGTCATGTGCTAACCACCAACAACAACCCACAAGTTGTGCAAGTACCAGCAGGAGCTATCGGACGTGTACCAAATGTTGGTTATGTCCGCCCAAGTATCCGACTCGAGAAAAATGTGGTCGTTGGCGATCAAGTGATTCCTCGAGATCAACAACCCACTGTACTGGTTGGTGGCACACTGGCGTATCAACTCAGTGTGATCAATAACGGTGTTGTGGTTGTGAGCAATGTTGTTATTACCGATACACTGCCGATTGGTTTACAATACCAAGCTGGCTCGAGTACCGCTGCTGGAGCAGTTATTGCAGATCCAACACTTTCGACCAATGCCGAAGGTAAGCAAGTGCTGGTTTGGACGTTGCCAGGTAGTATTGCAGCCAATGCCAGTCGTTCGATTCGCTTCAAAACCATTGTCACACCCGCAGCCAATAACGGTAATTTGCTCAATGTTGCTAGTGCCACTGCAACAGCGGCTAATGGCACAACCACAGTCGGTGTGCAATCCAACGCTTCGATTGCAGCGGTCAAAGTTTCCTTAGGTGTCTTTAATCCACGCACCACCATCGTTGGACGTGTCTACTTCGATAACAACAACAACGATAGCTTTGAACGCGACACCGATGAAGCCGTCCAAGGTGCTCGAGTCTACCTCTCGGATGGACGTTGGGCTGTGACCGACACCCTTGGTCGTTACAGCATCCCAGATGTTGAACCAGGTCGTCATGCTGTGCGTTTAGATCCGTTCACAGCGCCATTCACTTGTAAGTACGTCCCAGATGATGCGCCTTGCACCCGCTTTGTGGTTGCGCCAGAAACAGGTGGTATCACCATCGAAGACTTCTTACTGAATCCACCAACAGGTGCCGCTGTCAAGAGCCGCAGCACTTTAGTCCAACGCGGACCTGTTACTTTAACCAAAGCCATTGCTCAAGGTGGGGCTGGTTATGCAGTCACCATCACGATTACGCTCGAGAAAGCAGTGCAAAATCTTGTGATTACCGACCCATTGCCAACTGGCACGGTTGAACGTGGTGTGCCGCAAATCAGTAATAAGCAACCATTTACTTTTGATGGCACAACACTGCGTTTGACTGGCGTTGTCCCTGCTGGCACGTACACCATTACGTATCCGTTATTTACGCCGCTACCGCCCGATTTGGTGCTGACAGACCCAGATATTTCTTATGAAGAAATTTTTACGCTGATTCAACTGCCAGTACCAAACAGCGACGAGGTGATTCGATGAATTTCTTTACTCGCCGCCAAGCGGCAACATCACGTGCAAAAACGATTACTAAAGCCTTCCTTCTTTCAGTGTTGGTGTCAGCGGCATTGCCGTTGGCACTGGCGCAAACTAAGCCAGCAGCAAAACAGATTGGTCAACCTGCGCCTAAACCAGCAGCAACACAACCTGCTAAACCAACCACGACACCAGCTAAGCCAGCAGCCACTACGCCTACCAAACCAACCACAACACCAACTAAGCCAGCCTCGAGTGGTACTCAACCCGCTGCCCCTAAACCAACAGGTGGTGTGCCAGTTCCAACCTCGAGAACCAATCCAGTAGTGCAAGATGGCACAACCCTGAATGCGGCTAAAGGTGATGGGCAAAGTATTGCGTTACCATTGGTTTCGATAGGTAAAGCTGTAGGTTGGAAAATCCCTGCCGATGATTACCGAATTAATGTGCCAGCAGCAGCTGGTGGACGCGAAACCAGTATCGAAGTATTTAGTCCAGAAATTAATCGCAACGATTACGCTAACGCTCGAGACCGTGTAACCTACTACGGCGACGAGTTATACGGTAAAACTGCCACTTTAACCACGGGCTTTAAATTAACCAATGCGACAGATCAAATTGTTTTTAATCGTAGTTACAGCCTTGGTACACAACACAGTTATGAATCGTTTTTTCAAGGTTCATTACCAGCCGGTATTTACCCATTCCGAGTGGCTTCCGATGGCAATGGTAAAAACAGTTTTGCCTTGCGTGCCACCAGTGGTTTACGCATCGAAGCCAGCCAATTTACGGTCAATGCTCGAGGACAATTTAACAAAGATCAACTTGTGGCATTTGTGCAAGTGGATAAAAGTTATATCGGTAAAAGTATCGAATTAGCTAACTACGATGCTGATGGTAACCAAGAAATTGTTTTAACGCTGGTTTCGCCAGATGGTCGCCGTTTCCCATTAACAGCCTCCGAAGATACCAAGTGGGCAAGTAACAAATTCAAAGTAGACTCGAGCTTACTTGGTAACTGGAAAATCTTGGCACGGTTGTTACCAACCACCCGTCAATTCAGTAATTCCTTTGCTTTCCGAGTCCGCATCGAAGATAAACCACTCTATGCCTTCTTACCAGGTTTCCAAAGCACCCGCCCAGCTATTGTGCCACTGAAAGTAGATGTTGTAGATACCCAAGGTAAGCCAATTCCAGGCTCGAGTTACACAGTGACAGGTGTAGCAGGAAACCGCGTTGCCCAACCTGTTTTACCAACCTGCTGGACTCCTGTGACAGCGCGTATTCTTGAGGGCACTGGTACGGTCAACAGCAGCACTCGAGTGACCATTACCAGTAACAGTGGATATATTCGCTTTGTGGCAGATTGTCCAAAAGCCAACGTACAAGTCAATGCTGTAGCACTGGTTTGTGGTCAACGCACACCAATTACAGGTACGAATTTCAGTGTTGCAGGACAAAATGTGCAAGGTAAAACACCAGCCACAGTTGTGGTCAATCCTGGTGCGACCACTATCACAGGTGCAAACCTTGCTGGGGCAACCACCCAAGCTGTGACCATCAATGCCGAACGTGGCAAAACAGTTAATGTTACCCTCGAGTACAGTGTTGCCCAAACATTAACCCTAAGTCCTGCTAGCTTAGATTTAGCGCTTGGTGAAACAGCCACACTGACCGCCACGGCTAGTACCCAATTTGTTACACCAATCCCAACCAGTATCAATATGCAGTTGCCAGATGGACTCGAGGCAATTGGTGCGACCACTTTGAATGGTGTTAGCAGTGCCAGTACCCCATTGGTGCTGAATGTACGGGTTAAAGCCAGCAAACCAATAGAGGCTGCAACCATTCGCGCTACCCTCGAGCCAAACTGTGGTGTGGCTGCGGTTAGTAATGTACGTGTGGTTGCTCCGCCACCACAACTAACCTTAACCAAAACCGTAGACAAAGATTTGGTACAACCAGGCGAGAAAGTCAACTTCACTGTGGTTGTCAAAAACACAGGTGCAAGTGTGGCTCGAGATGTCAATCTGACCGATTTATTGCCACTTGGCTTAAATGGCGAGGACCTCAATCAGACCTTTGACTTAGCACCCAACGAAAGCCGTACAGTACAAATTCCAACCATTGTTGCCCCAGAAGCCAACGGCGAAATTGTTAATACAGCCAGAGTCACTTGGAGCGGCGAACCACTCGAAGCTACCGCTCGAGTGCGGGTACAAAGCCCACCACAACTGACTTTAACCAAAACCGTGGATAAAGACTTGGTACAACCCAACGAAAAAGTTAATTTCACCATTGTAGTGACCAACACAGGTGGGAGCACTGCCGAAAATGTCCGCTTAACCGATATCATCCCAGATGGTTTGGTTGGCACCAATATCGGACAAACCTTTAACCTTGCTGCAGGGCAAAGCCGCACTGTGACCGTATCAACCACAGTCACCAGTGATGCCACAAGCACAATTGTTAATACTGCCAGAGTCACTTGGAGCGGCGAACCACTCGAGGCTTCAGCGCAGGTACGAGTGGCAACACCAGACCAACCAACCCTGACCCTGACCAAAACTGTGGACAAAGATTTGGTTAAACCAGGCGACCGTGCAACATTCACGATTGTGGTGACCAACACCAGCAAAGTGGTGGCTCGAGATATTCGCCTGATTGACCTGATCCCAGCTGGTTTAACGGGTGCTAACATAGACCAAACCTTTACCTTACAAGCAGGTCAAAGCCGTACAGTTCGCGTGCCAACCACAGTCACTCGAGACCTTGCTGGTACCATTGTCAACACAGCCCAAGTGACATGGGCAGGCGACCCACTCGAGGCATCGGCACAAGTGCGAGTCGAAGTTGCACCAGCCCAACTGACCTTAACCAAAACCGTAGACAAAGATTTGGTTAAACCAGGTGATCGTGCAAACTTTACTCTTGTGGTGACCAACACTGGCACAACCACAGTCAATAACCTGCGCTTAACCGATGTCATTCCTGCTGGTTTAACAGGTGCTAACATAGACCAAACCTTTAACCTTGCCGCAGGTCAAAGCCGCACCATCCGCGTGCCAACCACGGTGGCTGCTGATGCCAGTGGCACAATTACCAACACAGCTCGAGTTGACTGGAGTGGTGCACCACTTGAAGCTTCTGCTCAGGTACGGGTCGAACCACCAGTGGTCACACCACAAGCCGTACCACTTGATTTAGTCATTACCAAACGCGCTGTGCCAACCAGTTTACGCATTGGTGAACGCACCACATTTATTATTACTGTCACCAATAACGGACCAACTGATGCCACTGGTGTGGTTGTTAGCGACCCATTACCAGACGGACTCGAGTACGAAAGTGTGACCAGCAGCCAAGGCGAAGCCACATACGCTAATGGTGTAATTACTGCCAGTATTGGCGACCTTGGCAAAGGACGTAGCGTCACCATTCAAGTTCGCGCCACAGCTACCCAAGTGGGTTCATTTACCAATATTGCCAATGTTAGTGGTGACCAAACCGAAACCACCCTCGAGAATAACCGTGCGGCTGCCACAGTGGTTGTCACAGCACTGATTGATTTGAACTTAACCAAATCGGTTACCCCAACCCAAACCGATGTTAACAAACCAGTCGAGTACACCTTGGTGATTCGCAACGACGGACCTGCCGATGCCAACGAAGTTGTGCTCACAGACCCAATGCCAGAAGGTATTAACTACGTTGGTGCCAGCAGCAGCAAAGGCTCCGTCAGTTTTGCCAATGGCATCCTCACTGCCAATGTTGGCAGTCTGGCAGTCGGCTCGAGTGTGACTGTCAAAGTTCAAGGCACAACTACCCGTGCAGGCACATTCCGCAACACTGCCACTGTCAAAGCTGCCGAAGCCGAAACTCGTACTGATAACAATGTTGCCAGTGCCCAAGTGGTTGTGCTCGAGCCTATTATTCGTACCGACCTCGAGATCACAAAAACGGTTGCACCAACCCGTACTAATGTTGGTAACGCAGTGCTTTACACCATTGTTGTTCGCAATAACGGACCTCAAACCGCAACCCAAGTAACTATGTCCGACCCAATGCCAGCAGGGATTGAATATGTCAGTGCTACCAGCACCCAAGGCAATGTTAGCTTTGCTAACGGCATTGTCAGTGCCAGCATCGGCACATTACCAGTTGGTAACAGCGCTACCATTATTGTTCGTGCCAACACTACCCGCGCTGGAACATTCCGTAACACTGCTACCACCACAGGTTTAGAAACCGAAACTCGAGTGGATAACAACAGTGCCACTGCTGAATTACAAGTGCTTGTGCCAACAGGTATTTTGAATGTCACAGCCTCGAGTTTAGCCTGTAGTGTTCGCAGCCCATTAAACGGTACTGCTTTCACCATTAATGGCACCCGTTACATTACCCCAGCCCGTGTCGAATTGCCTGTGGGTAATTACATCATCCAACCAGAAGCACTGCCAGGCTCGAGTAGCTCAGCCTTGCCAGTGGTGGTTGGTACGCAAGCCACCACAGCCGATATTGCTTACAATGTGATTACTCGTCTCGAGTTAAGTCCTAAACCCTTAATCCTGACCGCTGGACAAAGCGGTAATATCCGAGCAGTTGCCAGTACAGACTTCCCATACAGTGTGCCAGTCAGCATTCAAATTCGTATTCCAAACGAATTAACCCCCAATGGCATTGTCTCGAGCAATGGCACCATCGCCGCTGGACAAGCATTTACCTATAATGTTTCGGTTCGGGCATTGCGTCCAACCAACAGCAACATCAGTGCCACCCTCGAACCAAATTGTAATGTTACCGATACAACCCCACTCGAGGTTCGAGCTGCACCATTACCAGATCAACGCCGTGAAACCCAAGTGGTCTTGCTGGCTCGTTTAGCCGAAATTCCATTTGCTGGCAGCAACTTAATTCTCTCGGATCGGATTCCAGCAGGCTCGAGTTATATTGCAGGCTCGAGTAGCCAAGTCGAAAATCCAAGCTTTGCAACCAATACACCAACCACGGCTCCTGGTCGGGCAATTGCCGATCCGTTCACAGCAGGAGATCGTTTGTTCTGGGTTGTGCCTGTGACAAACACCAGTGTTTATGGCATTACTTACCGCTTGGCACATACAGGTGCACTGAATATGCCTCAAGACCGTGTGGCTGCTGTGCTGGCAATCCCAAGTAGCCGCAGTGCAGGTACACCACGCACTGGCGACGTGCGAATTGATCCTAATTCGCCACTTGGTAAATTGCTGGGACAAGGCGAGTTGCGTGTTCTCCAAGGCGACCCAAGCATCCTTGGATTACTGGCGAGAGCCATTCCATTTGCTGGCACAACTGCTGCCACGACAGCACGCCCAGTGGGTGCTGCTGCCACTAGTTTGCGCTTAACAGCTTTACGCCCAACCACCGATGGTGCAGACCAACCAACCATCAAAGTCGAAGCTTTTGACCAAAATGGTTTACCAGCCTCAGACGAATACGTGACAATCAAAACCAACGCCGACCCAGCCGATGCTGACGCTGCACCAAGCATCCCTGGATTCCAAGTCAAACTCGAGAATGGTGTTGCTTACTTGCGATTACAAAGCCTGACCAGCAACGCCTTAGGCACATTGCCATTACAAGATATTCAAGTCGAAGCTCGAGTGGTTAATGCCAATGGCGTGATTTCCTCGAGTAACCGATTTAAAACCAATGATTTCTCGGTGGATGCAGCCAGCCCAATCCAAGGCAATAATGTGCCAGTGGCAGCAACTGAACGCCCAGTGGTGGCAGTTGGTTTAGCCAGCGCCCAAATTCGCTACGATTTTGGTACAGGTAATTTCACTGCCGATGGTGGTTTACGTTTCTTCTTGCGTGGCGCGGTTTTCCCAGGTTCTACCTTTACCATTGGTATTAACTGGCAAGCCGATTACGACCCAAGCCGAGCCGTAGACCCATTGCGTTTATCGGGCGAATTATTACCACCAGCCAACCCATACGAATACCTGCCATTACTTGGCGACTCGAGCATCCTTGGCGCAGATGTCCGCAGCAGCGAAGGTATTTATGCTCGCCTCGAGACAGCCAACAGTTTCATCATGTTCGGGCAGTTCAATCCACAATTCAGAGGTGTGCTCAGCAATTACAGCAGTACGTACAACGGTTTCCAAGGTGCAATTCGCGGCGATGGGTTCAGCCTTAATGCCTTTGCCACAGATGCGCCAAACAGCAATAAGAGTGTGCGCTTAGTTGCCAATGGCACAGACCTCTACTTCTTGCCAGATAACAGCATCAATCGCAACTCCGAAAGCATTTATGTCAGCGTCTACAGCAAAAATAACCTCAGTGTGCGGGTCTCGAGACAACTCTTGCAACGCAATACCGATTACAGCATTGATTATGAAACAGGCATTGTTCGTTTAACCAAAGCTGTTACCAGCTTTGATGCCAACCTCAACCCACAATTTATTGAAGCCAGTTACGGTACAGCCAGCGTTGGACGCGACTTCCGTTTTGGTGCCCAAGCCGCCCTTGGTTCACCAGAATTCAATGTCACCGCCACAGCCGTGCAATTCCGCAACGGTACCCTTGGTGCTAACTCGAGCTTCTTACTGGCAGGTGGCTTTAATATCGCCAGTGGTGGCTTCCAACTTGGCGCAGAACTTGGTTACAGCGGTATCTTCCAAGATCCAGCCAACAGCGGATTAGGTGTTGGCGCACAACTCAACTGGACTGTTGGTAGTAGCTTCCAATTGCGTGCCCGTTACCAAGACTTACAACTGGGTTACGTCAACCCAGAAACCAACACACCAGTCGGCGCAGGTCGTAGCCTAACCGCAGGTTTAACCCTAGGCGATCCGAATGGTTTGCGCTTCAACGCCAACCTCGACCATAACCAAAGCTACCTGACCAACAGCGGCAGTACCAACGTCAGTGGTGAAGGCAGACTTGGCTTAGGTAACGGTTGGAGTGTCGGACTTGGCTTGCAATACTTGTACAGCTTCCCCAGCAACCTCAACGAATTATTTGGCACAGTCGGACTCGAGGCAAATCTAGGCTTTATTAAACTTGGTTTACTCCAACGCGTACCACTGCTGGGTATTCCACTGTCTTACGGCACAACCGAAGCCAGCCTCGAGGTACCACTGGGTGCAGGATTTAGTGTCTTACTCAAAGACAAATTAACTTACGCTTGGAATGGCATTAACCAACAACTTGCCTTTGGTGTTAAAGGTTCATTCAGTAACAGCGAATTGATCCGAGCTATAGCAGGTAACAGCGCCATTGTGCCAGATGCCTTTGGTAGCACCAATGTCTCTGCAACCTATGATTTAACCACCACCGATGGCAATGCTGGACGTGCCAGATTAGGCGTAGACACCACCATTCCACTCGGTACAAACTTTGCCGCTCAACTCGGCGGCGAAGCTGTATTTGACCCAACAGGCAGCACCACGGGCAGCGCCAGCCTAGGTTTATTATTTACCGACGCAGGCTTCAAAGGCTTAGCTCGAGCACAACTGGGCTTCCAACCAAGTGGTATTCGTCAAGTTTACACCGTTGGTTTTATCGCGCAACTCAGCGACGAATTTGTGCTCTCACCAAAAGTCGAATATGCCACAGACCCAAGCAAAGCAGGCGAACAAAGCGGTATTGATTTCAGTGTTGCTGCTGCCTACCGAGGTGATGACCTCAGCATCCTGACCAATCATCGTGCTAAAACAGGTTTCTATTCCTTAACCGACGACTTCATCGAAGGCGAAATCCAATTTGGCTACGTTGCTAACGAACGCTTCTTCCCACGCCTTGGTTTCCAATACCGTTACGGCTTAGACAGCAGCGTTTTCACAGGCTTAGTCAGTGGTGGCTTTACCTACTTCATCACCGATGTTATTGGCGTAGGAGCACAAGCTGGTTACTACTTCCAACCAGCCACAAACTTCTCGGCAATTGGCTTTGGTGTAGAAGCCAGCCTGAAAGTTGTAGACCGCTTACTGTTTACCGTGGGTTACAACGTTCTCGGATTTAACGGAGCACTCGGCGGAGCCTTCCGACCAGGTATCTACTTCCGCATAGACTGGAAAATAGATGAACGCACCTTCGGCTGGCGCTAATCTCTAGTAAAGCAATAACAATCCCCTCGAGTCTTGAGGGGATTGTTACTATCAAAATTCTGGTGATAACCATGATACGCACCAAAAGTGAATACTACCGTAGCTTTGAAAATCGAGCAGACCATCAAACAACTTAACACACAAAACAATTTTTTCTTGAGTAGACCTCCCGTTTTCGGAGCAGGCGACCACTACAACAACGATGTTTTTCCTAGGGGTAGGGCTTTTCCCTCCCGTGCTGAAATTGCATTTGATGACTGACGCGTATGCCAATGACCTTACAACCTCGAGTTCACTCGAGGTCAAGTGGGTTTCATCTAAAAAGTTGTTTGTTTGCGTATACCTAGTATGACTGCTGTAATTAGCTCTAAACAATTAAGTGGCACTTTTGATTTACTCACCGTTCCTGAGGTGCTGCAACTGATCTCGAGTAGTGGAAAAACAGGGGTGCTGCGTTTTGCTGTGCCAAACCCAGATTTGCAATGCAAAATTGCTTTTCGGGATGGTCGAGTGGTTGGGGTTTCGGGGCGTTGTGTTCCTAAATTGGCAGATGTTTTACTAAAATTAGGGGTTGCACCGCATGTGGTTGGTTCTTTGGGCGCGGAATTATCGCAGCACAAAAGTACTCAGGTGCTGGCAACCCTCGGACGTGAGAAGTTGCTCGAGGCGTTGCGTTGGCGTTTAGAATCAGCGTTACTGATGCTTTGGTCGTGTGCCGAAGGTGGTTTTGAATTTGAAAATGGTGACTCTCCAGCGTTACTGGAACTGGGTTTATCGGTTGAAGCGGTGATGCTTGAAGTGGCGCGGCGTACCGATGAAGTACAAAAATGGGTATTACCAGCGATTCAACCAGAAGCGATTTTTAATATTGCTGAACGAGTTGGTGATTTCTCGAGTGTGCTGCGTAGCCTCATGCCTGCCGATTGGGCATTACTGAATGCCTTGGATGGTAACTCGAGCTTAGCGATGGTAGCAAGTAATGCTTTGCAACTTTGGGATGAATTCGTGCCTCGTGTTGTGCATCTCGAGCAAAGTGGTTTGATCGAACCTAAAATTGCTCAGCGTGGTGTGCATCGGCGTTACGCCAGATTAAAACGTGGTGATTTCGCACCCGCTTTTACCTTACCTGCTTTGGATGGCTCTAGTGTTTCCCTAGGAAGTCTGCGTGGTCAGCGGACATTATTGGCTTTTTTTCGTCATGCAGGTTGCCCTTTTTGCAATTTGCGAGTGCATCAGTTAATAGAAGCTTATCCTCGGCTCGAGAGACTGGGTATTCGGGTCGTGGGTGTTTTTGGCTCGAGTGTCCAAGGTTTACGTGAACGGGTTGGTAAGCAAAAGCCACCATTTCCATTGGTAGCCGATCCAGACGATGCCATTCATGCTTTATACGGTACATCACACAGTTTATTGGGCTTATTGGATTTTCGGGCTTTCCCAGCCTATCTCGAGGGTATAAAACTTGGTATCCCGCATGGCAGTACCGATGGTGAAGCGACCCGAATGCCTGCTGATTTTTTAATTGGCACAGATTTACGCATCGAAGCTGCTTTGTACGGTGCAAATGCCGCCGAGCACTTACCAATTAAAGCGCTCGAGCAATGGGGTGCAACAGGGCAATTACCGGTCTAATAACCACTTCTCGAGGGCTTTGCTGTACCCACCTTTTTCTTTCCACTCAGCAATAGCCCGATTTAAAAAAGGTAACATATCCGAATTGCTTGGAACTGCAAAAGCATACCGTTCTTCGGTTAGAACAGCTTTATCGCTGCGTTCAACAGCAGCTTTTTTAGCCTGTAATGCCTCGAGACTTGGTAAATCCATAATCAAAGCTTCGACTTTTTTGGCTTGTAATTCCTCGAGGGCTTTTTGATTGGTATCAAAGACTTTAATTTTCACACCTAATGGCACAAGTTTTTGAAAAGCCGCTAAAAACCCAATGGTATTGGCTCGCACGCCAACAATTTTTCCCACAATTTGCTTGGTATCAAAAACAAACTTGGTTGGATTACCACTGCGAACCGCGAAGACTTGGGCATTATCAAAATACACATCCGAGTAACTAATCCCAGCCCGAGTGACAGGTTGAATACCACTGGCGGCTAAGTCAGCGCGTTTATTTTTAACAGCATCCACTAAACCCGAAAACGTAATATTTTGCGCCTCGAGTGGCACACCCATTTTTTCGGCAATCGCTCGAGCTAAGTCAACATCAAACCCAACAGTTTTACCTTTGATGTCTCGCAGGGCAAATGGGGCAAATTGCGGGTCGACTGCCACAATCAGTCTGCCTCGAGTTTTAATTTTGGCTATTGCCGCTGAAGGCGCAAGTGGTGGTAGTACCACAGGTGGTGTGGTTGGTTTGGCTGGGTCTGGGGTGGTTGGTTTTACGGGTGTGGTTGGCTGAGCTGGCGCTGGCGGTTTAGTGGGTGCTGGTGTTGTCGGTTTGGTGGGTGTTGGCGTAATGGGTTTAGGTGATGTCGGTTGCCCAATCGGACGAGGATTCGCCGTCTGAGACAATGCCAAAGACCCAAGAATAACCGAACTTATGACAAGAAATTTACGCACTGTAGGACAATAACAAAAACTTATGAGTGAAACTAACCACCAATGGTGACCATAGTGCCTTAGCCCCCAATGGCGACCATGGTGCGCTCGCGAATTTTTGGTAACAAATCACCCATACGATCTTTACGATGCGCTGCCTCGAGTAAAACATCAATCAAAGCCTCGATAGGGTTCGCACTATCAAAAGCTGCATTGGCATCGAGTTCACGGTCTGTCAGTAAACACGGACGCACTTTGCGATCAGCCGTTAAACGCATTCTCGAGCAAGCTCCACAAAATGGTTCGGAAATTGGGTTAATAAAACCAAGACTACCAAGGCTATTGGGAACTTTGAAAACCCGAGCTGGGCTGGAAGGATCGGTTGGCACTTCCTCGAGCACCCCAAGTTCTTGTTCAATCATGGCTCGAATGGCTTTACCTGATAAAAAAGCATTGTTGTAACTCTCTAAATCGCTGTTGTTCAGGTGCATATACTCGATAAACCGTACATGCAGTGGTCGCTCGAGGCTTAATTTGGCTAAATGTACCAGTTCGGTATCGTTAATGCCACGAATTGCCACGGCATTTAACTTCACAGGGTGCAGATTTAACTCGAGGGCTAAATCAATGGCATCGAGTACTTGGGTCACATCGCCACCACCAGTGGCTTGACGGAAAATACTGGGGTTGAGTGCATCTATTGAAATGTTAATCCGATTTAACCCAGCCTCGAGTAATTCCTTGTGTCTGCGCCGAAACATTGTGCCATTGGTGGTTAAGGCAATGTCTTTAACTCCAGGGGTATTCTTAGCGTTCTCCATCATTTGCGGTAATTCTTTACGCAATAACGGTTCGCCGCCTGTAAAACGGGCTGCATCTAAACCCAAAAGTGCTGATGCTTTAACAAAGTTATCCACGTCCTGAACGCTTAAAGTCCCTCGAGGTTCGGGGTGTGAATCGGTCAGTGGGTCGCAGTAAGTGCAATGATAATTGCAACGTGGTGTGACTGAAATTCGTAAATCACGAATCACCCGTCCAAAACGGTCAATTAATTCTGTGGGGCGTTCGGGCATGGTTGTATTCTAAGCCGAAACTCGAGCGATGCGTGTGTTTTAAAGAGCAAAAGGTAAAAACCCGTAGGGTGCGAGGCATGCCTCGCCCAATTGGAAGAAAGGTAATTTCTCGTGTCATCCAAATAGCATGGATTTTAATTTGTTTTAGCGTAATCTAATGTTCACATGGAATACAGACGATTAGGGAATAGCGGCTTAAAAATCTCGAGAATTGCTTTGGGTGGCTGGACAACCTTTGGTGGGAGTGTCACCGATGAAGCAATAGCAAGGGGCATTATTGACCAAGCCATTGCAGGTGGTGTGAATTTCTTTGACCAAGCTGATATTTACGCCAAAGGACAATCCGAGTTGTTAATGGGTAAAATTTTAAAAGAGCAGAATCGTAATAACCTTGTTATCTCGAGCAAATGTTACTGGCCCATGACCGAAGACCCAAATGATCGTGGTTTGTCGCGTAAACACATTATGCAAAGTATTGATGGCAGCTTAAAGCGCCTTGGTACAGATTACTTGGATATTTATTTCTGTCATCGTTTTGATACCGAAACACCACTCGAGGAAACTGTTTCTGCCATGACCGATTTGGTTCGTTCGGGCAAAATTTTGTACTGGGGTACCTCCGAATGGACTGGTCAGCAAATCGAAGATGCAATTGTGCTAGCAAAAGCCAATGGTTTGGTTGCCCCTGTAGTCGAACAACCACATTACAGCCTTGCATTTCGGCACCGAGTCGAAAAAGAAATTATGCCAACCACCACCAAACACGGCGTTGGCTTAGTCATTTGGTCACCACTAGGAATGGGTGTTTTAACAGGTAAATTTGACGCTGGCGAAGTTCCAGGCTCGAGATTAACTGACACAACAATTGGTCGGGATTTAATCACCCCAGAAATTGTCGAAAAAGTCCGACAACTCAAACCCATTGCCGATGACCTTGGTATTACCCGCACCGCCCTTGTACTCGGTTGGGCATTACGCACCAACGCTGTCTCGAGTGCGATTGTTGGCGCAACCAAACCAGAACAACTCGAGGAGAGCCTAAAAGCTCAGGATTTGGTGTTAGAAGCCAGTGTGATTGCACAAATGGATGCGATTTTTACCCCATGACCAAACTAGCTGGGCAAATTTTAACACCACGCGGTTGGCACGCAGGCGAACTCGAGTTTGATACAGGTATTATTGGGATTAAATCCAGATTATCCGCGCCAAACCGTTTTATTGCCCCAGGTTTTATCGATGTTCACGTGCATGGTGGTGGTGGTGGCGATACGATGGATGGACTCGAGGGGATTAAAACCCTCTCGAGTTTCCATGCAGCTCATGGTACAACTTCGCTGCTGGCAACCACCATTACCAACCCGTGGGAAAATGTTTTAAAAGCTTTAAAAAACATTCAACAAGCCATGAATGCTAAAAACTGGGTAGGCTCGAGAATTCTTGGCGCGCATTTAGAAGGTCCGTTTGTTTCGCCACATAAACTAGGGGCACAACCGCCTTTTACAGTCGAACCAACAGCTGCTCGAGTGCAAGAAGTGCTGGCATTCGCCGTGATTAAAGTGGTTACACTTGCCCCAGAGTTAGTGGGTGGTTTAGCGGCTGCCGAGGCTTTTCTCGAGGCTGGAGTGCGCGTTAGCCTTGGACACACGATTGCTACTGCCGAAGATGCCAACGCGGTTTTTGAACTTGCTAGTCGCTTAAAACGCGCTTCACAAATCAGTGGAACACATTTGTACAATGCCATGGGTGGACTCGAGGGACGCAAACCCGGTGTGCTTGGTGCATTACTGGCAAATCCGAACGCGTATGGCGAAATTATTCTTGACTTCGAGCATATTCACCCAACCAGTTTCCGAGCTGCTTTTTTTGCCAAACCCGAGAAGCTGATGTTAATAACCGATGCCATGCGAGCCGCTGGAATGCCAGATGGTCAGTACGACCTAGGCGGGCAAATAGCCACCCTCGAGAATGGCACAGCCAAATTACCCGACGGCACATTGGCAGGTAGTGTTTTGACGATGCTAGGCGCTGTACAAAATGCTGTCAAAGCAGGTTTAGCCCTCGAGGTTGCTTTAAAACTAGCCTCGAGTCACCCAGCCCAGTACCTTGGTCTAACCGATGTTGGCAAAATTAGCAAGAATGCTCGAGCCGATTTGGTGGTGCTACGCGAAGATTTAAGCCTCGAGGCTGTGTACATTGGTGGGCAATTGGTGCAATAGGCACAACAAAGGTCCACAAATTCCGTATTTCGCAGAGTATATGCTGTTTTGGTTAGCTCGAGTATTTGGGTTGCATTTTAGCCAAACCTACAGGAGGTGGTAGACTCTAAACATGCAAGTTCTTGCAACAAAACCAGAAGAAGCTTATTTTACGCTTGATCCATTTGCGGTCTTAAATCCTTCAGACCCTTGGTATTATCATTTTGAGAAAAAACTTAATCCAAAGCACTATCCAATGGCACGGCGTTTAAAAAGACTATTTGACCCACCACCAAATTTTGATTTGATAAAATTCAAACATATTGCCATTGTTGGTAATAAAGGAACAGGAAAGACCACTCAGGTTAGACGAATTATGCTCGAGGACTTGAAGCCGCTCGGTATTGAACCAGCTTTTGTGGATGTACTGAGTACACTTGACCAAACAGATTTAACTTTTGCAGATATGGTTTTAACGATAGTTCAAACAGTCACTGAAACACTGCAAAAAGAAAATATTCAAATTCCAAAAAATGAACTTGAATTGGTTAATCAATGGTTTAGTGAAGTGCTGATCAGTGAAACACATAAAAAAGAATTATTGGCTACTGTGGAAACCGAAGCCAATGCTAAATTTGAAATCCCGTTTATTGCCAATTTAATGGCAAAAGTTACAGCTACTTTCAAAACGGATAACGAGTATCGCAAAGAGATTCGTCGTCGTGCAGAACGAGACCCAGCCGATTTAATACGACGCGCTAATCAGTTACTTGATGCAGCCACTAAAGCCTTTAGTAAAGCCCGTAATAAACCAATGACAATATCAGTCATTCTTGATAATCTCGAGAAAATAGAAGATCGGCAATTGGTAGATAAAGCAGTTCTGCGACGCGCTGAGGAATTTAGGAGATTGCGTTGTCACATTATATTTTTTCTTGACCCTGCCGACCAGTACGCACCAGTTGGTATTGAAGCCAGCAATGCTTTTGAAACAGTATTCGTACCCATGTTACACATTCGGCATCGTAGTGACTCGATAGATCATGTTGAACCAATTGTACTAGAAGCGATTAAAGAACTTCTCGAGAAGCGCTTATCTTCAAATCAGGTCTTTGAAAATCCTGATGCCTGTATTCTCGAGATTGCAAAAATGTGTGGTGGTCGTTTGCGCGATATTTTTCATCTCGCCCAAGAAGCCTGTGATTCTACTTTTGAAGCTAAAGTTAAACTCGAAAATGTTCAATATGCAGCTCGTAAACTCAGTAGTATCCGAATGCCAAAAGTAAAACCTCAACAGTGGCAACGCCTAGCCGAGATTCACCGAGATAAACAAATAGCTAACTCTGAAGATGATGCACATTTACTCTTGCATTCCTTGGTGCTGAATTACAATGGTGAAATGTGGTTCGATGTTCACCCGTTAGTAACGTTAGATAAACGCTTCCAAACCGCATGGCAAACCTTGAATCAAATTCCATAATTTCTAATCCCAACGATTATGAACGTTTAGTACGGTTTGTAACTCGAGAAGGGGCGGACTTTGCTTTGTGTCTTGTGCAGTACCGCGACCCGAATATCCGAGACAAAATAATGAATAAACTCGAATTTGATGCCAAGCAACTTGGGGTGTTGATTAAAACTTTGGATTTTGGAGAACTAGACCATAATGCCAATTTACTCGAGGAAATGCAAAAGGGATTGGTTCAAGAAAATACTCAAGTAAAAGCCTTGTCCATTAAACGGCTTGACTTAGCGATAGTGGATGCAATGGGAAATCCTCGGATTTCACCAAGTATTCAAGGGTTAAATTTAGCTCGAGACCAAATTCCAAAAGCAGTTCCTGCTCGAGTGGTATTGTGGCTGTCCGAAGCAGCTTGTAATGCTTTAGCTACTAATACAACTGATTTTTATGACGTGATTTATTCTTTTTATCAATTTGATGACCAAGAACCACCACGCATGATTCAACATTATCTTGACGCGCAAAATTGGCAAAATATATCTTTAGCGCAAGATATTCCAAAACTAAAACGCGAGGTTATGCTACTTAAAAATACCATCGAAACAAATGTGGAAATAAGTTCCCATGCAGATGCTTTAGCGCGAATTGGTCAAATAGAAATTTTGTTAGGTGAATCACATACAGGTTTGGGTCGGCTCGAGAAAGCTGCCGAATTGTATCGTAGTCTTGACCAAAAAACGGATGAAATACATTTGTTTTTACAGATCGGGGATTTTTACAACCTCCAAGGTCAGTTGGAAACAGCAAATACCAATTTTCAAAAAGCCAAAGAAATTGCTTCCCAGCTGCAAAATAGTGCATTAATTGCAGAATCTAATGATCGGCTTGCAAATGTTCTGTTTATTCAAGGAAAATTTGACGAAGCGCTTGAGATTTTTGAAAAGCAAATTTTACCAGTTTTTGAAGCGTTAGGTGATATTCGTTCGGTCGCAGTGGCTCGAGGTAAAATTGCGGATATTCTGTTTTCTCGAGGGAAGTTAGATGAAGCACTTGAGATTCATGAAAAGCAAGCTTTACCAGTTTTTGAAGCGTTAGGTGATATTCTTTCAGTCGCAGTGGCTCGAGGTAAAATTGCGGATATTCTGTTTTCTCGAGGGAAGTTAGATGAAGCACTTGAGATTCATGAAAAACATGAATTGCCTATTTATGAGTCTTTAGGTGATGTTCGAGAAGCCACATTGACTCGAAGTAAAATTGCCAATATTCTGTGGCATATAGGACATCAAAATAAAAGCATTGAAATTTATCGCCATGATGTTTTGCCTGTATTTTTGCGGCTAGGTGATAAGCGGGCAATACTTATGTCTCAATACAATTTCGCACAAATGCTTATCGCTCGGCGTAAGGTAGAAGATTTCTCAGAAGTGCTTCAATTGTTGCGTGCAGCATTTAAAGCCGCAGACGAAATGGGAATCCCCGAAGCAGACGAGATCATGAAAACACTACAACCACTATTACCCAAAGAACTGCTCGAGGGTTTGCTTAACCTGTAAAGTCCTATGCAAAATACCTCTATAGAATTTTGTCTTTCAAAGTAGTATATTACATACTAATATGACCGAAGCCCAAAATTTACTCGAGCAACTGATTACCATTGATAGTGTCAACCCAAGTTTAGTGGCGGGTGGCGCTGGCGAAACCAACATTGCACAATTTGTTAAAAACTGGCTCGAGGAAAATGGTTTCCAAACCCATTGGCTCGAGGCAACGGCTGGTCGCCCAAGCGTAGTTGGCATTGCCAAAGGCACTGGCAGCGGACGCAGCCTGATGCTGAACGGGCATTTAGATACCGTCACCATTGCAGGTTACGAAGGTCATGCACTCGAGCCTCGAGTTGAGAACGGTAAACTGTACGGGCGAGGCAGTTACGACATGAAAAGCGGTGTTGCTGCCATGCTGGTAGCGGCTTATCGAGCTAAAAAACTTGGTTTACGTGGCGATATTATCGTGGCTTGTGTTGCTGATGAAGAAGACTCGAGTATTGGTACTGAAGAAGTCCTGCGCCACTTTACTGCCGATGCTGGCATTGTCACCGAACCTACAGAACTCGAGATTCAAGTTGCCCATAAGGGCTTCGTCTGGGCGACCATCACCACACATGGTATTGCGGCGCATGGTTCGAGACCACATTTAGGCGTGGATGCGATTGCCAAAATGGGACGGGTTTTACTCGAACTCGAGAAGTTGGATGTTGGACTGCGCTCGAGTTCCCCGCATCCGATTTTAGGCACGGGAAGCATTCATGCCAGTATTATCGGCGGAGGAGAGGAACGCTCGAGTTACCCCGCTCAATGTGTTCTCGAGATTGAACGGCGCACCATTCCAGGTCAAAATGCTGCCACACTCAAAGCCGAAATCGAAACCATCCTCGAGACATGCCAAGCAGCCGACCCAACTTTCAAAGCCAGTTATAGCCTTGGACTCGAGCGCCACCCACTCGAGACTCCAGAAAACGCTGCTATTCTCGAGATTTTGCAACGGCAAACAAGTGCCAAACTTTCTGGTGCAAGTTACTGGGCAGATGCAGCGCTAATGCAAGCTGCTGGAATTGATACGGTGATGTACGGCGTAATTGGTGATGGTGCTCATGCAAAAACCGAATTTGTGGATTTAGCCAGTCTCGAGATACTGACTAATAATTTGTTTGAAACCATCAAGGAGTTCTGCGCGTGAGCTTGACGATTGCTGCTTTCCAAATGCCTTTTGCAACTTCTCGCCGAAAGCAAAATCTCGAGTTGATACTTACAAGATTGCAGTTATCAGAGATTCAAAAAGTAGATTTGGTTGTTTTTCCTGAGTGTTTCTTAACTGGTTATTTTACGAATGTTGCTGAAGCAAGCGTCGTTGCGCTGGACTTGGAAAGCGCAAAGTTTCAAGATATTTTATATCAACTCAAGCCATTCAAAAGTACCATTGTACTTGGGTTAATCGAATCTGTTGGTGCAAATCTTTTCAATACGGCTGTTGTCATTTCCAATGGAAAATTACTTGGTAAGTACCGCAAAACACATCCTAATGAAAAGTGCTTTTTAGCTGGAGATAAATACCCAGTTTTTACAGTTTCAAACACTAATTTTGGTATTAACATTTGCTCTGATGCGAATTTTCCAGAAGCTGCGGCTCGAGTCGCTGTGGCAGGAGCAAAGATTATTGTCATGCCATTAAACAATGCTTTGCCTAAGGAAATTGCAGCCAATTGGCGCGAAAAAAGCCCTGAAAATCTAAGACTTCGTGCTATTGAAACAGGTTGTTATATTGTCTCAGCCGATGTGACTGGTAATCATCACTCGAGCCTAAGTTATGGTTGTACGCAAATCTACAGTCCCACAGGTGAATTGATGAACGCAGTTTCAGAATTTGAAATTGGCGTTGCTTCGGCAAGCATTTTTAAGGAGAACCTATGAATCATCGCCTTCGTCTCGAATCTATTCAAAACGCCATGCAAACCATTCCATCTGAATTTCTCAACAGTCCACAATACGAATCGGAAGTATTATCGGCAGTACTGAATACTCGAGTGACTGTGAAAATCGAAACCCTTAACCCTATTCGTAGTTTCAAAGGTCGTGGGGCAGCGCATTTTGTCTCGAGCTTAGATCAAACAGCTAAACTTGTTTGCGGTAGTGCTGGTAATTTCGGTCAAGCTATGGCATATGCTTGTCGGGCTAAAAACATTGATTTAACTGTCTTTGCCAGTGTTCATGCCAACCCATTAAAACTTGAGCGAATGCGAGCATTGGGTGCAAAAGTCATTTTACAAGGCGAGGATTTTGATGCGGCGAAACTCGAAGCGAAAAAATGGGCAGTGCAGAATAATGCGTACATGGTCGAAGATGGACTCGAGCCACTAATCTCGGAAGGGGCTGGTACAATTGGACTCGAGTTATTGCAAGGTCAAGACTTTGATGCAGTACTGATTCCACTAGGTAATGGTGCACTTCTTAATGGTGTGGCACGATATATCAAAGCTAACTCGAGGGCTAAAGTTTTTGCAATTTGTGCGGCTGGTGCACCAAGTATGCTCGAGTCTTGGCGAGCAGGAAAAATTATTCGGCATGATAGTGTCAACACAATAGCCGATGGAATTGGTGTGCGTGAACCGATTCTTGAAGCGTTAGAAGATATGAATGGCATTGTGGATGATGGCTTGCTAGTCTCGGATGCTGCTATTCTCGAGGCAATGAAATTATTACATCAACACCTTGGCTTGGTAGTTGAACCATCTGGGGCGGTGGGTATTGCAGCATTACTCGAGCATCCAAAGCAATTTGCAGATGCTCGAGTGGCTACAATTATTTGTGGCGGGAATTTAACCCAGCAGCAAATGCAAACTTGGTTGTAAGTCATTTGAATGATGTTCTGGTACCGAAGATTTTGTAAACTCAAACCATGCTTAACTATCATGTTCGTCGTGCCTTAGAAACCGATTGGGACATGTTCTATCCGTTCCTCGAGTACGACCGCCCAGTAGATTCACTCGAGGCAGCTTTTACTCGGTTTAAACAACAACTTGAATCCGATTCCCAAGGTATTCTTGTCGCAGAACTTGAGGGGCGCATTGTTGGTATTGCGATGGCACATGTGTGGCAGGAGTACATCATGAGTGGACGTAAGCAAATTCGTTTCTCGAGTTTATATGTTCATCCAGAGTATCAACGCTTAGGAATTGGCAAAGCATTATTTGAAACCACTCGAGATTGGGCAAAAAGCATTGGTGGGACTTGGTTTGAATGGTACGCAAGTCAAAGCGCGATTGCATTTTACAATCGTTTAGGGTATTCAGGTACGACCGATTCAGACTCAGCCCATCCATTTTACGAAATCAAATTTTGATACTCGAGTTTGCATTTAATCTGGGGTTAGTGCTGTAATTAACTCAATTTCGTGAGGGTAACGCTCGAGAAAAAAAGCGCTCGTTTCGTCAATGTAATCCTCGTATTCAAAACCCGGTGCGACTGTGCAACCCAATAAAGCCCATTGCCCACCATCCATTAATCTCGAGCCTTGCCAGACATGGGCTGGTGCAACAACTTGTGGGCGCTGACCACGCTCTAAATCCTTACCAATTATCAATTTTTGACTGCTGCCATCAGGGAATAATTGCAGCATTTCCACAGCATCGCCTGCATAATGATGAAAAACTTCATCACCACAAAGTTTATGTAATCTCGAGAAAGTCTCTGGGGTTAGTAAATAATAAATTGCGGTGCTTTCAAGACGCGGATT
Organism: Deinococcales bacterium; assembly: GCA_013298595.1. Classification (GTDB taxonomy): domain Bacteria; phylum Deinococcota; class Deinococci; order Deinococcales; family JAAFIG01; genus JAAFIG01. The sequence continues at coordinate 85,093 of JAAFIG010000009.1, read as the reverse complement.
GGGATGCGTCTCGAGCGGTGGCAAAACGCGTTTTGAGCGGTAAGACTCGAGGAAATACCCGCCTTCTCGAGGATGTGGTTGTAATCCCAGAATTTCAATGATTTTTTCGGCAGTCATCGTGCGATAATACCGAAATTATGAAAGCTGTGATGCTAGGGGCAGGCAACCGAGGTTTTGATGTTTACGGGCGTTACGCTCTCGAGCATTCAGATCAATTGCAATTTGTGGCTGTAGCAGATATAGATGTTGCGAAACGCGAACGTTTTGCTGTGGCACACGGTATTGCGCCAGCGTATCAATTCTCGAGTTGGCAAGACGCTGTTGCAAAAGCTGAAGTAGTGTTTATTTGTTTGCCAGATGTGCTGCACGAAGAAGCTGCTTTAACTGTCCTAGCTGCCAATAAACATGTGATGCTCGAGAAACCCGTGGCAAGTACACTAGCAGGAACAAAACGCGTTTTAGCCGCAGCTCAAGCCTCGAGTGGCGTGGTGATGCTGGGGTATGTATTACGTTTCACAGCTTTTTTTCAAAAAGTTCGTCAGATTGTGCAAAGTGGTGCTTTAGGGCAAATTATCAATTTTGATTGGCGTGAAAATGTCTCGAGTTCACATTATGCCCATAGTTATGTACGCGGCAATTGGCGACGCGAAGACACCAGCAGCCCAATGATTCTCGCAAAATGCTCACACGATTTGGATTTAATTTCATGGATTACAGGTTCGCAAATTGCCACGCTCTCGAGCTTTGGTAGTTTGCAGCACTTCACCCTCGAGAATGCACCCACAGACGCACCAAAATGCTGCTTAGATGGTTGCCCCGTCGAAGAAACCTGTGCTTTTCATGCGGCAAAAATTTATTTACAAGAACCACTGGCATTCCCAGCTACAGTTATCAGCACTGACTCGAGCATTGCAGGGCGAAAAGTTGCCCTTGAGACAACTGATTATGGGCGTTGCGTCTACCGCATGGATAATACGGTTGTAGATCATCAAGTAGCAAGTTTTTTACTCGAGAACGGAGCAACTGGTACATTTGCTATGCACGGACACAGCAGCGAAGAAGGCAGGAGTTTGCGCTTTGATGGCACAAAAGCCACCTTGCGAGGCGTATTCAAAGCCAGTCAACAAGAAATTCGCCTCGAGCCACACGATTACCAAACCAGTTTCCACGGTGGAGGAGAGGTGATTAAGTTCGCTACCCAAAACGGACATGGTGGTGGCGATGCAGGTTTAACCCAAGCCTTTATCGAAGCTGTCAAAAACAACACTCGAGCCGAACCACAAGAATACCTCGAGAGTCACATACTGGCTTTTGCCCTCGAGCAATCAAGGCACAGTGGTACGGTGCTAGACATGAAAACTTGGCGATCACAATAATAAACTGCAGCAGCGAGCGATTCTGCCCGAAAGGTGAGTCTTAGAATCAAAACAGTCACGCCTCGCCCTGACAAATCAACCTATTTTTGCTAACAAAGCTCGAGCCTGCATCTTATCCGTCTCGAGTTGCGCCATTAAAGCAGGCAACCCAGCAAATTTTTGTTCTGCTCGTATAAAATGCTTGAATTGCACACTGACTTCGAGTCCGTAAATATCGGATGCAAAATCAAAAATATGGACTTCAAAACTCTCGGTCATACCACCAATGGTTGGACGTGTGCCAATGTTAGCAATGGCATTGTGCCAAGTACCTTCGGGTGTCTCGAGTTGTACAGCATACACACCTTTGGGGAGTAATTTCCCCTCTGGTACAGCGATATTGGCTGTGGGTGTACCAATTGTTCGCCCCAATTGCTGTCCGAGTACCACCACGCCACTGGCATGATAGGCACGTCCGAGCATCGCATTGGCACTGGTAATATCGGCATTTTCGAGCGCAGTACGAATACTCGAGGCATGAACGGCTTGTCCGTTTAAGGTTTGCATCTCGAGGCTGTACACAGGTGCAACGGTTTCAAGGTCGGCAATACCGCCAGTTCGGTTTTGTCCAAAACGAAAATCGTAACCGACCACAATACTTTTAGGATTGAGGGTTTTCACATCTTCTAAAAAAGCACTGGGTGCTCGGCTCGAGAATTCCTTGGTAAACGGTACAGCAATCACTTCGGCAATCCCAAGACTTTGTAGAATCTCAAGTTTTTCGGCTAAGGAATACAAGAATTTACTACCTTGCAACAAAACCCTAGTTGGTTGGTCAAAAGTAAAAACTACGCTTGGTACATGATTTTCGGTTGCTAATTGTTTTAATTTCTCGAGCAAAGCTAAATGTCCAAGATGTAAACCATCAAAGCTACCAATGGCAACAACACTGTTGGTTTTAGGGCGATCAAACGAAGATTGGTAAACGCGCATGAGCAGATTCTAACGCGTTGAACGTAGGTGTGGAATCGTTAGATTTTTAATTGTTCTCGAGAAGGTGTTAAGTATAGTGTAAAGCAGTAATACCTTGGAAATTGGAGAATATATGTTGCAATCATCTTTTTATAAAATAATAAGCACCACTACCGTTCTAATAGTCAGTGTGTTTTTAAGTGCGTGTCAACAACCAAATGTGGTTGCACCGCCAGTTGTATTGCCCGTGCAACCACCAATTGTTACGCCGCCTGTTGGTGCATATCCATGGACTGTGTGGACAGCCGATATCCCCACGGTGCCACCCTCGAGTACGGGTGTAACCTATTATGTAGATGGTGCCAATGGTATCAATACCAACAATGGCACATCAGCGAATACGGCTTTTAAGACTATTGCTAAAGCGCTAACCATGATTGCAGCGGGTGATACTGTTTTAATTCGTAAAGGTTTATACCGCGAAAGTCTAATCAGTCCCGTGTCTGGAACAAAAGATAAACCGATTACCTTTGGTTCGTATGGTGATGGCGAAGTGATTCTAGATGGCTCGAATAAAACAGGTATTTGGACAAAAGTCAGTGGTTCAATTTGGAAAACCAAAAAATCGGATTGGCAAGCAGGGCAGAATATCGAACCAATTGCGGTTGTAGTAAACGATATTGTGCTCAAACAAGTACGGCAAGGGCAAAATGGTTCAACCGCACCACAAGAAGGTCTGACTGGTGTGAAAAGCGGTAATGGTAAATGGTTTAACGGTACCGATATTGTGGCTGATATGGGTGGTGTAGACCCAAATACGGCTGATATTGTTGTGCCAAAATTATCAGCGGATCAGAGTCATGTATTTTTTTACGAAAAAGAGTATTTGGTATTTAAGGGCTTGACCATTCGCGGTTCGGGTTCAAATGGCATTTGGGGTTATGGTAGCCATATTACAATAGAACATTGCAATATCAAATTTAATGGTAAAGCAGCGGTGGCATTTATTCCTAATAGCGCACTGGGTGTGGAAAGTACAGATAATTCTGTACTTAACAGTAATATCTACCAGAATGTATTGATCAATTTCCCTCGAGGGAATAACGGCTATGTTGAAGCAGGTGGTAGCTGGCCTGGAGCAGTTTCTTGGAGCGGCAATTACCGCCCGATTGCTCGAGGGAACATTGTCCATATGAATGGTGGCGAGGGAATTGCTTCCTATGGTTCTACCGCAGGGAAACTGAATGGCTCGGCGATCTTTGAACAAAATGTGGTGTTTGATAATTGGAGTGTCAATATGTACTTTGATAATCAACCCAATAACATTGCGCGTAACAACTTAATTTATAATCACCCGATAGATTTAAACCCAGATACCAATGATTTTATTTTTAGTGGTTTGAACGAATCATACCCGTATAATAATATTTGGAAATTTAGTGTTGGCATCGGACTTGGTGATGAACAAAACTCGAGTGAAGCAGCAGCAAATAATGCAGCAAATCTGGCGAATTCACAAGTTTATAACAACATTATTATTGGACATCGGTTGAGTATTTATGATTATTCCGAAGGGGCATTAACCAATCAATATCATGCTTTAAAAAATACTATTATTGCTAATAACACTATTATTATGGCAGCCGCAGAATTCCCAAACTCGAGTGCAGCGGGTATTAAACTCCAAGATAATGGTAATCGAAATGTGGGTAATATTATTGCTAATAACGTGATTTATGGCTTTAACCAAGATGCTTTGATGTACAGTGATAGAACAGGTGCACTACAAGGAATTACACTTTCTAATAACGTGTACTACAGTGCAGCTACAAAACCGTTTACCAGTTGGAATGGTAAGGATTTACTGACATACGATCTTGCGGCTTGGAAAACCAATGTCAATTCGGAAAGTAATAGCCAATTTAAAGACCCATTGCTCGAGAATATCAGTGCTTTTCAGCAAAGTAATACAAAGTTTTTTGTGCCAACTGCAGCGCAACCAAAAGTAGGTTCACCTGTTCTTGGTGCAGGAATAGCACAAGGATTTGCAGCGGTAAATTTTGCTTTACAACCAAGAACCAGTTGGAATGCAGGGGCGTACTAACTGGTTGAGCTATGAGTGTTAATAGCTCATTTGTCACCCGAGTTTTACAAGATTCGGGTGACAAATTTATTTTCCGTGATACTGCACATCAAGTGCCTTGAGATGAGGTTCTAAGCGCTCGAGGAAATTCTTGTAATCCCTTGTTGTTGGGTCACTCCAAAGCACTTCGGACAAGGCGCATAAGCGTGGGAATGCCATCCGTTCAACATCTTCTGGGGTTGGAATGTATTCTGACCAGAGTTGACTTTGACTGCCGAGTACATGTTTTGCCTCGAGTGCGTTTAATTCAGCAGGGATGGGTTCGTATCCATACACTTTCTCGAGTGTTGTACAACCACCAATAGCAAGTGGCTCGAGTTCTGGCTGTTTGGTTTGGTAGTGGTCAAAGTAAACATGGGTGCCTGGGGTCATGACCACATCATGACCAGCTTTTGCGGCAATAATGCCACCTGCTTCGCCGCGCCATGACATGACAGTCGCACCTTTGGTTAAACCACCTTCGAGAATTTCGTCCCAACCGATCATTTTGCGCCCCTTGCTTTGTAAAAAGGTGTTGATACGACCCACAAAATAACTTTGTAAGGCTTCTTCATCCTCAAGGTGATTTTCTTGCATAATGGCTTGTGCTACAGCACTTTCTTGCCATTCTTTTTTCGGGCATTCATCACCACCAATGTGAATGTACTGGCTGGGGAAAATCTCGAGCACTTCTCCAAGAACATCCTCGAGAAAAGTGAATGTTTTTTCTTCTGGGCTAAAGACTGTTTCGATCACACCCCAATATGGGCAAACTTCGGGTGCAATACCAGTGTTGCCAAATTCTGGGTAAGCAGCCAGTGCTGCCGTGGCATGACCAGGCATTTCGATTTCAGGCACAATTGCGATATGGCGTTCGGCTGCATAAGCAACAAGCTCGAGCATTTCGGTTCGGGTGTAAAAACCACCATGTGGTGTGTTGTTAAATTGTTTTGGTTCGCTCAACCCATGACCAACTAATGTTTTTTTGCGCCACGCACCAATTTCGGTTAAACGCGGATATTTTTTAATCTCGAGCCGCCAGCCTTGATCGTCGGTCAGGTGCAAATGCAGGATATTCATTTTGTGTTTTGCCAGTAAATCCACAAATTTTTTCAAAAACGCAAAAGGCATAAAATGCCTCGAGACATCCAAATGCGAACCACGCCAAGTAAATCGTGGGCTATCTACAATTTTGACAGCTTCAAGTCTCGAGCCGTTTAATCGCTGTAACAATGTTTGACCAGCATAAAATAAACCCGCTAAACTACCAATTAAGCTCACACCACTGGCACGAATCTCGAGTTCGTACCCTTCTGGATGCTCGAGTTGCTGAACTTCAAGATGAATCCCACCAGTTAGTACTTCGGCAATTTTCACAGCGAATGGCAAACCCAGTTTTTGCTCAAGAGCAACAGCTAATTTCTTTGCTTCCCAAAATGCTTCTTGGCTACAAGTGATGGTTAAGTGACTCGAGCAATCAAAACTGCCCTGCAAGATAGCAACGCTGTTGGCAATAGGAATCATGATGCCATTAGTTTATACTGAAAAACATGCCTAGCGAACGTCAACTTGGACTCGAGGCTTGGCAAAACACCGACGACCTGACCGCCATTTCACATTTTAGACGCAGCGCCGAAGCATTCCCTCGAGATTCGTTGCAATGGGCAATTTCGTATCGTTTATACGGTTTAGCGCTGATAAAAGTCCAACGCGAGGTTGAGGGAACATTTGCGCTCGAGAAAGCCGACACCATCCTCGATCAATTTGGTATCGCACATTTCGATGAAATGAACCTTCCAAGCAGTATTCTCGAGACCATGAAACCCAGTTTGCTTGCCGTGTTTGCCCATCCAGACGATGAAGCTTTTTCGAGTGGTGGGATTTTAACGCATTATGCCAGCCTTGGAGTCAGGGTTGAATTACTTTGTGCCACACGTGGTGAAGCTGGGAAAATTACCGACCCAAATTTAAGTATCACCGACCTTGGCAAACACCGCGAACTCGAGTTGAAACTGGCTTGCCAAGCCATGGGTATATCCGAACCACGTTTCATGGATTACCACGATTCAGGTCGGCTCGAGCGATTACGCACCGACGATCCATTGGCTACCATCAACATCGATTACCTCGAGATGGAAGCAAAAATTATTGCCACCATCAAAGAAACCAAACCCCAAGTGATCCTCACCTTCGACCCTCACGGCGGCTACAACCACCCAGATCACTTAAGTGTTTATCGGGCAGCCAGTGCGGCTTTCTTCTCGAGTGGATACCTACCAGATGCACCAAAACGACTTTTTTATACCGCTTTTCCACTCGAGACGATGCGGGCATGGATTGCCCAACCAGGTGGTGCAATGACCCCAGGCATGACCCCAGAAGTCTTTGGCGTTAGTACCGACACCATCGCCGTGCAATTTGACGGCAGTGCCTACACCGAACAAAAACTGGCAGCATTGGCAGCCCACGGCAGCCAAACAGGAAAAAACTCGAGAATGGGGCAACTCCCACCAGAGCAAAAAGCCGCTATGCTCGAGCGAATCAAAACTGAAACATTTGCACTTGGTGGTACTCGAGGTGTAATTCAAAACTACCCACTCAAAGGCTTTTTTGATGGGCTAGGACTCGAGATTGATTAATCTAAAACATGTTGAAAAGTGAATGTATTCTCAACAACGCCCTCGAGCAAAGAATAAATTGAAACACCAATTTCTTTTTCAAAATCTTGTTTGATTTTTAAGGTAGCTTTGATTTGGGCAGTGATATGTTCTCCTGCACCATGCCGTAGCATCACATCAACAACTCGAACCTCGAGTAAACAAAAACCACTGGGTAATGCCAAACCATCGCAGAGTTGAATCAAGCGGTCATAATCATCAAATGGCACAGTTTGGATGAACTGGCGAATGAATAGTTTTTCTTCGGGTTGGATATCCCAAGTTCCAGAGTAGGCATCGGGATAACCGTTTGCAAACGAATGCGTTAAACAAATTCTGGCTGCATCATCAAACCCTCGAGCCATGAAAAACTTGTACCCATCAAGAATATGTTTGATGTCCGACCAGCCTTCTTGTCTGCCAATATCGTGCGCTAAACCCAAAATATAAGCGGTGTCAGGGTCAAGCCTAGGATGAACATTGGCTATGGCTCGAGCAGCTTTGGCAACAAATCGAGCATGATTTGCCCAAGGGGTTGGATTGCGTTTTTCGGCTTCTAGCATGAAGGCTTCGGCTTGCTCGAGTGTTGGGATTTGCATAGAAAAGTTTAGCATTCGAGCAAGCTATATGCAGGTAAACGTCTTTTTGGTTTTTGCTACCTCGAGTTTTGCTAAAATGCTTTATGGATTTCATTGTTGAGGATATGTTCGTTATCAAAAAACGTGGCACAGTCTTGATGCTGCAAGCACAAACGATGTACTCACCAATTAAAAACGGCTCGGTGTTGGTTGCAGATATTAACCAACAACTATTTCGTTTTGTGGTTCTTAACTTAAATCCTCCACCTCGAGCAGGTGAACCACTGTCAAAAATCGGTGTTTTGATTTCCGATTCCGATGTGGTTGGTATTCAGCGTTCAGATTTGATTGGGCAAACGCTGAAACTTGAGCCGTAATGTCAAAAAGGCACGACAAATATGGGGTCTGTCCCTACAAAACAAAATGAATTTGGTTTCTCGAGAAAATGTCTGCACATCATTTTCTCGAGAAACACAGTTTTGTCGTTTTTTCCTCATTTCTCTTGTGTACACTGGACTGAATGGCTCGAGTGACCACACAATTCAAATGCAGTTCTTGTGGGTATACCGCAGCCAAAAGTCTTGGGCGTTGCCCGACATGTAGTGCTTGGAATAGTTTTGAAGAAATCAGTAATGTTGCGGCTAAACGCAGTTATTTGCCAAGTGCAGCTTTGGTGCGTTTATCGAGTGTGGCTAGTCAGACCGAACCGCGTGTCTCGAGTGGGATTACCGAGCTAGATCGGGTACTTGGTGGTGGTTGGGTAGCAGGTGGTGTGGTGCTGTTGGGTGGCGAACCAGGCATAGGTAAAAGCACGTTGCTGCTGCAAGTTGCCGATCATTTAGCACAGTCGGGCGAATCGGTTTTGTACGTGGCTGGCGAGGAATCGCTCGAGCAAGTGCGTTTGCGGGCAGATCGGTTGTCGGTATCAGGCGATATTCTGATGACTCGAGATATTACCGCTGATGGTATTTCGGCTTTGCTCGAGGCTGAACGTCCGAAATTGTGTATTGTTGATTCGATTCAAACCATTCAAGCTGGTGAAACTGGCTCGCCGGGTGGTTTAGCTCAAGTACGTGAAGCAGCTGCGCGTTTAACTCGAGCTGCCAAAGAAACAGGTTGCAGTATGGTGCTGGTTGGGCATGTGACCAAGGATGGTTCGGTGGCAGGTCCTAAGGTTATGGAACACATTGTGGATGCTGTTTTAATGCTCGAGTCGGTTGGCAATTATCGGATGTTGCGTTCGACCAAGAATCGTTTTGGTAACGTTGGTGAACTTGGTGTCTTCGATATGCAAGAACAAGGCTTGGTGGCGGTGGATAATCCCTCGAGTGCGTTTTTAGCGGAACGCCCGATTGGAGCGCCGGGCAGTGTGATTGCTGCCACGATGGATGGGCAGCGCCCACTTTTACTCGAGGTGCAAGCCTTGGCAGCTAAAACCCCGTATCCAGCGCCTAAACGTGTGGCAGTTGGGTTAGATGCTCGGCGGGTGGATGTGGTACTGGCGGTGCTTGAGCGGCGTTTAGAGTTATCGCTTGGCGGTTTAGATATTTATGTCAATTTGGCAGGTGGTTTAAAGGTACTCGATCCGGGCTTAGACCTCGCAATTGCTTTAGCTGTGTATAGTGCTGTGATGATGAAACCAGTTCCTGAAGGCATCGCGGTTTTTGGTGAGGTTGGTTTAGCTGGTGAGGTTCGCAGTGTTTCGCAACCGAATCGTCGGGCTGCCGAAGCAACCCGCATTGGTATTGGGCGTATTATTGCTCCGCCGGGGGTGCAAGCTGGCTCGAGTGTAACCATGGTGCGTGATGCGGTGCAAATGACTTGGGGTGTAAAGGCTAAAGTTTAATGTTGGAGTTTGTATGAAACCTTGGAACGAAAACCCGTGGAAAATCAAAGATCCAATTCGTGTACTTATTCGTGCCTTATTGGTTTTGTTAGCGGCGTTTTTTGCTTGGCGATTTGCTCCAAGTATTGTGCCAGATATGGTTAACCAAGCCTATGTCACCTTACTGGGTGCATTGCTGATGTCTTTATTCACAGGGCGAATCAGTTTTTGGTTACGTGGCTTGGTGGCTCGAGTTGCGGAAGCTTGGATGCACGCTTCACCGCAAACAGTTATTGCTGGCACAGTTGCTACAATCATGGCGCTTTTAATTAGTGTGCTTTTAAACAATGTCATATCAAATATCCCAAATTACTCTTGGGTTTGGCAAATTATCATCACGGTTATTCTCGAGGTGTTCTTACTGAGTATTGCGGTGATGAACCGTGATTGGTTTTCGCCATTTTCGGATCGAACAGCTGTTAATACCAATGTGATTAAAGGTTCGATAGGCACACTTAAACTCATAGATACCAACATCATCATTGATGGACGGGTACTCGATGTGGCTCGAGCGGGTTTTCTCGAAGGAACACTGATTGTGCCTGGGTTTGTGCTGCGTGAATTGCAATATTTTGCCGATTCCACCGATAACGACCGTCGGAGTAAAGGTCGGCGTGGCTTAGATTTACTCGAGAAACTTCGAGCGCAACGTAACCTTGAAGTGGTGGTGCGTGAATTTGCCGATACGGGTGGCGGTGTGGATGAGCGTTTAATCCGGGCTGCCCTCGAGATTAATGCCAGTATTGTCACCAACGACACTGGTTTAGCTCGAGTGGCTGGGCTGCAAGATGTCAAAACCCTTTCCTTAAATGCCCTTGCCGATGCTCTGAAACCTAAACTGGGGGCTGGTGATGAAATCAGTATCCAAGTTGTCAGAGAAGGTAATCAAGTTGGACAAGGTATTGGCTATCTCGAGGATGGCACAATGGTTGTGATTGAAGATGGTTTAGCTTTTAAAGGTCGAATGGCACAAATTACGGTGCAAACAGTCACACAAACATCGCTTGGACGAATGGTTTTTGCTAAAGTCAGTGGCTGATACGGAATTGTGTTAATCAGTCGTGTATTTTGACTGATTAACCGACTAACAGGAGTAACAACGACACGGAATTAACGTTTGAAGCGCGAACAGCCCGCTTCGCTCCTGTGTGCCACCAGTCCAGCCATGGGCGCGACGGTGCTGTCTTGTGAGCAAGAACGACAGTTTGACCGCTTTTTGCGACTCAAGCGCGAGTAGCCCGTGAGGTGCTATTTTACGAGCAAGAAGCCTGTAAGGTGCTGCTTTCAGGGTCAAGATGGTCAGTTGAAGAGTGATTAAGTTAATTCCGTATGAAACAACCCATAACAGCTTTCTCGTGCTTAGCTCATGAAAAACTTTTCTTGCATGGGATAATGCCATGCCTCGAAACCTCGAGGTTTGGAGGTTCATGTGCGAATTTTTTGCTTATTGCTTTTCTTGCTTGCGCCAATCGCATATGCTGCGCCGCAATGTAATCGTGAAGATGTTGGTATCACCACAGTTGAAGGTATTGGTTCGGTTTACTCGAGCAGTGATGCTTCGGATGCAACCGAAACACGGTTTTATGATGCCTGCTTTGAACGTGGTGTATGGGTTTTACGTGCACCATTACTGATTGTCCGTGAAACAGATGCAGGTGTGATTGTGACCGCCGATAATGCCAATATCGAAAGCACGGGTGCAAAAGGTACAGTGGCGCGTTTGGAATCTCGGGGCGATACTGTTTCGCTCGAGAAACTCAGATTAAAACTCGAGCCAAGTTATAAAATCGAAGGGTTTGCGAATGCCAATTATAATGTGGTTGCCGAACGAGGCACTTTGATTGGTGAAAAATTAACGTTACAAACCGCTATTTTTGATCGTTTAGATGCGACTGGTGCAGTTTTAGACCGTTACCAGGCTGCCACAGCAGTGCTCGAGGGGAGTAAAGCCGTACTGAATCAATTGGCTTTTGGTACTAGTCAATTTGGTTTGTATGCTCAACTTGGTTCGAGTAGTGCTGCGGGTGTGCAACTCAGTGGGGTCAATGGTTTGGTGGGGCGTAACAGTGCAGGTTCGGAATTAACTTTTAGTTCTGCGAGTGCTATTCGGCTCGAGAATGGTTTGTACCGACTCGAGGATACAACATTGTTTATTTTTGGTTTGCCCATTCGGGTTGGGCGTTTAGATTACGACCCAAGCTGCCCATTTGAATTTCCGCTCGAGTTGAACTTTGGTAATGGTTTAACCTTTGGTTTAAACAATGTTTTACTTTCTTGTGATGGTAAAGCCAGAGGTACATTTGTGGTTTATAATTTATTTAGTCCAAACCCAACTGCTAAAACAGCGGTGGCATTCTCGATCTCCTTACTCGATGGCAGCACCAGTTTATTCGCAGGTCAGAGTTTAGGCGGTACACTCCGCACAAATCTTGCGCTCGAGCCATTAACGGGATTTACAGCTGGACTCAATCTTGACAGTGGTATTAAACTCGAAACGGCTACCGAAGCATCAAGTAGCCAACGTACCCTCGAGATTCGAGGTGGCATTGCCCAGAATCTGATTGTTAGCCCTTTTACTTTCAGACCAAAATTTGAATTAGGCGCAATTACTGAAAGTATTCCCACCACAACCAGAGAAGTCCAAGCGTTTGCTCGAGGAATTTTTAGTATCAATTTTGCTTGGAGTTTAGACATTTTCAGTGTCACAGGCACTTGGAATGGGCGTTTAACTTATTACTCGAGTGGCGGATTTATTGCCGATTACACAGGCAGCCTTACCTCAAGCGTTAATATTTTCGATGTGGCAACACTCAGCGCAACGTTTGCCAATACCGAACAACCTTCTACTACACCATTCACAACCCATGCACTCGCACCTGCCACAACCCTGACAGGTACACTACGGGTTGCGCCAAATTTGGGTGTTGCCCCATTTGGGGAAATAGGTGTCAGACTCGAGAAACCTGTGTTTAGTATTGGCTTAGGTTATAACTTACGAACCGCTGCTTGGATAAGTCAACGAGCCGATATTGGTTTTGATGTTGCGTTCTACGATGGCAATGTACCAACCAATCATCTTGGGCAACAATTCCAAACACCTTTAGTAACTGTTTCACCTCGAGCCTATTACGATTTAATACCAAAAGCAGGTAATGTCGGCGCGAATATCACCATTTACGGTTTATCATTTGCGTATGTCCTTGGTTTTGACATCACGATTCCGAAAGGTGAATTTAAATTTAATTTTGGAATTCGCTTGCGTTAAACTTGAAAAACCCCCGTTCTAAATGGTTGTAATGCCCCCTCGAGCGCACATACATCAAGGCTGCGAATAATCCGTTCTCGAGTCTCGAGCGGATGAATAATTTCATCTACCCACAATCTTGCGGCAGCATAACGCGGGTCAAGTTCGGTGTCGTACTTACTTTTGATGGTATCAAACAGTTCTTTGAGTTCGTCTTGGTCGGGTTTATATCCGTTACGTTCGAGTTGCGCTAATTGGATATCGAGCAATGTTTTAGCGGCTGCATTGCCACTCATGACTGCGTACTTAGCGCTTGCCCAAGCGAAAATAAAGCGTGGAGCATAGGCTTTACCACTCATTGCATAATTGCCAGCACCAAAACTACCACCTGTAATAATGGTTATTTTTGGTACCACACTATTGGATACAGCATTGACCATTTTTGCTCCACGACGAATAATGCCCATGTGCTCCGAGTCGCGCCCAACCATAAAACCAGTCACATCCGATAAAAACACCAACGGAATGCCCATCTGGTTGGCATCCAAAATAAACCGAGCTGCTTTATCCGCTGCCTCAGCATAAATCACACCACCCACCTCGAGTTTGCCTGTTTTTTTAATGATTTTACGCTGATTCGCCACAATTGCCACAGGATACCCAGCCACTCGAGCAAAACCAGTCAGGATGGTTTCGCCATACTCAGCTTTGAATTCTTGAAAGGTACTGGCATCAAAAATACTCGAGATCACCTCGCGGGTGTCGTATGGTTTGCTGCCATCGGTACTGATGGTCTCGAGTAACGAATTTTGCTGAGGAGCAACCACCTCGAGCCGACGTTTTGCCCACGGTGCTAAGTCTGGCATGGCGTATAAACCCGCCAAGGAACGAATGCGTTTAATTGCATGTTCATCGTCTGGTTCACGGTAATCTACCGTACCAGCAATACTCGAGTGCATACCAGCGCCACCAAGTTCTTCGGAATCCACCACTTGCCCAATGGCGGCTTTAACCAGTGCAGGACCGGCTAAATACAAGCCCGAACCCTCGGTCATAATCAAGGTGTCACACATCACGGGCAGATACGCACCACCAGCCACGCAATTACCCATGATTGCCGCAATTTGTGGAATCCCTGCTGCACTCATGCGGGCATTCAAATAAAATACCCGACCAAAATCATCTTGGTCAGGAAAAATCTCGTCTTGCATTGGTAAATACACACCAGCGCTATCTACCAAATAGACCACAGGCAATTTATTTTCAAAAGCAATGGTTTGCGCTCGAATCACTTTTTTCGCGGTAATTGGAAAGAACGCACCAGCTTTGACCGTGGCATCATTTGCCACAATCATCCAATCGCGCCCAGCGATTTTACCGATACCTGTAATCGTGCCACCACTCGGGCAACCACCAATGTCTGTGTACATTTCAAAACCAGCGAAAAGCATAATTTCATCAAATCTCGAACCAACATCAATCAGACGCTGAATTCGTTCTCGAGCGGTTAATCGCCCTTTGGCATGCTGGCGATCAATGGCTTTTACGCCACCACCAAGTTTGATTTGATTGCCACTTTTTTCGATTGTCTCGAGCAATGTTGCCCAAGCTGAATCACTGATTTGTGTCATGGAATAAAGCATAACGGATTTTCAGCGATAAAACCAAGAATCGTTATACTTTCTTCACGCTGGCAATCCGCCACAAACCCCACAACATCAAAAATTGCAACGGCAAACGCAGCCACAAAACCCAAACAGGCACAGCAAAACGACTCGGTTCGAGCACCATAAAAATATTAGCAGGATACACTGCCACCAGCAACGCCATTAAACCAAACGCTGCCAAACGCCGTGTTCTCGAGAATAACAAACCCACCCCGCCCAGCAACTCAAAAAAACCACTGACAAACGTTAACTCGAGTGCCCACGGCGCTAGTGGCGGCGGCATAATCGCCACAAAAAAACTTGGTGCAACAAAATGCGTTATTCCAGCCGCGCTAAAAAGCAGCGCAAAGAAAATCACTTGGCACAACCCGCCAGAATCTCAGTACACAACTCACGCAAACCCTCACCACGCTGTGCTGCTGTGACCAAAGCACTACCAACCACCACACCATCCGCCACTCGAGCCACCGCCTGCGCTGTCTCAAAATTAGAAACACCAAAACCAACTGCCACAGGTTTCGACGTACTTGCTTTGATGTTCTGCACCATCAAAGGTACTTCTTCAGGAATCCCCACTCGAGCACCCGTCACACCTGTTACCGACACCGCATAGACAAAACCTGTACTCGAGGCAGTTACCAAATCAATCCGATCTTGGGTGCTGGTAGGCGCAAGCAAAAAGGTTAATTTCAAACCAGCCGCCGTCGCAATTGGAATCAAAGTATCCGCTTCATCTGGTGGCAAATCAGGCAGAATCAAACCATCTACACCTGCTGCCACCGCCCCAGCCACGAATTCGGCTTCGCCCGTAGCCAAAATCGGATTGTAATACGTCATAACAAACAATGCCTTATCAGACTTTGCCCGCAACGCCTTGGCTGCTGCAAACGTGCCCAGCACCGTCATCCCATTCTCGAGTGCTTTCTCACCCGCTTTTTGAATCGTCGGACCATCACCCAACGGATCAGAATACGGCAAACCAATCTCGAGTGCATCCGCAAACTCGAGAATCGTTAACGCATCCCGAGTAAATCCCTCGAGCGAAGGAAAACCCGCAGGTAAATACCCAATAAACGCCGCTCGAGACTGAGCAGCAGCCGTGGCAAAAGCAGTTTCAATTCGATTCATAAAAAGCTCCAAAAGTAAAAGGATTTAAAAGAGATGACCTGACCATAATTTTGATTTTCGTAAAGAGTAAATCTTGTATTTCCTCTGAATAACACAATGCTTTAGATTCTTGCGAGGCATGTTTTACTACAGTTGGATTTTCGTAGAGGTGAATACAAAATTCGCCTTGATTGGCATAATGCTTTAGTCTTTTGCGAATTAGGCGAGGCATGCCTCGCTGCTACGGTGGTTTTTTTGTTTTTGTAGGGGCGACCCTTGTGGTTGCCCTAATTTTGGGCGGTTGGGTGAGTATGCCCATCGGTTTTGGTTTTATTGAGCGAGGCATGCCTCGCCCCTACGATTTTTAGGCTTTGGCAGCGTTTTCCATGTCGGTCATGACTCGCATGGCTTCTTGAACATCCTTGTCGCCTCTGCCTGATAAGTTAACCACAATAATTTTATCTTTACCCAGTTCAGGAGCCAGTGTTTTCAAATAAGCGATGGCATGGGCTGTCTCGAGGGCAGGAATAATTCCTTCACATTCGGATAAAAGTTTGAAACCATCGAGGGCTTCTCGGTCAGTAATGGGTACGTATTCGGCAACGCCATTGGCGGCGTAATAACTGTGCTCTGGTCCAATTCCTGGGTAATCGAGTCCTGCTGAAACACTGTGGGCAGGCACGATCTGACCATTTTCGTCGTACAGCAAATACATCAAACTGCCATGTAAGACACCAACTTTGCCCCCTGCTACACTGGCAGCATGAAGCCCAGACTCAACGCCATGCCCAGCAGCTTCAACACCAATTAAACGCGGACGATTCTCGAGGTAAGCGTATGGTGCAAAAATACCAATGGCGTTGCTGCCACCACCAACGCAAGCAACAATGGCATCTGGGTTGATGCGCCCCTCGAGTTCTAGTAATTGCGTTTTGGTTTCTTCACCAATCACACTTTGGAAATCGCGTACCATCGCAGGGTATGGATGTGGACCAACCACGCTACCAAGCACGTAAAATGTACTGCGAACATTGGTCACCCAATCTCTGATCGCTTCGTTGGTCGCATCTTTGAGGGTGCGGGTTCCACTCGAGACAGGTCGAACTTCTGCACCCAGTAATTTCATACGAAATACATTCAATGCCTGACGACGCACATCTTCTTCCCCTTGGTAGACAATACACTCGAGTCCGAATAAAGCACATGCTGTAGCTGTGGCAACGCCATGTTGACCTGCACCTGTTTCAGCAATGATACGTTTTTTGCCCATGCGTTTTGCCAGCATAACTTGCCCAATGGTGTTGTTGATTTTATGGGCACCAGTGTGGTTTAGGTCTTCGCGTTTTAAATAAATTTTTGCGCCACCTAAGCGTTCTGTTAAATTTTTAGCGTAGTACAATAAACTCGGACGACCCACAAATTCGCGCAGTGTTTGTTCAAATTCTGCCATGAAAGCAGGATCGTTTTTGGCATCTTGGTAGGCTGCACTTAACTCCTCGAGCGCAGGAATCAGTGTTTCTGGAACGTACCGACCACCGAAACGACCAAATCGCCCTCGAGCATCTGGCAATGGAAAATTTTGCATGGTCTAACAGTACGCCGCCGCTGCCCTAAAGCTCGAGGTAAAAGCCTAGACCGCTAGACTAGACTGCTCGAGTTGGTAATGGCACAAGTGCGCCTGTACTTGGCTCAGTGCCAAGCCACACTTCCACACCGTACAATTCACGCAACAAACTCGAGTTCAATACCTCGAGAGGTGTTCCATCTGCCATGACCTTATTTTCGCCAAGGGCAATCACGCGGTTAGCTCGAGCCGCATAAGGGATGTCATGGGCAATAAAAACAATACATGCGCCATTACTGGCTCGAGTTTGTAATGTCTCGAGTAAACGCATTTGGTAACGTGGGTCTAAACCAGCCAGTGGTTCATCCAATAAAAGTATTGGCGTATTTCTCGAGAGGGTCATGGCAAGCCAAGCGCGTTTGGCTTCACCAGTAGATAATTGCGTAATGGCTTTTTCTTCGAGTGGCTCGAGTTCCATAGCCGCTAATGCCTCAAGATAAGCAGTTTGTGATGGTTCAGCCAAGGCAATCAGTTCTCGAACCGTCAATGGAAAAGGTACACTCGAGTGGGCTGGCAAGAAAGCAAGTTTTGTGGCAATCACAGCTTTTGATAAGGTTTGCATATCCTTACCCTCGAGTAAAACAGAACCTTCATTGTGTTGCAAAGAACGCAAACCTGCCAAGGCAGCCAATAAGGTACTTTTACCTGCACCGTTCGCCCCGATAATCGCGGTCACTTCGCCAGCTTTGAACTCGAGATTGACTTCGCGCATAATGGCTCGAGTTCCGCGTCTGACAGTGATATTTTGGGCAAGTAGAGGAGAGGTCATGAGGCTCGTCTCGAGAGGATCATTAAGTAAATTCCGCCTAGGACGGTGGTGAATGCTCCTGCGGGAATTTCGTTCGGTGCGATCAGTGTGCGTCCAATCACATCGGATAAACTAACTGCAATGCCACCAATCAGCGCACTGGCGGGCAGTAATTTCTTATAATCTGTGCCAAAAATTCCTCGAGCTACACTGACCGAAAGTAAGCCAACAAAACCCATTAAACCACTGGTACCAACAGCCACTCCTGTTAATAAAGCAGCCAGCATCAATACTAAGTTTCTTGAGGCTCGAGCATTTAAGCCTAGGTTCTCGGCGACATCATCACCAAGTTGTAAAAGGTTGGCAATGCGTCCTAGCATCAGGGCAATGGCTGTGCCGATAGCAGCAAATGGCAGCATTTGCCAAAGTTGATTGGTACCCGCTCCATAGAAGCCTCCAACCACCCAACCAAGGACATTGGAACTGGTAGGGCTTTGTGACAGTGCCAGTAATAATGACAGCCCAGATAAACTCATAGCAGCTAAAGCAACCCCAATTAAGGCGCGGCGTTCACTCGAGCGTTCGTTAGAAAGTTGTGTCAGTAACCAAACCGCAAAGCCTGCGCCCATACTGGCAAGGACTGGCGTGCCAAAGCCTGCCATACCAATTTGTTGTAGCAAAACCGCGCCTAGAGCGGCAAAGCCTGCTAAGCCAAGCAAGTAGGAATCGGCTAGGCTGGTACGAAACCCCGCTTGTAATAATGGTCCAGTTAAACCTAAACTCGAGCCGACTAATAATGCCAGTATAACTCGTGGTGCGCGAACTTCCCAGAGAATCTGCGCGGAAGTGGCATCGGCTTGTCCTACCACCCAAGCCAGTAATGTTTGCAACGAAATCGGATAAGAGCCATTAGCCAGCGCGATTCCTAAAACCAGTAACAGCAGGGCTATTAAGCCAAAAAACCAAGGCAAGCTCGAGCTTTTTGTGACATCTCGAGCCAATTGCATGGTTTGTTTAGCATCTGATTTCATAATTGATGGGCGATTCAATTGAATCGCCCTTACTTTAACCTTTTAGTTAGCGTTTACTGCTTTGGGTAGAACAAAGGAATTAATGTTTCGAGGGTTTCGACAGCCCGTGGTCCTGGAGCTGTGACAAATGGGTCGCTACTGAGAATATGTACCCGATTATTTTTTACAGCATTTAAGTTCTTCCAAGCGCTGCTTTGCTCGAGGCGTTCAAACGGACTAGGCGCTGGTGCACCAGTGGCAGTTACGGCGCGGAAACCAATCATCACATCGGGGTTGGCTGCGACAATTTGCTCTAAACTGAGCACAACAAAACCGGGTTGGCGTGGGTCGGCGCTTGGTGTGCCTTTGGCAACGTTGTTAGCACCTGCTTTCTCGAGCAGATCACCAATGTAGGTTTCGTCGGTGGTGCTAAACGATTGCCCACCCGCCGCCAGCAAAGCCAACACTTTTGGTTTAACCACATTGCTAGGTACTTTGGCAATGACGCGTTTGACTCGAGATTGCAGGAATTCTAAACGGGCTTTAGCGTAGGCTTCACGGTTGGTTAATTTGCCAAATAGTGTGTATGTATCGTAAACATCTTTCAGGCTCGAGTCTGGAGTCACAATGAGCGGTATTGGCAGTGCACCAAGTTGACGGGCGCTGGCAGCAGTGGTACCAACCGAACCAATCAGTAAATCTGGACGTAAACCAAGAATCTTTTCGGTATCAGGGCGGTAGGCACTACCAACATCTGGGATACGTAAAGCGGTGGCTGGATGTGTGGCACTACTCGGACGACCAATCGGGTTAGCGCCAATATCCACCAGAATTTCGGTAGCTGTTAAGGATAATGCCACGATGCGATTTGCGGGTGCATTGACAGTGACACTGCGCCCAAGACCATCACGAATTTGAATAGGGGCGGCAAGTGCAATGCCAGCCAGCAAGGCTGCGCTGAGTAAGAATGGTTTTTTCATAAGAACCTCGAGAAAGGCAAACTCGAGTCTCGAGTTGCTTTTAATACAATCGCTTTTTTAGGCTGCTCGAATGTCCCCTAAGAATCGTAGCTTGTCTTGCAAATACGTAGGGCTTTTGTCTCAAGGATGAAAAATATCAAATCGAATCTAATAGCGTGAAGCAAGCAAGTTTGAAGGAATCCTGATATGCGTAAGCAAGTATGTAAATTATTAAGCCATACTGATGGCGTATACTCGGTATATGGCAATTACGCTAGAGCAGCGCATGACGCTAGAGGAATACCTCGAGTTTGAACGAACTTCTGATGTTCGTTACGAGTTTGTGGATGGCAAAGTTTTTGCGATGGCAGGTGAGAAGCGTCAACATCACCGAATTGCACGACGGGTTCTGCGTTTACTAGAAGCCACTGCCGAGGCAAAGCAATGCGAAATTGCTATTGAGGGTATTAAAATCCGTACTCGTGGTTCAAGAGTACGTTATCCAGACATTGTGATTTCTTGTGCTCCTGGTGATGATGAGTATTTTCTCGAGAATCCTTGTTTTGTGATGGAAGTTTTGTCAGATAGTACTGAACGCACCGATTTTGGTTTGAAACTTGATGAATATAAAAGCATTTCGAGTTTGAACCGATATTTGATTTTGGCACAAAATTCGGCTTTTGCTATTTTGTATAAGCGAGTCGGTACAAAATGGGAAGTTGAAACGTTAAATAACACAGGTGAGATTGATATTCCTTGCCTCGAAATAAATTTAACCCTCGAGCAGATTTATACGGGTTTATTACCTGTCCAGTAGGAATTTGCTACACAAGATTGGCAATAAATTTTGCCATTTTGTATCACTTCGCGTTGATTAAGAATTTCCTCGCAGCACTGTTCGCAAGTCACTCGAGCACCAGCATGGGATAACAATTGTTCGAGTGAAAAATTGAGTTGTACTGCCTGAAATGTGAGTAAATCGTTATCGGGTAATATCTTGTACCCCTCGAGATACGCTTGCCATTTGTTTAATGCTGTTTGTAAGGCTTTGGCATTGGCTCGAGCATTGATGTGCGGTGCAATCCGAATGGCTTGTTGTGTTTTGGTATCAATAAAGGTAGCCGCCACTTTGCCATAATCCATTAAACGCATGGTGCGCCGCCCTAACCAACAACCAGTGGCAGCCGAAACACCATCGGCAAAACAGCCATCGGTTTCGACCAGCACCACAAGGCGTTTATCTTCTCTGGGCAATGTAAGCTCGAGAAGTTCGCCTGCCAGTAAACCCATGCGTGCACCGAGCACTTGCCGAGGGCAAATATGGCGATGCAAATTTTGGGAAATTGCCAGTATTTGCTCGAGATTCATAGGCACCTCAAACAGCCACCACTTTGCGTTTTTGTAAGGTCATCACACGTTGGGCAATCACTTCGATAGCACCTTCAACAGCCGCATCTAAACTCTCGGCATCTATCACGGGCACACCAACGGCTCGAGCTAAGCGTTCAACGTATTCTTGTAAATTGCGGATATCTTCAAAATGCTCGAGGTAACGCTGCATTGGGCGGTGCTTGTTGGTTTCGGCATCACGGCTGTAAAATCTTTGCCGATGAGCATCTTCGGTACGAACAGCAACCACCATAGGCACCACAATGGCGTTCTCGAATAAATCTACGGGTAAGTACCCTGGCACAATATGCACACCTTCAATAATCATGCTGGTATGTTCGTTGCTGGCTCGTTCAACAATGGCACGGATTCCGACCGAAACTTGTTTGACTTGGTCGCGGAAACCATCCAATAACTGATCTCTGGTTGGTTTGACAAATTTACGCCCACCACCGCGTTTAAACTGAGCTTCTTCGATTGGCTCGAGGGTTGCAGTCCAAGCATCGAAAGTACTCGAGTGCAAAGCTGGTAGCAATTCTTTACTAATCATGGCTCGCATCACCTGACGAATGGAATCGCTGGACTCAACTCGAGTAATCCCTAAACGATAGCCAATTTCTGCGGCTAACACACTTTTACCCGTGCCTGTGACCCCACCAATAAGAATAAGAATTGGTTTTTCAGGACGACGAATTGAACGCAGCAACGTATAACGCCTCGAGACTTCTTCTCCTGCTTCTACTGTTAAAGCGGTAATCACAATTTGGCGAAGCCGATCCCGCGAAACCACCAATTCGTTCTCCTCGAGCAAATGAATTTCAATCTCACGAGCAATCTGATGAGCATTAGCAGGGTTTAGACCCGTTGCCATTAAACTCTGTGCCAAAATACCTTTTGAAAATGGAAAACTGACACCTTCATCATCTTCAAGCACCATCACTTGAGTTGCCCGTTGATACCGCTCGAGATAGGCATCTTTGCGTTCCTCACCATAGACTCGCTCGAGTTCTTCGAGGGTAATATTTTCTAAACTGGCTCGAGAAATCTCCGAGATACCCTGTACCCGCAATTGTTTTTCTAAATCTTTAGCAAAACCAAAAGCATCTTTAATTGGAATACCTGCTAATTCTAAAGATCGCGACAACAACCCTTTACTGAACGGAATACTCCGCTCACCATCACGGACAATCACATCCTCAAAAGCTGTGGTTTGCCGCTCGAGTTTCTGAGCCGCTGCAATCCCTAAAACATCTTGGGTTTCCTCGAGAATAATGCGTTTTAATGTGTGTGGATCAATCATCTTGAGTTTTTCATCGACAAGGCGCTGCTCAACCCGACGAGCAATCACCATGGCAGATTCTCGAGGAATATCTGCATTCAACAATGATTCAACAACTAATCCTTTGGAAAAAGGAAAGTCATGACCACCACTGGAAACATGAATCTCGCGCATGGCAGTAGTGTAACGCTTCTAGGTGAGGAGGGCAAAGGGCTAAGGCAGAACACTGTGGGGCATGCCAATAACCAGTAGGGTGCGAAGCGTGCCTCGCCCAACTTGCAAAAACCCTTGAGTTTTACTTGTTAAACGTATTAAGCGCAAAGCTTTATATTTTATAACGGCAACGTAATACAAAGTGCCGCCCCATGCGGGCTAAGATTTTTGGCTTTGACTGTACCTTGGTGTAGTTCGGCAATGGTTTTGACAATGGCTAACCCTAAGCCACTCCCTCCAGTAGCTCGGTTTCTCGAGGCATCGGCTCGGTAGAGTCTTTCAAAGATGCGTGTTAAAGCTTCGGGTGGAATTCCTGAGCCGGTATCAGAGACTTGAATTTCAATTGCCTGTGTGGTTTGTTGTAACTCGAGTCGGACACGACCTTTTGCTGGAGTGTGCTGAATGGCATTTTCCAGTAAGTTGCCAATAGCTTGTTGTAATCGGTTGGCATCTACTTTAGATTGGATTATTTGGTGGCTGTGTAACTCGAGGGTGATTTGGTGTTGTGTGGCTTTGGCTTGGAATACTTCTAGGGTTTCTTTGGCTAAAGCGGTGATGTCGGTATTGTGTAACTCGAGGGTTAATGTGCCAGCATCGGCAAGAGATAATAAACGCACATCTTCGACCAAGCGTTCAAGTAATCTGGTTTGTCCTGATAAGCGTTGAATGGCTTCTAAATCCAGAGGCATCACACCGTCTTCGAGGGCTTCTAATCGTGCTTTGATGGCGCTCAGTGGGGTGCGAAGTTCGTGGGCGATATCGGCAAAAAGATTTTGACGCATGGTGGCTTGGGCTTCGAGGTGAGCTGCCATCCGATTAAAATTTTGTCCTAAAGTGCTGAGTTCATCCCGATCTGAACCTTGTATATCGGCTCGAGCGCTGAGGTCGCCGTGGGCTACTCGAGCGGCAGCGGCTGATACATTTTGAATGGGTTTGCTGATGCGTTTTGATAAGAGTAAAGCTAAACCCAATGCCATTATTAAGGCGATGCTGACTCCGACTATGACAGCTTGGGCAACCCAAGGTCTGGGGTCAATAAATGGAATGCCGCTGCGGTTGCGTGATGGGCGTGGGGCAAAATCTTCAGGGCGAGGTTTGGGGCAGACTAAACCTACGGGTGGTTGGTCGGCACAAAGCGCTTCGACGCTGCGAAGCACAGCCGAGATTTCTCGCCCGCGTTCGTTTGGTTGGCGAAATTGTTGTTCGGCAGAAAATAAAGTAATTAGAGCAGGCATGCCAATGGTGGCAATTGCCACGAGTAACATAGCTGTAATTACTCGAGTTGTTATACTCATGGTTCTAGCCTTAATCTATAACCAATACCACGTACTGTCTCGAGCATATCACCAACACCTGCTTGGCTGAGTTTGTGGCGCAAATTTTTGAGGTGTGCATCCACAACCCGTTCTAAAGCTTCGGAATCGGGTAAGGCTATCTCGAGTAATTCGGTGCGAGTAAAAGCCCTGCCAACAGCTCGCATCAGTGCTTCGAGTAAACGATATTCGGTCAGGGTTAAATCTAATCTTGTTTGCTTGGCTTTAACTTCGACAGCACGGATATCGAGTTCGAGGTTGCCGACACGGAGGATATCTATTTTTTCTTCTGGGCGAGCGCGGCGCAACACCGCTTTAACTCGAGCCACTACTTCGCGTGGGCTGAACGGTTTGACCACATAATCATCTGCGCCAAGTTCTAAACCAATCAGTTTGTCAATATCTTCGGCTCGAGCGGTCAGTAAAATAACAGGTGTATTGCCTTCAGCACGGACTTTTCGTAGTACTTCAAGACCATCTTTTTTTGGCAACATGATATCGAGTAAAAGTAAATCGGGTTTGACAACGCGGTGTAACTCGAGGGCGCGTTCGCCATCAGCGGCTCGTTCGGTTCTAAATCCTTCGCGGCGTAAGTACGCTTCGAGTACATCAGCGATTTCGGATTCATCTTCAACGATTAACACAGTGGCAGATAGCATCAGGCATGTATTCTCGAGCTTTGCGATGAAGAAGTCTCGAGGAATTTATGAAGGTTGTGTGAAATTACCTATTCACACAACCTTCATCATCGCTTCGATAAACCTTCGGAGCAACAGGATTACAATACACACATGCGAAGAAGGCTGGTTCTATTACTATTTGTAAGTACAGCATTAGCAGCAAAACCATTCACATTACCAGAAGTCCTGAAACAATTACGCAATGGTCTCGAGTGGCAATCCTTAGACCTTGGTTTTCAAGTGGCTCAACGCAATTATGAAAGCACCCAAGCTGCTGCGGGCATTCGGGTCAATGTTGGCGCAGATGCCAGTAACAACACCAATGTCGCAACAGGTGCGAATAATTTCTCGATTAAAATTACAGGAACAGCCAGTTTGCCCGTGCTGCCTTGGGCTAGTCAATTTGATGATATCCGCCGAGCGGAACGAACTTTTGACCGTGCCAAACTCGATTTGCGAGACTCGAGAAACACATTAATTGTCAATACCAGCAACCAGTATTACAGTCTGCGAATTGCCGAACTCGATTTAGAAATTGCTAAAAATACGCTACTGTTACGCGATAACCAATTGAAAATCGCGCAAATTCAACGCAGCAACAATCAAATCACTGCTGAACAACTAAGCAGCAGTCAACAAAACCTCGAGACTGCCAAAAATACTGCCGAGCAAGCCAATGCAAGTCTCGAGTTAGCCCAATTGACCATTGCCAATACATTGGGTACAACCGATACGATCAGCCCAACAAGCCCTACCAGCGCACCAACCTTACCACTCGAGCCAGTTGAAGCACTGATTAAAAAATCTTTTGATACTCGTGCTGATGTTCTCAAAGCTATACTTTCACTGCGAGATGCTGAAGATGCTGTTGTTATCGCGCAACGCAACCGAGCGTTACCAAATAGCAGTGTCACCTTAGGTATTTCTGATAGTGGTGCAAATCTCAGTACAGGACTGAATTTACAAACAGGTAGTTTATCGGTCAGTGGTTCGTATCAACCACCATCAGGTACCAGTTCAAGCAGTGGTACAACCATCAGCCTATCTGCCAGTATCAGTGTGCCCCTGATTGCACCCAGTAGCGATGCTCAAGTTGCCAGTGCCCAAACTGCTCTCGAGATAGCTAAACAAAACCTTGAACGCAGCAAAAAAACGGCTGAACTGGACATCCGCCAAAAATATATAGATACCCAAAATGCCATTCGCCGCATTCCGCTTAGTCAAAAAGCCCTCGAGAATGCCAAAAACAATTTAACCACCACGCAAACTCGGTTCACTGCAGGTAGTATCACCAAAACCGATCTCGAGACCAGCAAATTAGCTGTTCAACAAGCCGAACGAGACCTCGAGAATACCATTATGGCTGCAATCAGTGCTGCTTTAAAACTCGAGATTGCCCTAGGAAAGGAAATGCGAATATGACTCGAGATGTTTTTAGCATTTAGCCATTTGAGCAAGGTACACCTCGCGCCCTACAATTTTTTTCTCTTTTAGACTTGCTTTTATTCCTAATATCTTTCTCCTCAGGAGTCACCTATGAAAAAACTACTCACTATCAGCCTCGCCTTTGTCTCCATCGCCCTTGCTGCTGCAACACCGTTGAATCTCGAGGGTGTGACAAAATTAGCTTTGGAACGTAATGCAGATTTGGCAACTTCTCGAGGTACGCTGGCAAATGCCCAAGCGGATTTGGTGGTTAAAGAAGCGGATCCAACCACGCTCATTGTGCCTTTGACTCAGGCTCGCAATACAGCGGTGCTGAATGCTGTGCAACTCGAGGCTCAGAAACTCTCGGTATTTTCCAATGTTTTAACGGCGTATATCAATTTGTTTGAAGCGCAAGAAAATATTAATGTACTCGAAACGCAACTGGCATTGGATATTCGTAATCTCGAGGTGGCAAAAGCGAAACTGGCGGCGCGTAACGGAACGGCTTTGGATGTGTCTAAGGCAGAGTCCACAGTTTCCTCGAGTAAACAAAGTCTGGCAGATGCAAAAGCCCAAATTCCCGTACTGAGTAACCGTCTCGAGTTGGTGACAGGGGCAACAGGGGATTTACAAGCGGCGGAAGCGCTTGCCAAGGTGGATATTAAATTAGATGCAGCAGCTCTGGAAGCTGGTTTGGAAAAACGCATTGCCAGTGTTTTACAAGCCGCTCAGAGCGTGGCGTTATCAGAGTTAAATGTCAAACTCGCCGATAATGATTACACCCCACCCAATACTTTGCGTGATAATCAAGCACAACTCGAGAATAGTAAACGCAGTTTAGAAACGGCTCGAGCTAATGCTGTCACCAGTTTGCGTGATGCAATTCGGAATGCCAGCAACGCCAAGGAACGTGTGGGCATTAGTGCCAAGGATTTGGAAAATGCGAAAAGTAATCTCGAGCAAGACCAAGCGCGTTTTAAGGGTGG
Organism: Deinococcales bacterium; assembly: GCA_013298595.1. Lineage (GTDB taxonomy): Bacteria > Deinococcota > Deinococci > Deinococcales > JAAFIG01 > JAAFIG01. The sequence goes on along the minus strand of JAAFIG010000009.1, from coordinate 57,877 downwards.
TAGTATTGCTCGTTTGACTTTGCAACAAACCGAGGTGGCGTATCGTCGTTCGCAGTATAGTTTAGCTCAAGCAATCGATTCTTATTGGCGTGCATTAGCTTCGGTTTCAACATCCAGTGGTGTGGATGTGCTTGGTTTGCTCACCAAACTTGGTGGTGACAAATGAAAAAGAAACGCCGCATTTCACCATTCTGGTGGGGATTACTGCTTGTCCCAGCCATTGGTGGCGGCTTAATTGCCAGTGGCATCATTAAATTATCTTCGACAGCTAACGAATTAGCCATTGTTAAAATCGAAACCGCCACAGCGGATATCAGCACTTTTCGGGTTTCAGTAACAGGACCTGGTTCACTCGAGGCTGTGACCAGTATGGATATGAAACCCAGTGTCAATGGCACATTGGCATTTATTGTTAAAGAAGGTGCTCGGGTTAATAAAGGCGAAGTGATTGCCAAACTCGATGCGACCACTTTTGCTCGAGCGGTTGAAAATGCAAAGTTACAACTCGAGAAAGCCAAGATTCAACTTGAAACAACCCGTTTAAATCAAGTGAATGCTCGGGTTAGTCAGCAACAAAGTGTGCTCAGTGCTCAAACCCAAGTGGGCAATGCTAAACTCGATATGGCAAGTGCACAAAGTGCATACACCAATATGCAGCGTTTAATTGCCGCAGGTGGTGCCAGTCAGAATCAACTCGATGATGCCAAGCGCAGCCTCGAGAAAGCTCAGAGCAGCTTAGCTTCGGCTCGAGTTGCTTTACAAACCGCGCAGAGTGCCCAGAACATCAAAGGTTCTTCGGATCCTCAAGATTTGCGAAATCAAGAATTAGCCATTCGCCAAGCCGAACTGAGTTTAAGCAGCAGCCAAACAGATTTAGCCAACATTAAAATGTACGCACCATTTTCTGGGGTGGTCTCGAGTGTGACTGGGCAGGTTGGAGCCAGTGTTGGCGGTGCGAGTATTTTGACCCTGATTCAGGACTCGAGTGTAAAAATTCCTGTGCAAGTAGACGAAACCGAAATTGCTAAAGTGAAAGTTGGTCAACGTGCCGAGGTGACATTGGATGCTCTGCCAAACGAAACCTTTATGGGTAAAGTCACGGCTGTTAGCCCTAAAGCCACAATTCAGCAAAATATTGCTGTGTTTTACGCCACGGTGACTGTCGAAAATGCCGATCTTACATTGCGTCCAGGCATGACTTCAGAAGTTGAAATTATTGCTCAGGAATTCCAAAATGTGGTTGTACTGCCCAAACGAGCCATTCAAACAGTGCGAAACCGAACCTATGTCAATGTGCAAAAACGCGATGGTACAGAAGAACTGACCCGAGTGGTGGTTGCAGCTGAGGATGGTACCAATGTTGTTATTGAATCTGGTTTAGATGCCCGACAAAAAGTTGTTCTCACCACCAAGGATCGAACAACAACGACAACACAACCTGGTACAGGAGGACCCTAATGAGCATTATTCTCGAGCTACAGGGGATTCGTAAAACCTATCAACTTGCCGAAGAAGAATTTCATGCCTTAAAAGGTGTGGATTTAAGCATTGAACGTGGCGAGATGGTGGCACTGATGGGACCAAGTGGCAGTGGCAAAACCACTTTGATGCAAATCATTGGTTTGCTCGATGCTCCAAGTGATGGGGCATACCAATTACGTGGACGCGATGTTACTACCCTTAACGAAAATGAACGTGCTCGAGCCAGAAATCTGGACATTGGTTTTGTTTTCCAGGCATTTTACTTGCTGACTCGGCAAAATGTGCTCGAGAATGTTGAAACCCCAATGATTTACGCGGGTATTCCACCCAAAGAACGCCGTGAACGAGCGATGTGGGCACTCGAGCGAGTTGGTATTGCCGAAAAATGGCGTAACTTGCCCAGCCAAATTTCGGGTGGTCAAAAGCAACGTGTTGCAGTTGCCAGAGCCTTAACTCTCGAGCCAGCCATTTTACTGGCTGATGAACCCACGGGTAACTTGGATAGTCGTACCAGTATTGAAATCATGAGTTTGTTCCAAGCGCTCAATAATGAGGGTAGCACTGTGATTATTGTGACTCACGAACCTGAAATTGGTGAGCACTGCGAGCGCATTGTTCGATTACGCGATGGTTTACTCGAATCTGATATGCAAAACCACGATCGTCGTAGGGTGGTGGCATGATGCAAAAACCTCAAACCAAAGGTGCCTTATGAGCCTTGCCCTCGAGCAACCCAAGATTACAGATTTGGTCTCGAGTGATGGTGGTGGAATGCCTTTATCGCAAACCATTCGTATTGCTTGGCGTGCCATTCTGGGCAATCCGCTTCGCAGCATTCTGACAACCTTAGGTGTGATTATTGGCGTAGCAGCTGTGATTGCTTTAACCAGTTTAGGCAGTGGCGCAACCAGTGGTATCCAAAAACAACTCGAGAGTTTAGGCACCAATTTGTTAACGGTTTCCAGTGGTTCGGGTGCTCGAGGTGGTGGTTTTGGTTTGGTGCGTGGTGGTGGACAACAAACTATTACACTGGCGGATGTCAAAGCATTACGTGAACAATTCTCGAGTCGGATTGGTGGGATTGCGCCAACTGTGCAACGCAACATCCAAGCCAAAGCAGGAGCTAATAATATTTCGGCAACCGTGATTGGTTCTTGGACAGATTATGCCATTGTTAGAAATACCATTCCTGCCAAAGGTGCATTTTTTACTGAAACCGATAATAATGGGCGTAAACGCGTGGCAGTGATTGGTTTTCAAGTCGCTACCGATTTACAACTCGAGGTTGGTAGTAAATTCAAGTTGCAAGGTGTCTCGTTTACGGTGGTTGGTATTTTGCCCGATAAAGGCGATGCTGGTTTTGCCAGTCCAAACACACAAATTATTGTGCCATTATCCACATACTCGCAGCGTTTAGGTCGGCAAAGCAGCACTGCCGATACTGTCTCGAGTGCTTATATTCAAGGTAAAGACAAAAATGATCTTAAACAATTACAAACCGATTTAATTGATGCAATGGCAAAATTACATAAAAAAGAAATCCCTGATGATTACGATTTTAATGTCCAAAACCAAGCCGATGCCTTATCTAGCCTCAACCAAGTGACCACTATTCTGACCTTATTTCTTGGTGGTGTAGCAGGAATTAGTTTGCTGGTTGGTGGTATTGGCATTATGAACATCATGTTGGTATCTGTCACCGAACGCACTCGAGAAATTGGTATTCGTAAAGCCCTAGGCGCACGCCCTCGAGATATCCTGACCCAATTTTTGGTCGAAAGTATTGCCCTTTCAGTTGGTGGAGGCTTGCTCGGTGCAGCCCTCGGCGTTTCACTTGCATTACTGGCAGGTGCTGCTCTCAATATCACACCAGTTATTGGACTCTCGAGTATTTTACTGGCATTTGGTTTTTCTGCCTTTGTTGGCATTTTCTTTGGTTATTACCCTGCATCTCGAGCTGCTAAATTACAACCAGTTGATGCCCTACGGTACGAGTAAGCTTTTGCTTTTCGCCTTTCGCCCTCTCCCTTTGGAGGTCTCTTATGAAACGTACAACTATTGGTTTGCTGCTTGTCTCGAGTTTTGCCTTAGTTGGTTTGGCATTAGCCCAACAAGGAACTCCGCCTGTTGGTGGCGATGCCCCTGGTGGGCGCAACCCTCAACTGAGGGCAATAATGCAAAAGTATCAGCCTTGGTTTGATTTAAGCCAAAGCCTAGCATTGATGCAAGAAGTGGACAAAGAAAAAGGTTTGGCGTTCACCAAAGCCCAAGTGAAGATTGGTCTGCCAATTCTGGCAGACTTAGGTAAACGCGCTGCTTTAGCACCAAAAGATGCAACAAAAATTTTGGATTTACTCGAGAATAAATTCGTTAGTGCCAAACAACTCGTTTGGATGGATAAAACCCGTTTAGCCAGAGATGAGGAACGCCGTAAACGCGCCGAGGCTCGGCGTTTGCAACAAGGCACCAACACCAATCCGCCTAATCCTGCCGCAATTGCAGGAGCAGCAGGTGGCGCACGACCAAGTGGCGGTGGTTTCTTTGGGGGCGGTAGACCAGGCGGAGCAGGTGGCACACCAGACCCTCGAGTCAGAAAGATGTTTGATGCAATTCAGAACAACAAACCCTTTAATCCGTTTAAAGATGGTGTCCAAGCCGATGACTTAAAGAAATTTGTGCAACTGCTGGCAAAGCGTTAAGGTAGTCAGCGCAACGCCCCAATCATTGCTTCTCAGCCTAGAATGCCTCGCGTGACCGCACTCGAGGCTTTTTGTTCGCATCAACTTCTCCCTTTGCATCGGCTAAAACACGCTGATTTTGTGGCTGCATTGGCAACAACTCGAGATGTAGATCGTATAACACTGAGCCAAGCGGTAGTGGCTTATCTGGAAAGTGTCGCCGCACCAAAAACCGCTCTCGAGAATGCCAAGTTATTAGCCCATCCTGCTTCGCGTACCATCATGACAGGTCAACAAGCGGGTTTGCTGTTAGGGGCTTCATATACCATTTCTAAGGCAGTGGATGCCATTTTACTGGCAAAGCGTTTATCTACCCCAGATGCACCTGTATTACCCATTTTCTGGGTGGCAAGCCAAGATCATGATTCCGACGAAGTGCGTCATGCCTATCTTTTGGATGGCTCTGAACAAGAACACCACATCAGCCTCGAGTTACCCAAAGGTATGCCAATCGGAGCCATTCCATTACTGCCAGAATACCTCGAGACGATAATCCAGCACTTAACTGCTTTTGACGCACCTGAAGTGTTTAAAACACCAATCCTCGAGATGCTCAAAACAACATTTGCCGCTTCGCACAATTATAGTGAATGGTTCTCAAGAATTTTATTTGCATTGCTTGGTAAATACGGTCTCATAATTGTTGATCCGCTTTATCCAAGTATTGCAGCATTATTTGTAAAAGGGATTCAACACGAACTCGAGTCGCCATTGGCTTCCAGTCAAGCCATCGAACAAGCGGCTGGGCAACTCGAGTCACATAGTCTGACCGCGCAGTTACGCCGAGCGGCACAGGCGACCAATTTGTTTATCACAGGTGATGATGGTCAGCGGCGTTTACTGAAATTCGACGGACAAGTATTCAGTGCCGATCAAACCTATACAAAAACCGATCTCGAGCAAGTACTGCACACCGCACCACACCGCATCACACCAGCGGCGGGGTTGCGTTCTATTTTGGCGGATGCTGTGTTTCCCAGTATTGTCAATGTGCTTGGACCTGGCGAATTGGCATATCATTTGCAATTGCTCGAGGTGTACAAATTGCACAAAATACCTCAACCATTGATGTCACCACGTCTGAGTATGACAATCATCGAACCTCCAGTCAAACGTATTCTCGAGAAATATGGTTTTACGGCGAAAGCTTTCCAAGGCGGCGCTGGTGAAACTCTGAAAAATACCTTATTTGAAACCCATCAAGCCAAGGAGCGTATTGCCAACACCTTGGAACAGGTCATGCAGCAAATCGAAGGGCTAAGCGCCGATTTGGTTCACCTCGAGCCTGGGTTTAGTAAAAGTGTCTGGCGTGCCCAAGGTGCCATTCGGTATCAACTCGAGAACAAATTGCCACGTAAATTAACAGCCGCCTTAACTCGAGCCGATATTGATTTGCAAAACCACTTAACGCGGCTCGAGAAACATTTGCTGCCCAACGGCATACCTCAAGAACGCCATAATAGCTTCCTCGAGTACCTGCTTAAATTTGGTTTTGTTGCACTGGAAAAGGTTTTAACCCTCGAGTCTGGTGGCGTGTTTGAAGTTGAGATTTAATCATTTGCCCGTTAAACTCGAGATGAAATTGTCTAGGGCTTATAATCTTGCGCTTGGTATCTATTCTTAAAGTAAGAGTTTTGTGATTCTTTTTTATTTACGATGAGCCATGAACGTAGTATTTCGGCGCGGCATGTCGTGTGACGAGGCATGTGACGCTCGTGTGACGGTCATCTGGCACACTATTCTTAGGAGGTACTTTTGTGATGACTCATACACCAACGAAAACCAATCCAATGCCACTTGAACCTGAACCTAAAGTCATTCATCAACTCGAGGGCAAATGGCAAGCGGTATCACCACACCAAGTTTGGCAGCAACTCGAGATTCGGGCTGGCAAAATCACGATCAAAGTCAAAGCCCAACCAGGCTTACGAGGGTATTTTTCATTGGTGGGGCAACAACTCGAAGTCACACTGACCTCAGGTGTTGCCAGTGGGCGCACCATCGAATTTATCACCGATTTTATCATTTCGGATTCGGTCTTAAAACTCGAGTTTGCAGCTTCGAGCTTTGAGTTCCAACGCGCAGCAACACTGATGTAAACCCCTTAGCAACATGGATGTAAAACCCTAGCAAATCGGTTTAAGCCAAGTGAATACAGCAATGTGTAGACAATATTGGTTGTTTCTCACTTTCGTTTCTCGAGTTTAAGGATTAAACTATATTTTGATGTCTCGTAATCGCCCCCCTTTTCAACAAATGCAGCAACGCCGCGCTAAACTCCCAAAGGAAATGCGTCCTGGAGCTGCGGCTCAACAACAAGCCATTCTCGAGCAAGACCCGAAAAAACTGGCTAAACTCGAAAAAGCTCGAGAGCGGTATCAGCCAATTACTTTGACTGAAAAAATCATTGTTCGGGCACGCCCAGAAAAAGTATTTTACGCGGCATTGCCACAAAACGAACGCGCAAAATGGGATAAATCCGTTTCGCGTTCACAATTTTTATCACCAAATGCAAAGAAAAAAGTGCCTGTGCCAACCAAAGCCGCTGAAGGTGTTTACTTAGAATTAACCTATAACACCTTGCTGCTTGGTGGCTTTCAGTTTCGCTACGAATTTGTCCGTTCACCCAATGGTTTTGTCTTACAAGCAACCAAAGGCGGTTCGATTTTGCTAGCAGGTATTGCTGAATCATGGGCATTTGCACCAGCCAAAGGCGGTACAGAAATTACTTTAACCAAAACGTACGTCCCACGTTTTAAATGGCTGCATAAACGGGCTGTTCAAAGTCAAGAAAAAAGCACTCGAGAAGCCCTAGAAGGCTTAAAAAAATATGTGGAAAATCTAAGCTAAAAGCTCTTGTCACCTTATATTTGTCACCCTCCTCGAGACAACTTGTAAAACCCAAGTTTCCCGCCTAGACTAAGTCTATGGCGAAACACACCATTTGTTTAATCGAAGGCGACGGAATCGGGCATGAAGTCATCCGTGCTGCAAAACACGTACTCGAAGGAATGCAAGTTACAGGCGAACTCGAATTTTCTTGGTTGACTGCCGAAGCAGGCTGGGAATTATTTGAACGCACAGGTAATAGCATCCCAGACGAAACCCTAGACATTGTTAAAAGTGCTAAAGCCACGTTGTTTGGCGCAGCTACCAGTCCATCCAAAAAAGTTGCAGGTTTTAAAGGTGCCATCAGACATATGCGCCGCGCCTTAGACTTATATGCCAATGTCCGCCCAGCTAAGCACCACCCAGTGCCAGGTTCTCGAGCAGGTGTGGACTTAATTGTTGTCCGCGAGAACACCGAAGGTTTATATGTCGAACAAGAACGCTCCTATATGAATGGCGAATTGGCAGTTGCCGAAGCTGTTATTACCAAACGAGCCTCGCAACGAATTGGCGATTACGCCGCTAAACTTGCCTTGAGTCGTCCACGTAAACTGGTGCATGTTGCCCATAAAGCCAATGTATTACCAGTCACCCAAGGTTTATTCCTGAATACCGCCCAAGCTGCCGCCAGTGTATACGATGTGACGGTTAAAGATATCATCATAGATAACTGCGCCATGCAATTGGTGGCTCGTCCAGAACAATTTGACGTGATTGTTACCACGAACCTTTTTGGCGATATTATTTCCGATTTAACCGCTGGATTAGTCGGTGGGCTTGGTATTGCAGCCAGTGGCAATATTGGTGAACAATACGCTGTGTTTGAAAGTGTTCATGGTAGCGCACCTGATATTGCAGGTCAGGGGATTGCAAACCCAACCGCTACAGTCCTCGCGGCTGCGCTGATGTTGCATCACATTGGCGAACACCAAGCAGCAGACCGTCTCGAGAAAGCCGTAGATATTGCTCTCGAGCATGGACCTCGCACCCGAGATTTAGGCGGTACAGCCAGTACCATGGATTTTGCAGCAACCCTGCTCGAGGCATATAAAACAGCTTAAAACCTGTTGTGCTTGACAATGTGATTGTTAAAAATCAATTGAACGTGCGTTCCAGAGCGCACGTTTTTTTATGGCATGGTGCATTTTATGTCAGTATCACGGTATACTGATTTTTGAAGATGTCGGAGCTTATATACATAGGAGGGTTTGAAGGGCAACTCATTGTGTCTGTGACACCAGAACCTGTCCCAAGACGGAATCTCACCGCTTTGCATCCGTGGTGGTGTATACTTAAAGTGTCTGCACGTTGTTGTAATTCCAATTCCTCGTACTCAGGGGGCATATGAAAGATATGTTGAACCGGCTCGTCAATCCAAAAATCGAGGCTATTGGTCTTGAAATTGGCACGAGTACGATCAAAATCGTTGAACTTAAAGCAGGTAGTCCGCCAACCTTGCGTAACATCGCTATTCGTCCTACACCTCCTGGAGCGGTCGCAGACGGACAAGTGGTTGAACCGCAAGCCATTGCGAACGAAATTCGCGCTGCATTGATCGAAAAGAAAATTCGTAACAAATACGTGGTCACAGCGGTTGCACAACAATCCGCAATTACCCGTATTGTCTCGATTGCAAAAATGACCAGCAAAGAACTTGATGATGCCATCAAATGGGAAGCCGAACGCTACATTCCATTTCCCATTGAAGAGGTTGTTCTTGACTACGATACCCTTGATAACCCAGATGACATCCCCGCTGATGGTCAAATGGAAGTCATGATTGCTGCAGCTCAACAAGAAGTGATTGCTCGCCTTGTTGAAGTTATCAAACTTGCAGGACTCGAGCCAATAGTCATTGATGTTAAACCTTTTGCTGGTTTGCGCTCCCTCAAAGGTAGTTTGCTCGGTGAGCACCTCAACAAAACCACACTCACAGGAACCCGTTTCACTGAAGGTGGCGAAGTTGGTGTTGTCCTCGAGATTGGTGCTTCAAGTAGTAACATCGCATTGGTACGCGGTGAACGAATTCTGCTTAACCGTACCATCAATGTTTCAGGTGACGATTTCACAGTAGCCATTCAAAAAGCCTTTAACCTAGACTTTAATGCTGCTGAAGAAATCAAACTACAATACGCAACAGCCACCATCCCTACCGAAGACGAAGAAGATTTACTTGACTTTGATGTCAACAAAGAAAAGTATTCACCAGCTAAAATCTTTGATGCTATTCGCACACCACTGCTTGACTTGACCACAGAAATTCGTCGTTCACTCGAGTTTTACCGTGTGCAAAGCGGTGACATCAGTGTGGATCGCATGTATCTTTCTGGTGGTGGAGCGAAACTGCGTGGACTAGCCGATGCAATTGGCGATACTTTAGGCTTTCGTGTCGAAGTGGGTGACCCATGGTTATCTGTAGCCTTTGACGATGGTCAATTTGACTCCGCTTTTTTACGTGCCTCAGCAGCCGAGCTTGCCGTACCACTCGGCTTAGCGATTCGGGGGGTGAGCGGACTTGATTAGAATTAACTTACTACCAAAAACACTGCGTAAACGCGTTGAACCAGGTTGGTGGCGGCTTATTGCCATTGCCGTGCCACTTGTAGCGTTTGCAGTTATGTTGGGTGTACAACTCAGTGCTAATGCAGAACGTGACCGTCTCGCACAAACTCGAGATGACCGCACCACCGAATTAGCATTGCTACAAAAATACATTACAGCACAAAGTGAACTGACAGCTCAACAAAAAGAATTAGAAGCAACCACAGGTATCAAGGCGCAGCTCGAGCGTGAACGTGTCGCTTGGTCTCGAGAAATTGGTCAATTTACTTCGCAAATTCCGCGTAGTACAGATAACCCTAATCGTCTTGCGGCTTCATTGCAAAATATGACCTTATCTCGCATTGACCCAGCGGCTGCAACTGCTTCAGCCGCAACTGGTCTATACGATGGTAAAGCTGTCACAACGCAGATTACTTTTACAGCCAAAGCCACCAGTGCTAACGATATTGAGGTTTTTCAACGAGCCTTTGAAAACAGTGATCGTTTTGGTATTCAATTTGGTGGTTATACCAGAGGGCAGGATTCAACCTCGGCAATTCCAACATATTCATTCAATGCTATTGTTGGAATTGTAGACCAAACACCTGTTGCACCACCAACCCCGCCTGTAACACCCGCGCCTACAACCCCAGGAGGTCAGTAATGTCCGCTTCTGTCTCCTCGCTTTTCTCGCGTTTAACAGGACAACTGATTGCCATTATTGTTTTGGTAGTCACAATATTGATTGCGGTGCTTTGGTATACCTCGATGTATCAAGCAACCATTGCTGAGCAAGATATTTTACGAACCGAAATAGCCGACCTCGATCAAAAAATTGAAGTCGGTAACCGAGCCAAAGCTATTGTGCCACAACTTTGTGCTGCTGTAACCGACTTACAAGTTCAGCGTAAGCAATTCCTCAGTGCCTTACCAAGTAAAGAACAATACGCTGATCTGATGCGAACCTTAAAATTACAAGTTGGTAACAATAAAGGACAGATCAACAGTCTGACTCGAGCGCCAGGAGCAACATCTGGAACATTACCAGCAGGTGTTCGAGCTGTCAGTACAGGGTTAAATCTAACGGGTTCATTCCCAGCCGTCACAGGTATCCTTCGTTCACTCGAGGGGCAACAACGATTTTTGCGTTTAGATGGGATTAACTTAACGCTAGGTGGTAATAACAACGCAACAACCGAAAATATAACGGATCCAAAACTCACAGCAGCAGTATCAGTCGTTGCATACGTCTATGATGCTGCTCGAGGCACAGTGGAAAGACCACTCAATCCATTATGTGTCCTCACCCAAAATCCAAAAACACCGGAGGTCCCGAAATGAGTGACTTCGATGATGATCTGACAGAAAGTGAAATTACCCAAGAAACCCCGCCTAAGAAACAGGGTTTAAGCCTGAACAATGTCTCAAGACCAGTTCTTTTTGGTGGTGTACTGGCTGGTTTGGTTGTTGGCGTTGGTGCTTGGTGGGCGTTAAATTCGTCACCACAGCAAGTTGCCCCAGACCCTGTCATTACTTCTCAACCAACTACACCAACAACGCCTCCAGCGCCAAGCAGTGTTGATCCAACAGCTCCGACTTCACCTAATACACCTGTAACAAACGCAACAACACCCACAACGACAACTGCGCCAGCACAAACCCCAAGTACAGCCAGCACCAAAGGAGTTGAAGCTGGGAATATTCCAATTTTAGCAGGGAAGCCCAACACGCCAAAACCAACAACAACAAATACCAGCGCAACCACAACGAAACCAATTGTCAAACCAGCGCCTAAACCAGTTGCGCCTCGGGTGATTAATCCTTTCGCTCCATTACCAACATCTGAAGCAGTAGTTGCACGAGCTACACCAGTCCCAACTTTTACGCCACCAGCAGCAACGTTCACACCTGCTCCAGCGCCAATTCCACAACCTGCACCTGTGGTTACCTCGAGTTTATTCCCTCGTCCGAGTGCACGTCCTACAACAGCAAGTGCATCAAGTGGTCGTACTCCTGTTTTTAATACAGCAAATCGTACAAATTCAACAGTTGTGCCACGTCCAGGACAAATCCGTGTTGTGACACCTGTTCCGGTTGTAGCGACTACACAAAAACCAGTTGTTTCACGAACGACGACAAGTCGTCCACCGTTAGTAGCTGCTGCGCCTACAGTTCGAGTCACGCCAACTACTGTCGTGCCGCGTCCTGCTTTCCCAGTTGCGCCAACATTGTTATCACAGCAACCACAAACACAAAAACCAATTCCTGCTACACCACCAGCTGTATCAACAAATCCAACACCACCAGTTGTTGCAGCCGTGCCAACACCTGCACCAACTCGCCCTACAACGCCACCGCCAGTAACAACGCCACCCGTTACCAGTAGTACACCACCAAAGCCTGAACCACCTGTTTTCCAAGTGGTCACACCAGCACCATCTACTCCACCTGCAACACCGCCAACCTCGAGTACGGTGAAACCGCCAACTCCCAGCACTCCAACAACGACACCTGCAACACCACCAGCCTCGAGTAACCCGACAACCACTGTTCCGCCAATCACAACACCGAGTAATCCCCCTGTAACACCACCAGCTCAAACCACACCAGTCCCGACTCCAACTCAAAATCCTCCAGCTCCAACGCCAGCAACTCCTTCTACACCTGTAACGAATCCAAACCCAACAACACCTACTGAACCAGTCACAACAACACCCACACCAAATACCCCTACAACTACACCTGCAACACCTGCGGCAAGTGCACCAACTGCTCCAGCTGTGCCAACTGCACCTTCAGCGGATTTACTCGAGTTACGCCGAGTGGTTGAAGAAGAACTCCGACTCGAGTACGCTGGTTTTTCCTTAGGTACAGTCAAGAAAGCTTTCTTTCAGTCTAGTCGAGGGTTATTATCAGTTGTGGAAGGCGAGCCATTATTTCGTGATTCAAAAGTGATTCTCAAATCGGTTAGCCCAACGGAAGCTGTGTTGGCGCTCGGCAATGAACTCTTAACGCTACCTTTAGTGAAACGGTGAGGTTAGACATGAAAATTTGGTTATCGTTACTGGCATTGTTGACATGGTTTGGTACGGGTGTAAGCCACGCCCAACAACCTTATGCAGATCAATTGCCGAAAGAAGCTCGGTATGACCAGCGAGTAACAATGAATTTACCAGCTGGTATAGATCTGAAAACATATATTAAGGAATTGGCTGGAACCATTGGTTTACAACCGATTCTCGAAAATGTTCCTGAGCAACCTGTCAACCGTCCATTGAACGATGTCAAATTTCGTGATGCTTGGAATGTCACCATGGCACTTGGTAATTTTCAATTTGAATTGCTCGAGAAAAATGTTGTTGTGGTCTCAAGCCCTGAAACCATTACACGTTTGCGAGCCTTAAATGCAAATGCAGCCACCCTGCCATCATCTTCATCAAACGCAGCTATTAACCTCGATTTTGGAGTGGGTAGAACCCTTGAAGAAGCAGTGCGTGCTGTTGTGAGTATTGCTAAATTGCAAATGATTCCAGTCAACATTCCAAGCCGCACAATCGATTACAACCTCAAAGGTTTGTCATTGCGTGTGGCTTGGAATGTTTTACTATCCCTTGGCGATCTTGATTACTACATTGTTTCAAATGATATTGTGACAGTTGGTGCTTCATCTGCTATAGACTTACTGCGTCCAAAACCACCAGAAGTAAAACCACCACCAGTGGTTGTTGCTCCACCGCCACCAGTAGCAGTCAAACCAGAACTTGAAGTTTTCCTCGAAACCCAAAAAGTACAATTCGTTGGTTTTGTCACCTCGAGTGCAGTCAGAAAAGCAGTTTTCCAAACAGCTCAAGGTATTAAAGTTGTTGAAATTGGCGCAGAGATCATTAAAGATAGTAAAGTAACGCTTAAATCATTCTCGGAAACAGAAGCTGTTCTCTCACTCGGCGACCAAAGTATGACGCTGAAGATACAAAAACCCTAAACTCGAGGTATACTGGTGATGAACATGACGAAACTCAGAAACGTACTTCTGGTCGCTTTATTTGCCCTCTCGAGCCTATGCGTACAAGCGTCGGCACAACGGATTGTCAGTGATCGTTTCCCTAACGACCCACGATTTGACCAATTGGTCACAGTCTCTACACCCTCTGGTGGTCTTGACTTGGGTTTGTACCTGCGTGAATTAGCCAGTTTGGTGAAGTTGCAAGCAACCCCTGAAGCAATTCCAGCAAAATCCGTCACTTACGATTTTACTGCTATTCCTTTCCGTCAAGTTTGGAATATGGTTGTGACACTCAATAACTTAGATTATGAATTACTACCAAATAATGTTGTGGTTGTTGGTCCACCAGATGTAATTGCAAAATTTCGCCCAGCGGCTGCCGCTCCTGTGCCTGTGGCTCCAACACCTGCTCCTGTTTTGATTGTCAAAACGTATGACATTAAATCCAATGCAGATAACATTGTCAAAGCTCTAACCAGTCAATTCCCAGATATTAAAGTTGTACCTGTCGCTGGAACAAACCGAATTGTGATTACAGCAACACAAGCTCAACACACCGAAATTGCTTCGTTATTAACACAAATTGATGTTGCAACGGCTGCTCCAGTGCCATCAGATAGCTCGAGAATTGTCCAAGAAATATACGCAGTTTCTTATGGTAAAGCCAGCAGATTGGCTGAAATTTTGAAGCAACTGATTGCAGGACCAACGACCCAAGGTAATACAACCCAAGGTGTTGCTGCGCCAAATGCAGTTGCTATCCAAACCACACCAAATATCACTATTGTTGCGGATGATAGTTCTAATACCTTAATTATTCGTGGTCCAGAAAACTCGGTTTCAGGGTTGCTTGCTTTGATGCCGAAACTGGATAAACCACAACAACTGGTCAATATTGGTGTACGAATCCAAGAAAATAGTGATTCTGCCACTCGTAGTTTAGGGGTTGATTGGAATTTTGGACTTGGTAATTTCTCGGGTGGAATTGTTGGTGGTGCATTGAATTTTGTCACCAATGCAACAAAGAGTCTTGCTGGTTTGAATTTAACAGCAACCCTAAATGCTCTCGAGACGCAAGGTTTATCCCGCCGAATTAATGATACAACCCTAACAGTTCTGAATAATGGAACTGGTTCGGTTCGTTCTGGTGGACGTATTGAGTTAAACATCCCCGGTACAGGTGGAAATAACATCCAAAAGACATTAACCTTTGGTGTTAAAGTAGATGTCTCACCAACAGTTGCGTCTGATGGAACAATTACATTAGATTTAGGTGCTGAAATTAGTTCAGTGCCAAATGCATCAAATCCAAATCCAAATAGAATTGATTTTGTGGATAACATTGCAAAATCAATTGTGAGACTCAAATCAGGGCAAACTTTGTTACTAGGTAGTTTACTTGCAACAAGCCAAGACTCAACAACAACTGCAGTACCTGTACTGAGTGCCATTCCATTGCTTGGAGATTTGTTCAAAACCACCAAAACTTCGGATGAGCAAAAACAACTTATCATTGTTGTAACTGCTGACATCATTAAGTGAGTCAAGCAAAACTAAAATCCCCCAAACTTGGGGGATTTTTTATATTGGATAAACTCGAGAATTGGGTAAGCGTTCAGCAAGTTTGACCACATTTTTTGGTTCGAGTACGCCTTTGAACCAAATGATTTGGTTGTTGTACCGTTCGAGTTTAAGGGCTGTTTCTTTGCCTAAGTTAAGGCGTTGTGATACAGCAAGTATCAGGTCTGGGCGTTCTGAAGCTTGGATTTTTCGGAGTTTACGCTCGAGGTATTCTGTTCGCCAGTAGCCTATGATCTCGAGCAGGATGGTGCGTCCGTCTGGGTGGACTAAGCGAAAATCTGGGATCATGACGGTGCCACCAAGGTCTACAATGTCTACTTCTCGCTCGAGTTGCCATTGGGTTTCGAGTTGGGCAAAACGGCTGGCAAAGGATTGCTCGAGTAAGCTATCAAAGGTTTTACCTGCGTTGTAATGGGTTTTTAAGGTTGTTTCTGAACTGAGGTTGTATTCGGCTTCGTCTTTTGAACCATCGTAATGCCGAACTTGAATTTTGCTTTGTAATGTCCATTTTGAGACGTGTAGCATGGCAGGTAAGAATTTAGCAAAGGCAATACCATAACGGGTGCTGGGTTGAAATAAACTCGAGGGTCCGTCAAGTAGAATGGTGTACCCTGCATCTGGGTCGCCGTTGATGCGGTGCATTAAACCAAAGAGTTTTAAGTATTTGAAAAGGAGTTTGTATTGCCCTGGGTTATTGCGGTGAGCGGTGACTAATAATTCCGAAGCACGATAAAGGATACCTTGGGCTTGGGCAAGGTTGTAGCGTTCGAGTAACCACTCTGGGGTTGGAGCCGTAAAAGTGATAAGTTGAGCTTCGCGTAAATCGGCGTATAAACCCCGTTCAATGTCAGCTCGAGTGACGGGTTTACTTAGCTCAGCACTGACTTGTAGGGCAACATTCTCGAGGGTAATTGCGGCTGTGGCTAAGGTTGGGCGCTCCTTAGCAGCTAGGGCAAACACATGCTGCCGAATTGCACTTGGCTCGAGCAGACTTTGGGTGGTGAATTCACAACTTTCTGAGTAGAGGAGATGGGCTAAGCCACGACGAACACGGTAATCGGTACTGTCACCTGTTTCGGCTTCAAGGGCTTCATCAAGATCGCGTCTGGAAAAACCATGATGAGCAGTAAATAACTCAATTAAACCCCGAGCTAAGTCAAGGTTTGTGGTGTTTAACTCGAGGGCATGAGGTGAAATGATGCCACCTTTGAGTGTATTGATGAGGAATTCAGTCGGTAGCATGG
The DNA here is from genome assembly GCA_013298595.1 of Deinococcales bacterium. GTDB lineage: Bacteria > Deinococcota > Deinococci > Deinococcales > JAAFIG01 > JAAFIG01. Next base: position 41,399 of record JAAFIG010000009.1, on the reverse strand, counting down.
TTTCATTATGTCACTAGGTACGCTATTGCAGGTATGTGATTTAAGCTGGACTACTGATTTGCATTTGTGCTTGAATTTGTAGACTAAACAGTATGGAAACTTGGTTTACAGCTGATTTGCACTTAGGGCATGGCAACATCATTAAATACAGCAATCGCCCATTTATGAATCCAGACGAGCAACTCAGGGCTAATCTCGAGCCTCGAGGCACATGGCAACTCTCAAAGGAAACGATTGAGTATCACGATACAATGCTGCTTGAGGCGATTAACTCGAGGGTCAAAATAGGCGATACCCTGTGGATTCTTGGTGATTTTTGTATGCGCGATGTTGCCAAAGCCAAAGCGTATCGAGCACGAATTCGTTGTAAAAACGTTAATTTAGTTTGGGGTAATCACGATTCACACAGTGTCGCCACCGAATTTTCTCGAGTTGTAGATCAAGGGATGGTCAGTGTGGCTGGGCAAAAAATTTGGTTAAATCATTATCCAATGCGTTCCTGGGATGGTTCGTTTCATGGTTCGTGGCATTTGTACGGACATGTACATGGGCGTTTACAAGCCGAAGATGCAGCAAAGCCCTATACGCTGACTCGAGATGTTGGCGTGGATGCTTGCGATTACAAACCGATCAGTTTTGCCGAATTGCAGGATTGGATGCAACCTCGAGTGAAAGTCTTTAACCAGCGCAAAGCCCAATTTATCGCAGGTGAAACTGTGGATTTTATCGAGTAGCTCGCCATTCTCTTGCCAACAAGCCAAACAGGACATCATCTGCCCAAACACCCTTGAACCACAGATTCTCGAGTAAATGCCCTTCTTTTCTAAAACCGAGTTTCTCGAGTAAGCGAATCGAAGCCGTATTGCGGGGGTCTGTGGTGGCATGAATTCGATGCAACGCTAATGTACTAAAAGCATACTCGAGTAAGGCAGTTATAGCTTCTGTGGCATAACCTCTACCTTGAAATTGAGGGTCGAAACTATAACCTAATTCGGCTTGGCGATCCTCGAGCTTGAATGCCAAATCACCTATCAGTTGCCCCTCGAGTGTGACTGCGATTTGATACCAATGATGCTGAGTAGGTTGCCCAAGTTCCTGCATTTGGGTAATTAAATTTCTTGCATTCTCGAGTGAGTAATTTTCCCACATTTGTAACTTCGCAACAGCAGGATGGTTGCGATACGTAGCAAAAGTAAGGGTATCTTCTGGTGCGAACGCTCGCAAAATCAGACGTTGGGTATTAATGGGTTTGAACATCGTGTACCACCTTTTTGATAGTTCGAGAAATGCTTTGATTGACTATAAAATTTTGCTCGAGCCAAGCTAAAATTGCTAAGGTAGATTCGGGTGTTTGTTCATATCCTTGAACAAATTTCGGCAACTCGAGTGCCAATTGAGGGAATCGCTGTTCGAGTCTGCGCTCACGATTAAATGGGTCAGCCAAATCATTTTGGGCTGCTTCGAGTCTTTGGTTTAACTCAAGAACCCTATCCACAGCGTATTGCTGTACAAAACGTGCTGCGCTGAGCTTTTCACCTCGAGCAAAACGTTTCATACCAACGTAAAGATTAGTCAGTGCCTCGCCGAGGTTAAACTCGAGACTCTGTTCATGTGGTTTTGAGACTTGAGTGGGATTTGCAATTTCATTCGAGATACCATCGGCTTTCCAAATAATGCGTCCAGCAGCAAAAGGAATCGGCTCGAGTTCAGCCAATTCAAATACCGCGAATTCACAAAAAACATCGTCGGCAAAAAGTAACTTAAAGCCATCAGCAGTGTTTTGAAAAACATATGATACAGGTGCAATGGTTGTCAGCCACGATAAATCCTCGAGGAAATGTTGTTTTTTGCCTTGTTTAACGATCGCAAAAAAATCTAAATCCGAATAAGCATCTAAACGCTCGAGTTCGCTTCCAACCGAACCTAAACCAATTAAAGCCAATGCCTGACCAGTGTGCTCAAGTGAGTGCCCAATTTGCTCGAGACGTTCAAGAAGAAGTTCTTTCATTACTCTCAGTTTACCGAAAAATAACTTTGAATCGCTCACAAACAAGTGGCATTTCGAGTGTAGGTTGCATATCAAATGGTTTGAGAACACGCGTGAAATACTGCCAATGTGCTTCGCGCCAAGTCTCAAGGCTACGGTCACTTTCGCCTTCATCATAAGCAAAGTCGGCATCCACATCTTGAAATTTTCGTATCGTTACTTCGGTAGTTTCGACCATACACATAGGTTTGTTTTGACTGTTAAGGACAATTGTTTTTAAACCAATTTGGGGCAAAGCTTCTTGTTGAATTTCCCATTCCCAAAGACTTGAGCAAGTGGCAGTTTTTATTCCAGATGTAATCAACGCTGCAAGTTCGTCAGCGAGGTTTGGGTTATCGCCCCATGCTTCTGCAACGAACATAGGGCTACGAAGTAATGCCTCGGCTCGTTGTTGTTCAGACAGTGACTCGAGGTAGGTCTGCCAGAAAGAATCAGTTGATTGAGATAAATAATTTTTAGACATGGTTGAAACTATCCCAGTAGCCATGAAAAAGAAATAGCCATTTGACGTATGATTTAGAAATTTTCCCTCAATGATATGCTTGCAGCACATGGACTTATTAACAAAATCTGACTGGGCAAGTTTATGGCTTGATGCAAAAGCAGTGGTGCAGGATCTCGAGCAATTGCAAAGCATTCTCGAGCAACGACATTCATACTTTTCTCGGCATAGAGAAGAATTTTTGCTGGCAATAGCGGAATTAAAAGAACACTGCACACAAGGATGTACTCGAGGTAAATTAACCACAGAAATTTCTTTGTTGCTGCATCGTCTGCACGATGGTCATACCAGAATCAATTCGGATCAATTTGCCAGCAGTCAACTTGGTACTAAATTACCGTTTACTCTTCAATCATTCGATGCGCGCTATCTGGCATTAACTGCCAATCAGGTGTTACTGCATGCAGGCTTTCCTTTCCTAAAAAGCTTGGATGGTATACCACTCGAGACTTGGCTAGAAGCAGCTCGAGTAATGACAAAAGCAGGCGGGTCGCAGGCACAAAGATTGCGAGTTGGCAAAGCCTTAACCTGGCTTGGTTTTTTTCGACAAAAACTAGGATTGCCAGAGCGTAAAATACTGCAAGTCGAACTTGAGTCAGCGTCTGGCGAGGTACAAACCCTTGATATGCCTACCCTCGAGTCTGCCATGGTGATGTCGGCAGTCAGTAAACCATTGCAGCAAATTCTCGAGCCAAACATAGGGTATTTGTTTTTGCAGCAAATGGAAAACACAACAGAATTTCTTGATTCGCTGATACCTGCAATGTACGCATTACAAGATACTCGAGGTCTGATTATTGATGTCCGAGGTAATTCTGGAGGTACACGCCATGCCTTGCGTCTATTGTTTCCATTTTTCTTACATCCAAACGATGTGCCGCATATTTACACTGTGGCAACTGTGCGAATTCCCGAAAATGAAGCTCGAGACGACCCCGAAGGTTACTTAGCTGATCGTTTTTTGTATCCAATCACCGCAAGTCTTTGGACTGAGCCAGAACAAGCCTTTATCCGTACATTTGCTGCTCAGTTTGCACCTGCATGGCAACCACCACTTGAGCAATTTAGTGCTTTGCATTTTGGTATTTTACCGCGCTCTGAACAACATTATTACTATGAAAAACCCGTGGTGCTACTGATTGACGAACGCTGTGCCAGTGCCACCGACGTATTTGTCGGTGCGTTCAAAGGTTGGCGAAACACAACACTGATTGGTACCAACACCATGGGGACTAGTGGTCGTCCAGAAACTTATACACTCGAGCAAAGTGGGATTAAATTCTTAGCGTCTTCGATGGTTTCGTATCGTACCGATGGGCAGTTGTATGAAGGCTTAGGAATAGCCCCTGACATCGTTATGCCACCAACACTCACAGACCTTGTTGGTAAAACCGATTCGATCCTCGAGGCGGCAGTGCAATTGCTCAGGGCTTAAAATTCGGCAGTAATGCTTTGGTTAAATCGGTTTTATAACTTCTCGAGCCTCGATCATAGACCCCAAATCCAGCACCAAATTCCCAGTAACTCCAAGTAATGCCGAGTTGTTCGGCGGTGCTGCGAACAAAGTTTGTCCAACGAATACGGCTGTCGTTGTCAGCTTTGCCGTATGAACCAAATTCGCCCATAAAAACTGGACGACCTGTTTTTTTGCTCCATGCAGCAACTCGCTCGAGTTCGCCTCGTAATTCGTCCGCGCCGCTCGAGAGTAAACTAATGGTGCCATTGGCTGTTTCTAATACCATACTTTTTAGTTGCCATGTGGGTTTGGCTTCGGCACTGTTATTCATGATTAAAATATCGCGGATATTGCCGTTGCTCGAGCCACACGCAGTGGTTGGTATGGTGTTAAGACCAACTTTGCTGTCAAACGAAAAGCCTTTGGGGTTGTTATTATTGCCATTGTTTTTTTCCAGACAAGTGATGGTTAATGGTAAAACCTGATTGGTCGAGAACAGAATATTCTTGACGTTGCTGGCGGGCGTGTCATTATGTAAGTACAAGCCTGCATACCCTTCGTTGTATGTCACTTCAAAACCTGCATCTATGGGTCTGATAGTGCTTTTCCACGACCAATTTTGCCAACCTGAACGCCATGATGTGCTGGTTGTGTTCCATTGAACACCTGTTGGAGGTACGGGGTTAATCCATTCTGCACCTTGATGGGTGAAGGTAAATGGTGAGTAAAAATGGAAGGTGCCAATTAAGTTTGGGTCGTTTGGTAGCACAATTTGCTCGAGTCCAGCAATGCTATTCCAGCCGTTACCACCAACGATAATTGCTCGAGTGGGATTGCTTTTGCGAATAACACTTATTGCTTCGTTTTGATACGCATTCCAGACAGCTTCGAGTTTTGAATTGGGTTCGTTCAGCACTTCAAAAAATACTTTATCAGACTCTTTTTTGTAATGCTCGGCGATTTGTTTCCAGATCGCCAATAAACGTTCTTTATGGGCGGCTGGATTCTCGAGAATTTCATCGTAATGATGAATGTTAATAATGATGGCTAAGCCTCGAGAGACAGCATTTTTTACTGCCCAATCCACTCGGGCAAAGAATTTGGGGTCTATGGTGTATGGGCTTTTTGTTTGTGTATGGGCGCTCCATTTGGTGGGTAAACGAATGGCGCTAAAACCTGCTTTTTGCACAGCCGTAAAGTAACTTTCTTCGAGGGTCATACCCCATGCACCTTCGGTTGGGGCTTCGAGGGCATTGCCAAAATTAATGGTTTTGGCTAATGTTGCGGCGCGTTGTGCAATGTTGTTTTGCTGAATGTTGGCTGCACCAAGTGTGAAGACAGACAACCCGACCATTGTCCAAAGCATTTTTTTCATTTTGTTAAAGTAGCACTGGCAGGTGAGTGTAAGTATAGTTAGATATGAATTTTCTTGCAAAGTTTTTTTGTCTTTGCGATAGTCTATGAAGCGATGAATGCTTGCTTGATCGGTAAAGGTTACCGCTTGTTTTTGTTGCTGGCATTTGCCGTGGTGTTCTTAGGATTTGTTGCCAATCAAGGTATGGGTTTAGCCTTACCTGATGGTGGTACTGACGTTGTTGGAGCCAACACCATAACAGCCTTTGCGGCTGCCTCGAGCAAAGCTGTACAAGTCGAACAAATAGCTGTGACTGGGCAAAGTTTTACTCGAGCATGGCGTATCAGTGGCTTACAAGTTTTGTCACAACCTTACGATGTGCAATTATCGGCGAGTAATACCGTACCAATTCGTAAAAATGATCTGTTATTTTTGCAGTTTTGGGCGCGTCGTCTTTCGAGTACGGCGCGAACCGAATTTGTTTTTGAATTGAGTGCTGCGCCGTATGACAAAACAATGACTGCGGGTCTGCGGCTCAACGCGTTATGGACTTTGTACAGTTTACCGTTCAGGGCAGATCGTGACTATGCCCTTGGTCAGGGTAGTGCGCGTTTTCGGTTGGGTTACAACAATCAACGCTTTGAACTGGGTGGGGTGGTGTTGAAAAATTTTGCTCATACCAAAAAACTCGAGCAATTACCTTTTCTGGGTTTTAGTTACGATGGTCGTGAAGCGAATGCTTCATGGCGAGCAGCCGCTGAAGCTCGAATCAAGCAAATACGCCAAGCCGATTTTCGGGTTAGGGTTGTGGATGCTAACCAAAAACCCGTGTCGGGTGCCAAAATCCAACTCGAGATGACTCGTCATACTTTTCCGTTTGGTAGTGCTGTCGCTGCTGAGCAGTTACTAGGAACCTCGAGTGATTCGCAAAAGTACAAAAAAACTGTGCTACAAATTTTTAATCGAGTGGTACTCGAGAACGATTTAAAATGGACGGATTGGGAATCATATAGTCGCACTCGAGCATTGCAAGCCATAGAGTATTTGACCCGCAATAACATTGCAGTCCGTGGGCACAACTTGGTTTGGGCTTGTCCAGATGTCAATTGTTTACCAGCAGATGTGCCTGCCTTGCTGGCAAATCCTGCAGCCTTGCGAACCCGAATAGATTCGCATTTTGTGGATATTTTGGCTGCGACCAAAGGGAAGTTGGTCGAATGGGATGTGGTCAATGAACCTAGTGCCAATAAGCGAATCACCTCTGTGCTTGGTGAGGATGAAATGGCGCTTTGGTACAAACGTGTCAAGCAACTTGATCCTCGAGCAAAATTGTTCATTAACGATTATGGCAACCTTGGCGAAGGGGAGTTAGATGTTGAGTACAAACGAATTATCAAGCGTTTACTTGCACTTGGAGCGCCACTTGAAGGTATTGGTTTACAAGCCCATTTTGCTTTGCAATTAACCCCACCAGAGGAGTTACATACCCGGCTCGAGGATTTTGCTAAACTTGGTTTACCACTTGCCATTACAGAATTCGATATTAATATCAACAACGAAGCGCTGCAAGCGGATTACACTCGCGATTTCCTGACTGTTGCGTTTGCTAACCCGCATGTCACGAGTTTTTTGATGTGGGGTTTTTGGGCTGGTCGGCATTGGTTACCGAGTGCTGCCATGTATCGTCAGGATTGGAGTATCAAACCCAACGGGCAGGTTTTTAAGGATTTGGTGTTTGATAAGTGGTGGACAAAAGCAAATGGGCAAACGAACAACAATGGTCAATTTGGTACTCGAGGCTTTATGGGTGATTATAAAATCACAGTGACCCTTGGTGATAAAACCGTTTCTCGAGCTGTTAAACTCGAGAAAACTAGTGCGGAATTTGTGGTGAAACTGCCATGAACTTCTCGAGAATGCTATGCTCGACGTATGACAGTCATTCTTGCACCTCGCGGTAAAAGCCGTTACGACACTGGGCATCCTTGGGTTTATAAATCCGATATTGCCAAAATGCCTGAACAAGCAGGTCTCGAGGATGTACAAGATGTGCGTGGTCAGCATCTTGGTTGGGCAGCAGTTAATCCTAAATCCGAGATTACAGTGCGCTTTATCAATAAGGGTTCGGCACGTCCAAATATTTTGCAGCGTTTGGAGCGTGCTATTGCTTTTCGTAAATTCTTACATGTCAATGGTGATTCTTTTCGGGTGGTGCATTCGGATGCCGATGGTTTACCCGGTTTAACCATCGATAAGTACGCTGATTACTTGGTGGTGCAACAAAACTGTGCTGCTCTCGAGCCTTTTTTACAGGATATGCTGCGGGTTTTAAAACGTGAGTACAAGCTCAAGGGGATTCTCGGGCGTTTTGATTCTAAGATTCGTACTTTAGAAGGTTTAGAAGCCAAAGTCGAAGTGCTTTTTGGTGATGTGCCCGAATGGATTACTTGTCATGAAGCCGAAATAGCTTACCGAGTAGACCCGTGGAAGGGGCAAAAAACAGGTGGTTTCCTCGATCAGCGCGATAACCGTATTGCCCTTGCCGAAGTGGGCTTTGGTCGTGCTTTAGATATTTTTTCGTACCATGCCTCGTTTGGTTTGCATCTGGCGAAGGTTTGCGATTCGGTGGAATGTATAGATTCTAGTGCGGCTGCCCTCGAGCGTGCCGAGGATAATGCGCGGTTGAATGGCTTGAATAATATGATCTTTACTGAAGCCAATGCCTTTGATTGGTTGCATCAGACCGATACTTCCGAGCGTTACCACACGATTTCACTCGATCCGCCAGCCCTTGCTAAAGCTCGCCGAGATTTAGATGGTGCGTACAGGGCATACAAAGAACTGAATTTAAGAGCTTTAAAACTGCTCGAGCCAGGTGGTTTTCTGGGTACCACCAGTTGTAGTTTTCATGTTTCCGAAGCGGACTTTTATGTGATGCTTGAAGATGCGGCTGCCGATGCTGGACGGATGGTGCGGATTCTTGAGCGTCGTAGTCAAGCGGCTTGTCATCCTGAAGTACTGAATTTCCCTGAGAGTCGGTATCTCAAATTTGCGTTGTTGCAAGTGATGTAAACTATCCTCAAATCTTGAGGAGGTTGTCATGGCAATGTCATTTCAGCAAAGTAAAGAAGCACTTCTTAACTCGAGTAACTATGTAGATGCTCAACAAGAATGTGATTTGGTCTTAAAGGGTGGGATTACCAGTGGTGTGGTTTACCCACTGGCTATTTGCCAATTGGCTCGAGATTATAAAATTCGTCGAGTCGGTGGTGTAAGTGCTGGAGCTATTGCTGCTATTGCTACGGTGGCGGCTGAGTATGGACGGCGAGCTAAAAAGGGTAAACATTTTGCTGAGTTAGCAGCTTTACCAGACGAATTAACTGCTACAGACTCGAGTAAGAAAAGTTTGTTATCGCGGTTATTTCAAGCCCAACCTTCGCTCAAGTATATTTTTCAAATCTTGTTGGGTTTTATTGACTTGACCAGCCAAGCTAAAAACCCGTTGACATATGAGCCTCGTTCACCCCTGAAAACTGGGTTGGCATATCTCAGGTTCGCTCGAGTGATTCTGATTCAAGGTTTACAAAATTCTATGGTGCTTGTGACAATGCTTTTAGCTATATTGGTTTTTGTAGCATTTGCTGCCGATATGTCCGATCAACTTTGGCAAAGTAGTTTATTTGGTATACCAAATTGGTTACGGTTAGTGCTGGGTTTTGGTTTAGTTATGATTAGTCTGGTGATTACTGGTCTGATTTTTTCTGCCCTTGATGCGTGGCGGCAATTGTCTCGAGCCGAAACGGGTTACGGTATTTGTACAGGGTTGCGTCAAGGGCAAGCAACAACACCTGCGCTAAGTGAATGGATGCACCAATTGGTGTTGCGTTTGAGTGGTGGTTTACAAAATGACGCAGCGTGGTTGCCAGTGCATATCGATCATAATCAGCGTCCAATGGTTTTTGGTGATTTATGGCAGAGCGCGGAAAGCCCCAAAAGTACGCATCCTACAGCTATTTTGTTGCACACTATGACAACTTGTTTAACATTAGGCAGACCATTTGTGATTCCTTTTGAAAATACCCAATTTTATTTTATGCCTTCAGACTTACAAACAGTCTTGCCTGCTGATGTGGTGACTTGGATGGAACAGGCTTCGCGGGCATGGTTCACAGCTCATCCCGATGCTTTACCTCTCGAGTTAAGCACAAAGACGGGTTCGGTGCTGCGCTTACCGCCAGCACATTTACTGCCTTTGGTTTTTGCAGCACGGTTGAGTTTGAGTTTCCCTGTGCTGCTGACAGCAGTGCGTCTTTGGGCATTAGATGAAAATAATCAAGCCATTGCATTATGGTTTAGTGATGGTGGTATTGGTAGTAATTTCCCTGTGCATTTGTATGATTCACCAATTCCGTTGCGTCCCACTTTTGCCATTAACTTACGAGCTTTCCCAGAAACTGTGCTAAAACCCAAGCCTAACCAAGCAGATAATGTATTTTTGATTAATTCGAGTGGACAATTATTTCCTGTGGGTATCACTTCGCTTGGTGGTTTTTTTGGTCGAGTCTTTGATACGATGATGAATTGGTCTGATAATTCTGTAATGGCGCTCGATGGTTTTCGAGATCGTATTGTGCATGTACAAATGCTTGGCGAGGAAGGCGGAGCAAATCTAAACATGCCAAAAGCGGTGATTGAGCGTTTAAGTGAACGTGGTTTTTATGCCACTGAGCACTTATTGAACACCTTTAATTGGTATCATCATGTTTGGTTGCGTTACACAGTGAGTTTACAAAATTTACAATCTTGGATGACTCGTTTTGCTCGAGGCTACTCAGATGCTACTTTTAAGCAAGTTTTAGTGCAACAAAAACCCCAAATTGTGAATACATACCCACAAGTGTGGCAGGAAGCAATGGCTATTTCTGATGCGCTCGAGCAGTTTGATCGAAATCTTTTTACAAAAAGCTTTTTCTTTTTTAGGCAAACATTGTTTCCAACGAATAATCAGACCCAAGAGTTGGTACAGTTTGACCTGAAAGCCCGTCCGAGAATGTGATTTGCTAAATACGCAATCCCTAGCCGTGCGTATAGTAATTTTTTCGAGGAAAGTGTTAGACTTTTTTATGGCAGATGAGTTCGCAAGTGCCTCTGAGTCGAATTTTTTCGATTTATCAGGTGTATTGGACTCCGCTTCTGCGGGGTTGGTGTTGCGGATGTTAGCGCAACGCGACCCTGATACATATGCACATTCTGAGCGTGTTTCGCGCTTAGCCATCAAAATTGGTGAAGAACTGCATTTAGATACAGATGATCTTGAGACACTGCGTCTCGGAGCTTTGCTGCACGATATCGGTAAGATATCAGTTAACCTTGGTATTCTCAATAAACCATCTAAGCTCGAGTCGCATGAATTTAAGGAAGTCCAAAATCACACTTTGCTGGGATTTGAGTTTTTACAACATCTGCCTGGTCTCGAGCAATACGCTGTGATTGCTCGTTCGCACCATGAACGCTTTGATGGTGCGGGGTATCCCGATGGTTTACAAGGCGAAGCTATTCCAATTTTAGCTCGAGTGATTGCTGTGGCAGATAGTCTTGATGTGATGTTAAACGGACGTGTTTACCAGAAACGCCGTACACCTCGAGAAATTATTGATGAAGTCTCGAAGAATATGAATACCCATTTTGATCCGCAAGTAGTTAATGCTGTTATGAATGTTTGGCAATCTGGAGCTTTACCTTTAATAGAGGCAGAATCCGAACAAACTGACTAAATAATGGGGTCTTTCTTTACAGTGTGAGCATTTGTTAAACTCTGTGTATTCTTGTATACTCTTATTCGTGAAAGATATTACGAACTCGAGTTGCACCCCCACGGAGGTACACCTGTGAACCAATACTTAAACGTCTTCATCATGTTTCTTGTCGCTGCAGGCATCGGCATACTAGCACTGATTGTTGGTGCTGTACTCGGACCAAAAAAACCAACTCGAGCTAAAAATATGAGCTATGAAAGCGGCAATGACCCAATTGGAACGGCTCGAGAACGTTTCCCAGTGCATTTCTACTTGGTTGCCATGCTTTTTATTATCTTTGATATCGAAACAGCATTTTTCTACCCATTGGCTGTTGCTTACAACAAACTCGGACTATTTGCTTTCTACGAAGCACTTGCTTTTGTTGCACTGGTTGGCATTGGCTACTTTTACATCCTTAAAAAAGGCATCCTCGACTGGAAATAACACAACTACTGGCTTTTAGCTTTTGGCTACAAGTCAAAACAAAAAATCAAAACAAACAGCTAGGAGCAAAAAATGCCAACACTCACAGACTTATTTGAAAAAGATGTCCAAGAACTCGAGAACGAAGGCATTGTCTTTGCCACCCTCGAGAAACTCGTCGCTTGGGGGCGAAGCAATTCGTTGTGGCCTATGACTTTCGGACTCGCCTGTTGTGCTATCGAAATGATGGCATCCACCGATGCCCGCAACGACCTTGCCCGATTTGGCTCGGAAGTGTTTCGCGCTTCACCCCGTCAATCAGATGTTCTCATTGTTGCAGGGCGTTTAAGTAAAAAAATGGCACCTGTTATGCGCCGCGTTTATGACCAAATGCCCGATCCAAAATGGGTGATTAGTATGGGTGCGTGCGCCAGTAGCGGCGGCATGTTTAACAATTATGCCATTGTGCAAAACGTGGACAGTGTTGTTCCAGTAGATATTTTTGTACCCGGATGTCCACCACGCCCAGAAGGACTGATTTATGCCGTCATGCAATTGCAGAAAAAAGTTCGCGGCGAAGCTATGGATGATTTTGGCACACCGCTGCCAATGGTGGAAGCATGGACAAGGTAAGGGCAGAGAAAGGACAAGGGATGAAAGACGAAAGCTGTTTCTTGTTGTCACTCAATCGTAGTGGTGCGGTATGCCTCGCTCAACATGCCTTACTTGGAGGAAACTCATGAGTGCATTAACCACTGCCCTCGAGAAAGCTACACTGCGTGAATACACCATTCTCGAGGGAAAAATCAAAACAGTTGTTGCTGCCCGCGATACGTTCAAAGCCTTTTTATTTGAATGCAAAGCTGCTGGGTTTAGCATTTGTGCCGATGTGATGGGAGTAGATTATCTCGAGTTTACCGAGTTCATGCCTGAGCGCTTTGGCGTTATTTATAATTTACTCAATGCCAGCAATGGCGAACGGATTTTGGTCAAAGTTTACTTGCCAGATAGCGAAACACTCCCAACGATTACCGATATTTGGCGCACAGCCGAATTTCATGAACGTGAAGTGTTTGATTTATTCGGCATAGAATTTGACGACCATCCAGACATGCGAAAAATTCTCACCCCAGAAGATTTAGACGGTCATCCGCTTCGTAAAGATTTCCCACTTGGCGAAACACCAACCCTGTTCCGTGAAGGACGCTTCCTCGACCCAAGTGCATTCCGCGCTGGTCTAAGCGGCAAAGACACAGGATTATCAGGCTGGCGCGGTGGCAGCCGCATCGACTCGAGCCTGATACCAAAATTACCAACAGCCGTACCAGAAAGGAGCAATCAATCATGACGCAACTCAAAGAACCTCCAGTCATGCCAAAACTCGAATCTCGAGCCGAAGTGATGATTCCTCAGCAACGCTCGAGCTTAACGGGTGGTAGTGGTTTGTTGCACACCGAAGTGATGCGCTTAAATGTCGGACCGCAACACCCAAGCACCCACGGTGTGTTACGGGTGGTTGTGGATATGGAAGGCGAGTACGTCCGACGGGTCGAACCGCATATTGGTTACTTGCACACTGGTTTTGAAAAAACCATGGAAAACCGCACTTACGCACAAAACTTTACCTTTGCACCACGCATGGATTACTTACATGGTTTTGGCTACGAACTGGCTTATGCCTTACCCGTCGAGCAATTGGTCGGCGCAGAAGTTCCCGAACGCGCTCGAGAAATTCGAGTGTTGCTAACCGAACTTAACCGTATCTCGAGCCACCTTGTGTTTTTAGGCACAGGTTTACTCGATTTGGGCGCACTGACCCCATTTTTTTACACCTTTGTCGAACGCGAAGCCATCTTGGATATTTTTGAAGCCATCGGAGGGCAACGCTTACACCAAGGCTATTTCCGCGTTGGTGGCGTGGCTAAAGATACCCCAGAAGGTTTTGAAGCCATGGTCAAGAAATTCCTCGATACCTTCGATGCCAAAGTAGACGACTACGAAAAACTCTTCAAAACCAATCCGTTATTCCTCGAGCGAACCCAAAACGTTGGCGTCATGAGTGCTGCGGTTGCGCTTGACCTCGGAATTACAGGACCAAACCTTCGCGCTTCAGGCGTTGCCCTCGATCACCGCAAAACCACGCCATACAGCGGCTACGAACAATACGATTTCAATATTCCACTAGGCACACACGGCGATAGCTTCGACCGATTTGTGGTACGCGTTCAAGAAATGCGCGAAAGTGCCAAAATTTGCCGTCAATCACTATCAAAACTAAAACCAGGCGCAATCCAAGACCCAAATCGCAAAATTAGTTTACCACCACGTGAAGAACTCGAGACTAGCATGGAAGCCGTGATTCATCACTTCAAATTGGTGACAGAAGGCTACCACCCAGCTAAAGGCGAAGCCTATGTTCCAACCGAATCGGCTCGAGGTGAACTTGGTGCGTACATTGTTTCGGATGGTGGCAGTATGCCATACCGTATTCATTTCCGTAGCCCAAGTTTTGTTAACCTCCAAGCCTTACCAGTCATTGGCATTGGTGGATTATTCGCCGATTTAATCACTGTAATCGCCAGCCTTGATCCCGTGATGGGCGATGTAGACAGGTAAAATCATGAGCATAAAAGTAACTCGAGATGGAAACAAACCTCAAATGCTAATTGCATTTGAGGTTCTCGAGTTTACAGATGTTGAAATCAGGTGGTGGTGATGGAATCTAATAATTCAGTACTATCTCAGCATAAGTTAAGTTATTTTTTCTTGAACACGACACGCTGGTTTTGGATAAAATTTATCTTTGGCGTAGTGCCATCAGTTTGGTTGTTGCGCGATACGGTTGATGTGGTTGCAAAATCCTTTTTACTTGTCTCAAATCTTAAATTACTAAACCCGACTGATATTTTGGTGTCTTTGCTGCCTCTTTTTAGTACAGTTTCTTTAGTATTAATAACTTTTGTTCCAAAAAGGATTCTTTACATTCAAAAATACATCAATTTTTTCCTAAGGGGCAATGTATTTTTATTTATTCCTATGTTTTTGCATTTGACCCGAAATACGTACAGCTCCAATCCATTGATTATATTTTTGATAGTTTTTGTTTTTATGTCACCTGTGATTGTGGGTTTTTTATATTTAGAACAACAAAAACTGACTAGTGGCAATCAATAAGAGGATATATTTCCTAAATAAATTTACGAGTTATGTGATAGCGGTGATTGTTTAATATTTTGGAGGCATTGTGTGAAAGACTTGTTACATTCAAATTTTAGAAAAGTAAATTCGTCTATTTTTATGCTATTCGGAGTTCTTCCATTTTGTATTGGATTTTCGTTGACCATTTACTCGATATATCTCGAGATTCAAGTTAACGTTTCTAAAAGTGCGCCGTTGATAAATTATGGAGGTGTATTGGTTTCTATAATAGGTATCTTTGTGCTTGTTTATATTGTTTCAATTGTCACAAAAAATGGGTCTAATTTGTCTGGACTTTTTCCCATATTTGTACTTTCAGGTTTAGGAGCAGATCGCGTTATCAAAAGCCTTGTGTCCCCACAAAACCCAGAAATTGCTTGGATAATTGGTTTTATTTTTGTTCTACTGCTGGTCGTTACTTATTTTAGTTTATCGAAAGATAACAATGCTGCTTTGGAAGCGGAGGTTAAACCGTGAGTTTCTTTGCCAATAAACAAGCCCTCGTTGCAGAAATTCTTTCTCGTTACCCTGTCGGACGTGAACGCAGTGCAGTCATGCCTTTGCTGCGTGAAGTGCAAAATGCCGAAGGCTTTGTTTCCGATGCTCGAGTGGCTGAAATTGCTGCCATTATTAAAAGCACACCAACCGAAGTGAAATCGGTGATGAGTTTTTACAGCACCTATTCGAGTAGTCCAACTGGGAAGTATCATTTGCAGGTTTGCATGACGCTTTCGTGTGCGTTGGCTGGTTCAGATCAAATGTGGGATTACTTGTGCGAAACACTTGATATTGGTGTGGGCGATGTCACATCAGATGGTTTATTTAGTGTGCAAAAAGTCGAATGCCTTGGTTCATGCGGTACCGCACCGTTAATGCAAGTTTCTGATAGTGGCTATTACGAATGCCTGACCAAAAAACGCTTAAATGCCTTACTTGCCGATTTCAAAGCTCGAGGTGATGGCAGCATGCCCGAATCCGATACTCGAGCACCTGTGTTTGTGCAAAAAAATGGGGATGTTGTGACGCAAATCACGGCTGAAGGAGCAATTTTATGACCGCAGTTGCCGAAGTTGTCTCGCCAGAAAAACCAAAGAGCATTACCAGTGGTTTAGACCCACGTTTCAAACCGCGCTTATACGAACACGTTGGGCAGAACAATTCTTGGACACTCGAGTATGCCTTGCGTCATGGGGCGTATGAAGGTGCTAAAAAAGCTTTGGCTGGCACTCCTGAATCGGTGCAAGACGAAGTCAAAAAAGCGGGTCTGCGTGGACGTGGTGGCGCTGGTTTCCCCACGGGTGTTAAGTGGTCGTTCATGCCCAAAGAAGATGGCAAACCCCATTACTTGGTGTGCAATGCCGATGAATCTGAACCCGGCACGTACAAAGACCGTTACCTGATGGAAGCCGACCCACACCAACTGCTCGAGGGAATGCTGATTGGAATGCACGCAATCCGTGCCAATGTTGGTTATATCTATATTCGCGGCGAGTATATTCTTGGAGCAAACCGCTTAAACGCTGCTATTGCCGAAGCTCGAGCCGCTGGCATCCTCGGTGAGAACGCGCTTGGTTTTGGCAAAAGCATGGAAGTCCATGTGCATCGCGGTGCAGGGGCATACATTTGTGGCGAAGAAACTGCCCTGATGAATTCACTCGAGGGGCTGCGAGCGAATCCGCGTTTGAAACCACCATTTCCTGCTCAAGCTGGAATTTTTGGCATGCCAAGCACAGTGAATAATGTGGTTAGTATCGCCTCGGCAGCGCTAATTATGCGCCACGGAGCGGACTGGTTCTCGAGCATGGGAACAGAAAAATCCAAAGGCAATTTCTTATTTCATATTTCCGGACCCATCAAGCGACCCGGTGTCTACGAATTGCCGCTCGGCACAACGTACCGCGAAATCATTTACACATGGGGCGGTGGACCAACCGAACCAATCAAAGCCTTTAACCCTGGTGGCTCGAGTACCCCAATGCTGCCATTCACCGATGAGATTCTGGACATGCAAGCCGATTACGAAAATTGCGCTGCCAAAGGCACTTTTCTTGGAACAGGCGGCATTATTCTGATTCCGCAAAATTGCGATATTGTCAATATGATGTACAACTACGTGCGGTTCTATGGACATGAATCCTGTGGTAAATGTACTCCTTGCCGCGAAGGAATTGGCACTTGGATGAACCGAATTTTCCAGAAACTCATTAGCGGAAAAGGCGACCCAAACGATGTCAAAATTCTCGAGGATTTATTTGGCAACATCAAAGGCAAATCGTTTTGTTTACTTGCCGATAGCTGCATCATGCCAGTGCAGAGTGCCATGAAACTCTTCCGCGATGAATTTGAATACATTGCACAGCATGGCAAACCCATGTACACAGGTTACGGCAATCGCTGGAAAGACGAGTAATGGGTGAAAACAAACACATTCGCAATCGTATTCGTGGGCTAAGCATCCCACTTCAAGAACACCTCGAGAAAATTGCATTGGAACGCAGCAAAGAATACCCGAACATTGGTTTAATCAAACACTGAGAAAAGGAGGTAAGCGCATGGCAACAAGAAATACTTCGACTCGAGGAACGCCTGAAACGCAAACGCTAGACAATCCAATCATGGCTCAGCATTTTGGCGGGCAGAACGTGCTTTGGGAAGAACTTGCCGAAGAAGCCACGCATTACCTCGAGTTAATCAAAGCCTTAAAGCAATTACCAGCCAATCATCCAGACCGCGACATTCTCGAGACAGCTTTGTACGGGTCGTTATCGCACTTAGAAATTCATGCTCGAGAAATGAATGCAGCCATAGAAACAGAAGAATAAGATTTGAGGTGAAACGATGACGCAACTTATCAACCAAACGCCAGCAACGCCATTAACGCTTCTCGAGCGGCGTTATCGTTTCACAGTGCAAGAATTTGAGCAATTGGGCAAAGTGGGTTTATTTTACGGACGCAAAGTTGAATTACTGGATGGGGAGATCATTGACATGAACGCAGATGGTGATGGACACAGCACTTGGACAGGTTCTATCAACGAAAAACTTGTCATAGCGTTCTTCAAAAAAGCCCGAGTGATTCCACAACAAACCATGCGATTAACCGAAGATTTCAATATGCCAGTGCCAGACTTCACCATCACCCCACTCGAGCGATACGAACCTCGAGTTGTTCGTTCAGATGAAATTAGTATTGCCATAGAAATCAGCGATTCCACTTTGGTAGATGATCGAACATTCAAACAAAAATTGTACGCCAGAAACGGCGTGCTTGAATACTGGATTTTGAATGTGCAAACCAGTCAACTCGAGGTTTACCGCGACCCAGAAGGAGAAACGTACAAAACAAAAATGACGTTATCTAAAGGACAAAGTATTGTGCCACTCGAGTTTCCAGATGTGAATTTGGAGTGGTGGTCATGAAATTCGTGCTCGAAAAAAAAGGCAAAAATGAAAACGTTGTATTCGAGGTGGGTTTTACCCTTGTTGTACAGCGTGCGGTTCAAGTGGGTTCAGTATGAATAAATTGTGGAGTATTGCATTAGTGTCTATTGTTTTTTTACTAGGTTGTGCGCCAAGTGCAAATGATACCTTAGATGAACAAAAACGTGAGATTAAAGTGTTCGCTAGAACTTTGTATAGTGCTGCGAATGCAGTTGAAATATTTGAAGTGGATAAAACTAGATTGTCATATAAAGATCTTAGACAAGAAATAGCAAGAGAAATTTCTACAAAGTGTCTTTTGGAAAAACCAGAATTGTTTATAGAAGGAAGAAAATCAGATATTACTTGGAAAAGAATACCTGATGTTGTTAAAAACGGTGGTTCTTGTAAAATGGAAGTTTTAAATGATGGTGAATTCAAGTCAACAGTGATGGGAAATTCTTCAACAAATAATTTTACTTCTGTAAATGGGTATTGAACCCGTGATAGGAAAATAATATGCCAAAAGTAATCGTCAATGATCGTGAAATCGAAGTCGCCAATGGCTCATCTGCTTTGGATGCGGTTTTCCATGCGGGTTTCGATGTGCCTTATTTCTGCTCGAATGAGTACCTTTCACCTATTGGTGCGTGTCGAATGTGCTTGGTCGAAGCTGGTTCGCCACGTAAAAACCCTGATGGTTCTTGGATTCTCGAGGAATCCACTGGATTGCCTAAGTTATTTTATTTTCCTGGCACAGTAGCAAGTTGTACCCTCGCGGTTTCTGAAGGCATGGTGATTAAAACAACGACGGACGCTGCTGTCAAAGCCCAAGCTGGCATGATGGAATTTACGCTGATTAATCATCCGCTTGATTGCCCAACTTGTGATAAGGGTGGTGCCTGCGAACTCCAAGACAGAGCTTACGAGTATGGTTACGGTGAAGCCCGTTTTGAATTTACGCGCCGTCATGCCGATAAGCACCATGCACTATCCGATTTTATTGTGCTGGATAAAGAACGTTGCATTCACTGTAAACGTTGTGTGCGTTACTTCGAGGAAATTCCTGGTGAGGAAGTTTTGGATTTCATCGAACGTGGCGGGCATACTTTTATCGATTCGTATCAATCCGAGGATTTAGCTGGTGCAAAACTGGGTAATTTCTCGGGCAATATCAACGATCTCTGTCCTGTTGGTGCGCTGCTCGATAATGTCTCGAGATTCCGTGGGCGCAACTGGGAGTACGATCGCGCTCAAACCACGGATATGTCTAATGCTGATGGCTCGAGTATTTGGGTGGATGCTCGTACTGGGCGAATTGAACGTATTCGGGCTGCACATAACAAAGAAGTCAACGAAATTTGGATTTCCGACGCGCAGCGTTTCGGGCATGAATGGGTGGATGCCGATGCTCGAGTACGTAGCCCGATGGTGCGACGCAATGGCAAGCTCGAGGTAGCAACCTTCGATGAGGCAGTCGAAGCCATTAGAAAAGCGAATCTCGAGCCAAAGAGTTTGGGCTTGTACACCAGCGCAGATATCACGCTCGAGGAAGGAGTGGCTCTCGAGTCGTTTGCCAAGACCATTGCCACCATTAATGTGGATCACTTCCCGCGTTACAACAGTGGTTTAGGTGGTGTGAGCAGGGCAACCTTTACCGATTTAGCCAAAGCTGACGCGATTATTGTGATTGGTGCAGATTTATACGAGGAAAGTGGCACAGCTTATTTGCGTATCGAAGAATCCTTGAAAGGTGTAATCAGTTCCGATGCCCAGTTTAATCATGGCGCACCGTTGGCAGATTTGCGCTTAAAAGAACGCATGGATAGAAAGCGCTCTAAACTTGCGGTTTTTGCGCCAATTCCAGTGCAACAAATGAGCCACGCGGGAATCTCGAGTTTGTACGCTGTGGGTTCTGAACTCGAGTTGTTAGCTCAGATAAACCAAGCCAAATCTGGTACGGACTCGAGTAATGCTCAAGCTAATGCCGCTGGTAAACTCTTGGCGGCGGCTAAAAATCCTGTGATTGTGCTGGGTAGTTTTGCCCTCGCCACCGATGCCGAAAAAGTGCTGGCAGCAGCGAAGAAACTTGGCGGCAAAATTATGCCAATTCCTGCGGGGGCAAATGGTGCTGGACTCGAGACACTCGAGCTTGTTCCAGCCAAGAACGGGCGTAGCTTCGGGCAATGGGATGGCTTAAAGGGTTTATTTGTTTCGGGTTCAATGCTCAGTAAACGCCCTAAATCCCTCGAGTTATTAGTGATTCATACCCATACATTAACAGGCGCTGCACTCGAGGCGGATGTGATTATTCCAGCCAGTACCGCTTACGAGAAACGAGGCACCACCATGAATCTCGAGGGGCGATTACTGCCGTTAACTGGAGCTGCCGTAGATGGTGGACAAAGTGTGGATGTGATTGGGGCATTACAAGTTATTTCTGATGCGATGAATGCCAAACTCGAGATTCGTGGTACGCGCAGTGCTCAAAGAATTTTGCAAGATAAATTCGGACTCGAGATGGATAAAATCCCTGTTGAAGGTGCATTCCCAACCAAACCAGTCTCGAGCAGGTCAGCCCCAATTGTGCGCTCAACCACTGGCGAAACAGTATTGCTTGTGCCGCGTATGTGGACAGAAAATATGCTTTCGAGTAACCGCATCCGCGAAAGTGTCGGCGCAGATTACTTAACAGTTAACTCGAGTGATGCCCAAAAACTCGGTATCCATGACGGATTTAACCTCGAGTTAGAAGTTGGTGGGAAAGCTCGAGCTGTAACAGTTCGTATTGATGAAGCAGTAAGTGCCCCAACAATACCTGCATTAAATACCGATTTGCCAGGAGCGCTCTCGAGTGTCAAAATTGCAGTCATGGTCGGAGGCGATGACTGATGAAAAGAATTTTTGGTTTGATCTTTTTGGCAATTTTCGTCAGTTGTGCTCCTACATCCGTTGGTAATGAATCATGGTCACGAGTGGTTTTTGTAGCATCAGAAAGTGCAGCACAAAAAGGTTGCACAGCTGCTATTACTCAACCCCCAGGAAGTTACATAGGTCAGAAGCCTTTTGCATCAGTTAATGGTGCTGTAAATTTTATGTCAACACCAGGTAAAGTTGGTATTTTCTGTCAACTTTTTAGTTTTGGATTGCAGACAGCAACTGCTCGAGACCAATACTTTTCTTCAGGTGCATTTAAACAACAAATCAGAGATGCTCATGCTTATGTTGTTGTTTTTACGAAAGAAACAGATTTCAAGAAAGTCTCGTTGTATCTTTCCTTAGAAGATAAAGATGGTAAAGAGTTTGCACAATTGCGTAACGCAAGTGTGGAGGGTGTCTTACCAGGTGTGCGATATGATTTCGACCAACTGAATCCAAGTGACCTAGCAAACATAGATAAGACTGTCTCATTTTCAATTGTTGTGAATCGTGGTTTTGGCGAAGAAAAATTCCGAGTGACCCCAAGTAATCTTGACCCATTTAACATCAACCCATAAGGAAAAAATATGATTCTCGAGATTTTAATTGTTTTACTAAAAGCTATTGGTGTAGCCCTTGGGCTGCTTACCACTTTCGCCTACATGACCCTGATCGAACGTCGCTTGTTAGGGCGTTTCCAAATGCGCCAAGGTCCAAATCGGGTTGGTCCTCTTGGTTTAGCGCAACCCCTTGCGGATGCGATTAAAAGTATTTTCAAGGAAGATGTCAATATTACTTTGGCAGATAAATTTGTTTACTGGATTGCACCACTCATTGCTATTACAATGTCCTTAACAGCTTTTGGTGCGATTCCAGCAGGTCCTGCGGGCAGTTTATTTGGCACTGACCCTTGGGTGTTTAATTTGGATATTGGTTTGCTATTTGTGCTTGGTGTTACCAGCATTGGCGTGTACGGCATTTTTCTGGGTGGTTGGGCATCCGGTAGTAAGTACCCTTTACTTGGTGGGCTTCGTGCCAGTGCACAAGTGATTTCATACGAACTTGGCATGGGTTTAAGTGTGCTTGGTTTACTGATTCTGGTTGGTAGTATGAATTTGCTCGAGATTGTGAAATGGCAAGAAACCAATGGTTGGTTAATTCTTTTTCAATGCGTTGCCTTTATGACTTTTTTTGTATCAGCTTTTGCGGAAACCAATCGTTCACCTTTTGATCTTCCCGAAGCAGAACAAGAATTGGTCGCAGGTTTTTTAACAGAGTACTCGAGCATTAAATGGGCGTTGTTTCAAATGGCAGAGTACGTTGCCATGATTACAGCAGCGGCAGTCATGAGTACTTTATTTTTTGGTGGGTACAAAGGACCGAATCTCGAGATTGCTGGCTTTAACATTGGGAACATTCCATTTATTTGGTTGTATGCAAAAATTGGTTTGTTCTTATTTGTGTTTATTTGGGTGCGTGCGACCTTGCCTCGGATGCGGTACGACAAGTTAATGCAATTTGGTTGGAAGTTCTTGTTTCCAGTGGCGTTGCTTAATACATTGGGCGCAGCGGCTTTCCGTGGGTATTTACCAAATGGTAGTCCGTGGATTTTGGGTGCAATCAGTCTGGTTGCTTTATTACTGATTTTTGTTATTACCTCGAGAAGTACAACCCGACCTGCTCCTGCTCGAGCTAGTGCAGGGGATTAAAGGAATTACGGTCATGAAATTGATTGGTGGTAGAAATAGCTTTGGGCTTATGCAGGTCAGGGAGGGTACGAGACCCTCCCCTGCGGTTGGACTGCGAAATTTGGTGTCCAACCGTAGGGGTCGCCCGTGTAGGAGGGCATTTTTTAACAATGCGCCTAAGTCCTTTGCCCATGCTCGAGCCAAAGCTGCTGGCTGAAAATTATGATTGGAGGTATTTATGCCAAAGAGTAAAAATCACTATAGTCTTGAAGTAATAGAGATGGCAGTTAAAAAAGTGGAAGAAGGAATGTCTTTAGCTGATGTGGAACGCGAAACAGGGATACCATATTCATCGGTTGGCAGATGGTGCAAAGAGCGCGGAATAATAAGTAAACATAAAATTAGTGAAGGTCAGGCTTTGTATAATATGATGCGAGTTTGTACTAATTATTTTCAAACGATAAGTCAAATTCATACTCAAATTTATGGAGGTTTTCAAAACGCTCGGCATTATCAATATTTACGAAAAGCCTCAGAAAAGGGCTTATTGGAAAGAAAAATAGATGGCTTAGATGAGTTATATAAATTAACAAAAAGTGGTAAAGAATGGTTAAAGTCTAACGAAAATACTTTTGAAGAAAAATATCAAGAATTAATTTTGAAACGAGCTGAAACTTAGTCGCAATTGTATGTTCCATCGGAGGTTCTTAAATGGGTGTTCTCGAGATCGCTAAGGGCATGGGTACGACCCTTGGTAAGTTGTTTCAAAAGCCGCTAACGGTGTCTTATCCGGAAAGCCCTATTCGTTTGCAACCACGTTTCCGTGGTCGGCATATTTTGACTAAGCACGCTAATGGTTTAGAAAAGTGTATTGGTTGTTCGTTGTGTGCTGCTGCGTGTCCTGCGTATGCCATTTATGTCGAAGCTGCGGAGAATACCTCGAGCAACACGGTTTCAGCAGGGGAGAGGTACGCTTCTGTTTATGAGATCAATATGTTGCGTTGCATTTTTTGTGGCATGTGCGAGGAGGCTTGTCCGACTGGTGCAATTATCCTTGGTACGGATTTCGAGTTGGCAGATTATAAGTCCAGAGATTTTGTCTATGGTAAAGAAGACATGATGGTTGGTGTGGTTGGTACGAAACCGCAGCGCCGTGAGGCAAGTGCTAAAAACAAACCTGTCAAAGTTGGTTATAACATCACGCCTCGAGCTGAGGTTGCCGAGGCACTAGAGGCTTTAAAGAATCCTTCGGCGCGTATCTCGAGTTTGCCCGCTTCGGGTGTTGGTACGCATAGTGTGGCTCGAGATGCTGGTGATGGTGCTGGTCGTTCGAGTCCGTCTCGAGTTGGGTTTGCACCGATTGCGCCTCAGAAAGAGGGCGTGAAACGGTGAATATGGTTGTGTTTGTGTTGTTGGCATTGCTGGCGATTG
This sequence comes from Deinococcales bacterium, assembly GCA_013298595.1. GTDB lineage: Bacteria > Deinococcota > Deinococci > Deinococcales > JAAFIG01 > JAAFIG01. Next base: position 17,163 of record JAAFIG010000009.1, on the reverse strand, counting down.
TTGGGGCGTTTGGCGTGATTTTGTGGAAGAACGCTATTTATAGTGCCCTTTCTTTGGTGGGTACGCTGCTGAGTTTAGCTTGTATTTTTGTGACGCTTGAAGCGCAATTCCTTGCCAGTGTGCAAGTGATTGTGTATGCAGGCGCAATTATGGTGTTGTTTTTGTTTGTGATTATGTTGCTCAATGCTCAGTATCCTTCGGACGAAGTTGATCCGCTCGAGTGGGTTGCGCCTGCGGCAATTGCGGGTGGCATTGTGTTAGCTGGGGCGATTGCGTATACAGCCTTTTTGTTTAAAGCCCCTAAGCCTCTCGAGGAAGCGGCAAAGGCTTTGCAGGGTGGCACACCAGGTCCTGTTGGCGAGACATTGTTTACTAAGTTCTTATTGCCATTTGAAGCGGTTTCGTTGTTGCTGATTGTTGCTGTGGTGGGTGCGGTGGCTCTGGTGAAACGCGAACCTGAGGGCAAGCAAGTCAGGGAAACCCTCGAGGAACGGGCTACCCATACTCCCGAGGAGGTTGTGGCATGAACCAAATTTATTGTATGGGTAAGGTACGCTTGGCTTTGCTAGGAGCACATGATGGTTGAGACTTCGTATTACATTGCTTTGGCTGGTATTCTTTTTTCGATTGGCGCGGTTGGTTTTTTAATGCGCCGTAGTGTGATTCAAATGTTTTTGTGTGTCGAGTTGATGCTCAATAGCGCTAACCTTGTGTTGGTGGCATTTGCTCGAGCGTGGGGGAATCTCGAGGCACAAACGGCGGTGTTTATTATTCTGACCCTCGCTGCGGCTGAGGTTGCGATTGGACTTGCTATTATCGTGGCAATTTTTCGTAAACGAGTGTCTACAAATGTGGATGAACTCTCGAGTTTGAAGGGATAAAAAGTGGAATCTATTTTTTACTTCATGATTGTGCCGCCGTTGGTTGGGTGGTTGTTGCTGATTGCTTTTGGTAAGCGTTTAGCTGAGCCAACTTCGGGGTATGTGGCAAGCGGTATGATTTTGTTGTCGTTTGTGATGGCAGTGCTAGGTTTTGCTGGCACGATGGGTTTAGCAGAAGGCAAGCAATGGCATGTGCAACTTTGGGAGTTCCTACCGTTTATTGGTGGTGAAGGTAAATCTTTGCATATGGGGTTTGCCCTTGACCAACTCTCGAGCTTGATGACATTAATTATTACAGGGATTGGGTTTTTAATTCATGTTTTTGCAATTGGCTATATGCACGGCGACTCGGGTTTCTCGAGGTTCTTTGCGTACTTAAATTTCTTTATTGCTTTTATGCTGGTTTTAGTGCTCGCCGATTCGTTACCAATCTTATTTATTGGTTGGGAAGGTGTGGGCGTTGCCAGTTTCTTGTTGATTGGTTTTTGGTATAAGGATTTCAATAATTCCAATGCGGCGCGTAAAGCTTTCATTGTCAATAGGGTGGGCGATGCGTTTTTAATGCTTGGTATGTTCTTGTTGTTTAAAGAATTTGGCACACTGAATTTGCATGAACTTAGAGAATCGTTTGGCAGTATCAATGTGCCTTTGGTTGGTCAAGTTACCAAGAATGTTGTGGCATTTGGAGCACCTGGTCTCGAGTTGGCTTGTATTTTCTTGTTGCTTGGTGCGGCTGGTAAAAGTGCTCAATTGCCATTGTCTACTTGGCTGCCCGATGCGATGGCGGGTCCAACACCTGTTTCAGCACTTATTCATGCTGCGACAATGGTCACAGCAGGTGTGTACTTGGTGGCTCGTAATTCCGAGTTATTTGCCCATGCTCCTGTTGCCTCGAGTTGGGTAGCTTGGGTTGGTGCATTAACAGCAGTGTATGGCGCGGTCAGTGCTATTGCCCAAACTGATATTAAGAAAATTTTGGCATACAGCACCGTTTCCCAACTTGGTTTTATGTTTGTGGCGGTAGGTTGCGGGGCGTACTGGGTTGGTATTTTTCATGTTTTAACCCATGCTTTTTTTAAAGCACTGCTTTTTCTCTCGAGTGGTAGTGTGATTCATGCGCTCGAAGGGGAGCAAGATGTTCGTAAAATGGGGGGCTTACGGGGTGCACTGCCAACCACACACGCTGTTTCATTGATTGGTACATTGGCGATTATGGGTGTGCCTTTGTTATCGGGTTTCTTTTCTAAAGATGCGATTCTCGAGAGTGCCTTAAAATCACCTTTTTTTGATGGTAGCAAAGATGCTGTTGGTTCGATCAATATTCTTTTGTTTGCTGTGATGGTGATTGTTGCCACAATGACAGCGGCTTACATGTGGCGTTGGTATGTGCTTGTTTTTAGCGGCGAGTACCGTGGTAATGCACATCCACATGAATCAGGTGCTGTTATGACTTTGCCACTGATGATATTAGCTGTACTCAGTGTGATTGGTGGCTGGATTGGGTTACCACACTTTCTTGGTAAGAATGCGAACCTGATTGAACCTTTTCTCGAGAAAGTCTCTGCGAATGCTAAAGGTATGACTGAATTAAAGGGCATTGTTGAATTTATCCCGTTAATTTGTAGCATCATTGCTGTTATTGCAGGGTATTTTATTGCTAATTACTTTTATAGGCGCGATGGAGCACGAATTATGGCAGAAGTGCCAAATGGTTTTGGTACAGCCTCGAGAAATGCGTTATTCCTTGATAAAGTTTATGATTTCGTGCTTGGTAATCCGTCTCGAGTTGCAGCAGTTTTCTTTGGCATTGTGGATAAAAGCGGGGTGCAAGGTGGCGCGCAACTGCTTGGTGAGCAAGTCAGTGAAGCTGGCTCGAGTTTATCGTTTTGGCAGAGTGGGTTTGCTCGAGGCTATGGTGTTTCAGTGCTGATTGGTACTGTTGCGTTAATTGCTTTTTTAATTGTGCGGGGGTTCGCATGATTTGGGTGGTAACGGCAACACTTACATGCGTGGTCGCTGACGGTCAGGTTCGCTCACCGTTACAGTTGGGGAATAGGGGCTTGGCATGAATTGGGTTTTGAATGCGTTTATTTTCTTGCCACTGGTGGCTGCATTGCTTTCATTAGCTGTGCCTAAAGCAGCTCGAGGTAAATTCGCGGTTTTTGCGGGTATTGCGAATTTAGCCATTGGTGTGTACATCTGGTTAAGTGGTATTGCTTTTGATAAATTTTCAACAGTCATAGATTGGTTGCCTGGTCTTGGTGTGAAGTATGCTGTCAGTACCGATGGTGTTTCGTTACTTTTATCATTAGTCACTGCGCTCATGGTGCCAATTGGTTTGTATTACTTAACATCTCGAGATGATGGCAAGCTCAGTGCGTTTTACCCGCTGGCTTTGGCGATGGAAACAGGTATTCTGGGAATTTTTGCAGCTCGAGATTTGATTTTGTTTTATGTTTTTTTCGAGGGCACCTTAATTCCTAGTTTGTTTTTGCTGGGGCGTTATGGGCGTGCAGCTCGAGTGCAGGCTTTAACCACAATGGCGTTGTACACCGTTTTTGGTGGTTTACTGATGCTAGTCAGTATTATTGGTACGAAGTTGTTATCAGGTTCACCAACTTTTTTACTCGAGGATTTGTTGCGTGGTGTGCGTCAAATTCCTGAGTGGCAACAAGTTTGGTTATTTCTGGGTTTCTTGGTGGCTTTTGCGGTTAAAACCCCGTTATTTCCAATGCACGCTTGGTTACCTGAATTTCATGGTCAGAATCATCCAAGTGGTGTAGCGGATTTGATGGGTACCTTATACAAAGTTGGTGGTTATGGCTTGTTTCGGTTTGCTTTACCACTTTTTCCTGATGTTGCTAATAATTACCAATGGATTTGGATGCTGCTGGCGGCATTCACTGCGATTTATGGTGCTTGGATTGCTTTTGCCCAAACCGATTTCAAACGCTTGCTGGCTTACTCGGGTATTTCGCACATGGGTTTAGTTGCGCTTGGTGTTTTTAGTTTGCATCCTGCGGGTTCAAGTGGTGCGATCTTACTGCTGGCTTTCCAAGGTATTTACTCAAGTGCGTTGTTCCTTGTGGTTGGTATGCTCGAGCGGCGCTTTATTGTGCTCGAGGGTGGTGACGAATCCAAGGAAAAAGCTTTGGATCGGGCACTCGAGATTGGTCGTGTGCGTGGTTTAGCTGCTAGTGCACCTGCGTTTGCAGGTGTGGCATTGCTGCTTTGGTTTGCCAGTATTGGTGTGCCCGGTTTGGCTGGGTTTATTGGTGAGTACAGTATTTTATTGGGTGCGTATCAAGCCAATCCGTGGATTGCTGCAATTGCCGTAACCACCGTCATTGCCAGTGCTGCATTTGCGTTAACGGCGTATCAGAAAACTTGGTACGAAGAAGCCACGCATTCTGTGGCTGATCTCTCGAGACGCGAATGGACGGTGCTTGTGCCGATTGTTGCACTGGTGGTGTTATTTGGTGTTTATAGTGCCCCTGCCCTCGAGTTGGTCAAACCAGTGGTGGCACAGTTGTACGGAATTGTATTGGAGGCAAAGAAATGACCCCGCCTGATGTGAATGTGTTGTCTTTGATGCCTGTGCTGGTGGTTTTGCTGACAGCTGTTTTTGCAACGGTTTTACCGTTTTACACAACTCGGCGTGGTATTGCTGGGCTTTGTAGCATGGGGCTGGTGGTGGCACTTGGTTGGACGGTTGCCTTGTGGAATCAACGCCTCTCGAGTTTTGGTGGGTCTTATGTGGCAGATAATTTTGCTTTAGCATTTAGTGTCATTCTGATTTTGGCGGGTATTGCTGCCATTGCCTCGAGTGCCGATGGTATTGTCCGTTCGGGTTCTTTTCCTGCCGAATTTTTTGCCGTAATGCTTTATGCCATTTGTGGCACGATGTTACTGGTTCATGCTCGAGATTTGATTGTGATGCTCATTGGTTTTGAAGTAATGAGCCTTGGTGTGTATATTTTGACTGCCTTCCAAGCGCGTCAGCAATCCGAAGAGGCAGGTATGAAGTATTTCCTCTTGGGTTCTTTTGCTAGTGCCATTCTGATTTTTGGTATTGCTTTGGTCTTTGGTGGTACAGGTTCTTTTGCACTCGAGGGTATTCGTGCTGCCTTGGCAGTAGCTCCTGCGAATGCGCCAATTGTGGCTGTTGGGGCGCTTTTTATTCTGATTGGTTTTGGTTTTAAGGTGGCATTTGCACCGTTTCATCAGTGGACTCCTGATGTCTATTCAGGTGCGCCAATTGCGGTTACACAGTACATGAGTGTTGGTGTTAAAGCCGCTGCTTTTGCGGGGATGCTGAAAATCTTTGGTGAGGCATTACCGAGTGTTGGTGGTTGGCAAACCCCAGCCCAGTTTCTAATTGCCTTAACCCTGATGATTGGTAATTTAGCGGCGTTGCGGCAAACCAATTTTAAGCGAATGCTGGCTTACTCGAGTATTGCCCATGCTGGGTATATCGGTTTAGCTGTGCTTTCGAGTCCAGCCCAAGCCTATCCTGCTGCGTTGTTTTACTTAGCAGCGTATGCACTGATGAATGCGGGTGCGTTTGCTGTGCTCAATAGTATTTCACCATCCGATGATGGTATCAAAGTGGATAGTTTGGCTGGGCTTGGCTCGAGAAATCCGTTTCTGGCTGCCATGCTGGCATTATTTTTAATTGCTTTGGCTGGTGTGCCACCACTGGCTGGTTTTATGGGTAAGTACATGATTTTTGCTGGTGCAGCACAATCGGGTTTTTATGGTTTAGTGATTCTCGCAGCCCTGACCAGTGCGGTCAGTCTGTATTATTACTTGCGTCCAGTGGCTTTAATGTGGTTTACCGAAGCCAAAGGTTTTGCTTTGCCTGATTTATCCAGTGGGATGTCTCGAGCTGTGATGGTTGTTTGTGCAATTGGTGTTGTTTTGCTTGGTGTATTGCCAAGTTTAGTTACCAATCTGGTCAGCACCATTGGTGTGTTTGCCTCGAGATAAATGTAAAATTCATGATGCTGTAGGGATGAGGCTTGCCTCGTCCCTTTTAAATTTTTGCAGTTGCAAGTTTTTCTTGGTCTATCCGAATCTCGAGTGCATTTTGTAGATCATAAAAACCATTCTCGAGTGCAGCGGTGCGGGTTGTAATATCAGTCTCGAGTTTCAGTGGGAAACTCAGTTCGTTGGGATGGGTGATTTCGGGTCGGCTGGCAAGGATGGCAGCATGGATTGTGCCAAGGGTGCTGCTGGCTTGTGATCCAATCATGATTTGTTTGCCTGCACTGTTGGCAAGTTGTATCATCTCGAGGCTGTCGGTGAAACCGTTGCGAGCACTTTTGATGTTGAGAATGTCAAAAGTATCAAATTCGAGTTCGCGGCGTAAATCGGCTGGGGTGAAACAAGAATCATCGGCAATGATTGGTAGAATATTGTCTTTTTTCAGTTGTGCTCGAGCTTTAATTTGTCTTACTGGTAATGGTTCTTCGACGTATAACAAGCCTGCTTTTTGCATTTGCTCGAGGGCATGAGCGGCAGTTTGGGCACTGAGGGTTTCGTTGCTATCGGCGTATAATTTCACGGTTTCGCCAAATTCGTGACGCAATGCCAAAATGGTCTCGAGGTCGTGGGTTGTGTTACGTCCGACTTTGACTTTCAAAACCCGTACACCTGCGGCAACAACCCGTTTGGCTTCTTCAAGCATGGTGTTTTGATCAGCAATACCGAGTATAAAACTGGTCTCGAGGTGTGTTTTCGTGCCACCAATCAGTGCGTGGACGCTGGTCTGCTCGAGTTGAGCTTTGGCCTCCCAGATTGCCATATCAAGTGCACCTTTGGCGCAATTGTTGTTGGGTACGCTGGCAAGAACGTTGCTGATGGTTGCGCTATCGGTAATCTTGAGTTGCGTTAAGCGTGGCTCGAGGTGTTTAAGAATGGCTTGGATGCTGCCAATGGTTTCGCCGTAAATGGTGGGGCGTGGTGTGGCTTCGGCTGTACCTATCATGCCATTCTCGAGGTGGACTTGTATTAGGGCATGTTCGGCATACTCGAGTTTGCCATGTTGCCCCCAAGTGAGTGCACCTAACAATTTGAGACGATAAGCAACCACCTCAATGGCTTGGATTTTCATGCAAACATCCAAGTACGAATCTTTTCAGCAATTGTTTCGGCACGAGCACTGCTGGTCTCGAGGTACAAGGAACGTCGAGGCTCGAGGGTTGCCAGAAAGGCATTGGCGGCTTTAGGATCGTAATTTTGCCGTTCGGCAATAACAATATTCAGTTTTGCTTCAAGCTCTGCTGGGTTGATATTCCATTGCTCGAGTTGCAGAATTTCTTGGCTCGAGAAAATCGCTTCGATACCTTGGATGTCGCGCAGATTGTTTTTTGTTGCACTGCTAATCGTATCAAATGCGTCGTTGCGTCCCAGTAAGCGTTGCACTCTGGTTATATCTGGTGCATCTAAGGCAATAAATCTGGCTTTTGGAAAGGCTTTTGCCGCATGTTGGACTTCGTTTTTGCCGCGTAAACCATCAAATAAAATCGGTTCGGGTAATTGAAGATAAATTTGCTCGAGGGCTTGTGCCATACCACCAGGGTAATTGCTCCGAAATGCAGCTGTTCGAGCAAAACGCTCGGCGCGGTCAGTAATTTTTTTACCTGCAAAAATAATCGCATCGGTGATTTCGCGGCGATCAGGTAAGCTCGAGAATTGCACACCAAGGGCTGCTAAGGCGTTTAAGGTGGTGGTTTTGCCAACCCCTGTCACACCAACCAAAATATAGAACTCGAGGCTGCTAAGGGCTTTGTAGCCGATACTCGAGCCAATGTGAACTCCTGTCGCCAGTTGCATTTAGTCTTTCTTAACGGCTGGGGCGGCAGTAGCAGTAGTTTCGGCGGGTTTGCTGACTTCGGGTTTACTTTCGGATTTGCTTTCCGAACTGGTACTTTCGGTGGTTGGGTTACTCGAAGTTTCAGCTTTGCTGCTTTTGCTACTCGAGTTGCTTTTGGAATCGTTGGCATAAAAGCCAGTTCCTTTGAAAGAAATAGCTGGTTTACCAATGATGCGTTTAACGGGTTCGCCATTGGCAGGGTTGTGGGTTAAGGCAGCTTCGCTAATACGTTGTTCTATAGAAAATGTTTCACCAGTTTCTAAACCTTGATACATGTACACAGGCATGATGTTCCTCTCGAGTGCCAATTGGCACGTAGCGCAGGAAGTGTACCGAGTTTTTTGGTCTTGAACAAGTGCTGTTGTACTTGGCTTAGGTTTTTAGGTGGTTATTTTTATTCGTCAAAGAGGTTGACTTTACTTTCTTTGCTTAGAAATACTTTAGATACTTTGCTTTTCAATAGTAGACAAAGATTGTCAGTACGGAAATGACCAACATGACTGGCTGATTTCGGGCATAATACAGTCCGAATGTCGGTTTCATCGTCTTTGTCCGCAGATCGGACTTCTTTAGAAACACTAATGGACTTGTGTAGCAGTGCTTTATTAGCTGATGGAGTGGCATTATACGTTGTCACAGGTGTTCATCTGAACCGCGTTACAGGTCGTGGCTTAGGATTACTCTCCGAAACTAGTTTCGTGCAGGGTAAAGATGTGGCTGGAAAAGTCTGGGCAGATGGTGAAGCCTTGGTTGTTTCGGATTATTTTAATTGGTCGGAACGTACCATGCAGCAAGGTATTTCAGTGCTGGTAGGTTTACCTATCCGTTTGTCAGGTACGGTGGCAGGGGTTTTACTCTTAATGTACGGTAAATCTGTTCAATTCTTAGAAGCCCAGTCCACGTATGCTCAACGCCTCGCAGATTTATGTGCAACGGCGCTCGAGAATGGTTTTTTGCGGCGGCAATTTATGCAGCAAACCGAAGCTCGAGCTGCGGCTGTGGCGACACTTTCAGAATTTGATGAGCGCTTACGATTGTTTGAATCGGCTGTTTTAGGTGCTGATGAAAGTGTTTTAATTAGCGAAGTACTCGAGTCTGATGATGGCGAGGATTCTTCAGCACGGATTGTTTTTGTTAATCAGGCTTTTACCCGCACAACTGGGTACACTGTTGGTGAGGTAATCGGGCAAAGCCCAAGTATGTTGCGTGGTGCCTTGTCCGATGTTGAGGCGTTTAAAGCAGCCAAACAAACATTGTTACAAGGTTTTTCGGCAGAAATCGAAACTGTGGAGTATCGCAAAGATGGTTCGCCGTTATGGGTGCAACTTTCGATTGTGCCAATGCGAAACGAACAACAAAGAATTACCCATCGGGTTTCTTGGCGGCGTGATATCACCGAACGTAAACGCAACGAATTACTCGAGGCGTACCGTAATAAAATTCTTGAATTGGCTTTACAAGATGGCGATCTAAACGAGACATTGCAAATCCTGACAGCCCTACTCGAGCAATTATTCCCTGGGTCAAGTGCTGGGGTTTTTATGCGTCGTGGTGAACGAGTGGCATTGCAAGTAGCCCCCAATTGGCGACCATTGGTGCGGTCTTTACTGGATGGTGCCCCTATTGCTTTAGGGCATGGTACAGCGGCGTACAGTATGCTTGAGGGTTTACCAGCTGTGGTTGAAAATGTTCAAGATGATCCGCGTTGGTCGAGTATGGATCGGGCAATGCTAATGAGTGGTGTGGCAAGCTCATGGGCTGTGCCTGTGGTGGATGCCAGTGGTAAAGTGATTGCGGCACTCGAGTTATTGTTTTCGCAACCCACTGCGCCGTTACCTTCGGAATTGGATCGTTTTGAGAACGTAGCACGTTTAGCGACCTTGGTCATTGAACGCAGCACTTTAATCGAACGTCTCGACGAACAAGCCAGCCGCGATAGTTTAACCAATTTACCCAATCGTTTCGGTGTTGAACGTCATCTCGAGCAGGCGCTTTTAACGGCTGCTCAGCGAGGTTCCAAATTAGCTGTTTTACAAATTGATTTAGATGGTTTTCGCCGTGTCAACGATACACTTGGGCACGAAGTTGGCGATGATATCCTGAAAACAGTGGCAGCCCGTTGGAAAACCATTCTGCCTTCCAAAGATATTTTAGCCCGCCCTGGTGGCGATGAATTTACGTTGTTGGTCAATCATCTCGAGCATCCTTTAGAAGCTGAAACGCTGGCAACTGAGATGCTTTCGGCATTGTCGCATCCCTTATCTTTACGTGGTGTGGAACTGTTTTTATCTGCCAGTATTGGCGCAGCAGTTTATCCAGATGATGGTCAAACAGCCAATATTTTGTTACGTAACGCCGACACCGCCATGAACACCATTAAACGCAGTGGTAAAAGTGCTTATCGTCGCTTTGACCCAAGCATGAATGCCGCTGCCAAAGAACGCATTGAAACCGAGGTGGCATTGCGTCGGGCGCTCGAGCGTAACGAATTTGTTATTCGCTACCAGCCACAAGTCAATGCTCGCGGACAAGTGGTTTTTGTGGAAGCGTTATTATATTGGCAGCACCCTCGAGAAGGTGTGTTGCCACCAGGTCGTTTCTTACCAACGGCTTTGGATTCTGGTCTGATTGTACCTATGGGCGAATGGATTTTACGCCAAGCTTGTCTTGATATTGGCTCATGGCGCAAAGAAGGAATCAATGTTTCACTAGCAGTGAATATTGATGTACAACAACTGATGAAACCAGATTTTTCTAATACTGTCTCAAAAATTCTCGAGCAAACCCAATTTGATCCGCGTTACCTCGAACTCGAGATTACCGAAAGTGCTTTAATGCACGATACTGATGTGGCAGTTGAACGTTTACAACGCCTTCGGGCTAAAGGGATTCAAACAGCGATAGATGATTTTGGTACGGGTTACTCGAGCTTAGCGTATTTGCAAAAATTACCACTCAATTGCTTAAAAGTGGATCGCAGTTTTGTTTCGCATTTAGAAGCCAATGATTCTGGTTGGTCTTTGGTGCAACTGATTGTAACCTTGGCTAAGCATCTTGGGATGGAAGTTGTGGCTGAAGGTGTTGAAACCAAAACCCAATTTGATGCGATTAAAGGCTTAAACGTTGATCGAGCACAAGGCTATTATTTTTCTAAACCAATTCCTGCTACAGAATTACTGCCAAAATTGCGTTCGCCACGCCCTCCAACTGTGGTTAATTAAAGAATTAAACACCAAGTTCTTTGAGTTTAGCTAAACGATCTCGAGCCTCGAGTAATTCCATATCGGTCAGGGTTTTCATGGCTTTTTCAACCGTGGGCAGATGAATTTCCGAGTTATTCCAACTGGCTGTTAGTTGGGCTAAATCTTGGAGTACACTTTTTTGGGCTTCTTGAAAAAACATTTTAGCCACCATGCTCGAGGCAGCAAAAGCAGGTGGCTTTGCGTCTAGCACACCGACACGAACAACTGCCAGTAATTCCATAAAGGTTTGGTCGTATGTGGCACGGATTTTTGGATCGAGCTTCATGGGGTTAAGCCTAACCTACTTTGGTGAAGGCATCTAACCCACATTCGTTGCGGAATGCAACCCACATTCGTTGCGGAATGCAACCCACATTCGTTGCGGAATGCAACCCACGCCCCGAAACCGAATACAGTACAATGAGACAAATGAATAAACTTGGTGTATTGGTCTGTCATGGGTTCACTGCCCAACCTAAAACGGTGAATTATATTGCACCTTTTCTCGAGCAAGCAGGTTTGCCTTTTGAAATTCCTGTACTGCGAGGGCATGGCACGGTCTGGACAGATTTACGCGGTGTCCAATACCAAGATTGGGTGACAGATGGCACAGCTGCTTTTATGCGCTTAAAACAAACTTGCGAAAAAGTGGCAGTGGTTGGGCATAGCATGGGCGCTTTGGTCGCCTCTCAAATTGCTGCTCAGCACGAAGTAGCCGCTTTGGTTTTGGTTGCCCCTGCGTTTAAATTTGCTAATCCGCTCTCGCCACTGGTCGGTATGCTCAAAGGGATCATTAAAGATTGGAAAGGAGATGGTAGCGCCATCCTGGACCCTGCATTACGTGCCCAAGCTGAAGCGGAAAACATTACCTATCAGGTATTTCCCACAGCAGCTTTTGATCAACTTTCCAAATTTGCTAAAGCAACTCCACAAGTGTTATCACGCATTAAAGCGCCAACGCTGATTTTACATTCACTCAAAGACACAGTTATCCCACCAAGTGCAGCCGATCTTGCCCTCGAGCGAATTGGTAGTCAGCAAAAACGAATTGGTTGGTTGCAAAATTGTAATCACGAAGTTTTTTGGGATGCCGAGAGAGACACAATTTGCCAAGAAATTGTGCAATTTATTCTCGAGGTTACCAAGTAAAAATAAACCTCTTGTCTATGTCTGAATTATTTATTTTTAGCAAAGTAAATACGTAGGGAAAGCCCCACAAAAATCAGGTTTTTGTGGGGCGATGCTTGTCATCGCCCTGTTTTCAAGGGATGGCATTTATGCAAAAAGTCTACTATTGTTAAGTACCTAAAAAACCACGAACTCTCGAGGGATAGAGAACCCGTGGTTTTTATGCAAATAGCAAAGCATTATTGTAGTGAAAGATCATTTGCTATGGAAAGCATTTTTGAATGTTCTCGAGAATATTTGGTAGAGCAATAGCTCACAGTTCATAGCCCAATGCCTAATTATCAGGTTCCATTTCGATATCTTCGGTGGTATCTGACCCAGCAGTCACGCTATCATTACGTTCTACTGTAGGCTCGGTTGGATCTGGTGTGGCATCACCATCTAAATCTTGGAATGCAACAAGTTTGTAATTACCTGGCGCTAAATCAGTAATCTTATACGTCACTTCGCTATTACCAAGTTTGATTTCCACTTTTTTGGATTCACTCGGATTACTGAGGTTATTAGCAACCACATAATTCTTGGCTTCTTGGGTGGCTGGCGGAACAGGAGCAGCGGGTGGCTCGGGGGTAGTTGTTCCACCTAAAGCATCTTTAACAGCTTTTAGGGTTTTAGCAGCATTGGCAAGTCCAGCACCACAATCTGTATCTGTGACCACGGTATTGCTGCTAGTACAAGCTCCTGTGGCTAATGGTGTGGCATTGTCCTTCAAGAATTGCAGAGCACTGGTAACTGTTAAGTTCGGGTTGATACCAACCATTAACGAAAGTAACCCAGCAATATGTGGCGTTGCCATACTGGTGCCTTCTATACCACTGAGTCGAAATTCAGTACCAGCTTTACTGGCATAATTGCTAAATACACCACCCGCAATGGTTTCGCCACCTCGAGTCAGTGAAACATTGGTTTCACCACCCGGTGCCATGATGTCAACTCGAGGTCCAAAGTTCGAGTACGTTGCACGACGGTTATTGGGATCGGTTGCACCCACTGTAATCACTTTTTGGCAATTGGCTGGGGCTTTGGGTTTACCCACATTTTCGTTTTCGTTGCCAGCTGCTACCACAACAATTGTGCCCTTGGCAGCGAGGGTATTAAAAACATTTTGTTCGGCTGCACTACAAGCACCATCGCCACCTAAGCTCATATTAATGATCTTTGCAGGATGGGCATTATTGGGTATACCAGCGACTGCTTCGCCACTTGCCCATAAAATGCCGTCAAGAATATCAGCTTCGCTACCGCCACCTTTACCAAGCACACGAATGTTTAGTAACTTTGCATTCCAATCTATGCCAGCACCAAAAACAGCATTGTTGGTAGCTGCTGCAATTGTTCCACCAACATGTGTGCCATGTAACCCAATTCGATTATCATAGGGGTTTGCATCGCGTCCATCACCATCTTCGGCGGCTGTGGCACTCGAGATAAAGTCGTAACCACCAATCACTTTGCCTGCAAAATCAGGATGGGTTTTGGGGTCGGTATCGGTTTCATTATAGAGCATACCATCGTCAGCAACAGCCACAACAGTGCTTGCATTACCTGTTGAAATTTCCCAAGCAGCAGGCACATTCATTGCATCGTAATGCCATTGGCGCACATACAATCCGTCGTTTGGAGGCGTAAACGAAGTTGTCTGATAAATACGATTTGTTTGGGCAAATTCAACATCGCTACGCTGAGCCAGTTCTTGAACCAACTCGAGCGTCTGAGCAGCATTAACATTTGCTTTGAATAACGATGTTTTAGCTAATCCCATAGCTCGAACTCGAGCCAACTGCAGACCATTGACTTGTAAGGTTAATGCACTGGTGGCTTGTAAAGTGTTTCTAAATTTCACAATCACTTCGCCAGCCACAAAAATGTGCATACTCTGAGATTTTGTTCGACCAGGACTAATTTTCCCACTAATCGAACCTCGAGTTACTGTTGGCGCTGGGCAAGCAACTAAACCAATACCAAGTAAGGCGATTGCCGACAATGAATACAATTTTTGACGCATACATGAACTCCTTTGAAAACAAGAATTTCTTAAACCGCTTCAAGACTCGAGATCGTTGTTTGGAGTCGAGCTTCAAAGGGAGTTTATGTAACCAAGCGTCGCATCAACGTCGCACGAAAAAAATCTCTGATACGGAATTGTGTTGATCAGTCGTGTATTTTGACTGATTAACCGACTAAGCGCGAACAGCCGAAGGTGCTGTCTTGTGAGCAAGAAAAGGAGTAACAACAACACGGAATTAACGTTTGAAGCGCGAACAGCCCGCTTCGCTCCTGTGTGCCACCAGTCCAGCCATGGGCGCGACGGTGCTGTCTTGTGAGCAAGAACGACAGTTTGACCGTTTTTTGGTCAAACGAGAGTGATTAAGTTAATTCCGTATGACACTGGTTTTGAGTCATGAAGGAATTTTGTTGGTATGAGTTGTTTGTCGAAAAAAGTACAGCAGTTCTTAAAACCAACCAAAAAGTGTGTATTTTAGTAACCCTGCCAGCTCTCTGGCGATGGCACGCATTGCCATCAGCCGATCAAATGGGGTGTGTAAACTCGAGTCAAAACGTGGTTCGGAACTGGCAACCACAAAAGTATTTAAGCCTAGCTGGGTGAATGTGGCTTTGGCTCGTTTTGAGTGTGTGGGGCTGGTCACAACCAATATTTTTTTCCAACCTCGAGTTTTGGCTTCTTTAGCAACCGCTTCGGCTTCGGTGCGAGTGGTTTTCATGTTTTTGAGCACAACAATATCTGGAGCATTATTGGGATAAAGTTTTTGAATCGTATCCTTAGCAGCATCTTCGATACTGCCACAATTCTGAGCTAAACCATGTGCATCGGTAATTGTCATGGTTTTAGCGTAACCTTGCCGCCAGAGTTCTAAACCTCGAGTGATGCGCCCTAAAGAAGCCGCCTCGAGTTCGCTGGTACCGCAATAATAGCCACCACCAAGTGGCACAATCACATCGGCTTGGCTTGGTAATTCGGTGACATCCAAGTACTTCTCGAGCGGTTGTAAGGCAGGGGTTAAAATCAGGACAGCAACAATGCCTGTCAGGATACTCGAGCCAATACGCAGCAGCATTCTTGAGATTTTGAAGGCACCCAAAAGTGTGGCAAGCAGGAATATACCAATTGCCCAGTACCACTCGAGGTCAGAATTGATCAGGGCAGCCAGCACAGCTAACCAAACACCCGTAAATGCACCTTGTCCAATGCCAATCAACCAATCTGGTCTTGCCATAGGTGCGCTTTGAAATGGGTCGGATGAACGTTTCGCTTTTTTTGCCACGGCTTACACGATAAGTTTTTGCGATGAGAGTTTTACGTTAACGAAACCATAAAAAACTCAGAATCAAACTCGAGCGAATATTGGGTGTGCCACTGAACGGGCTAAGCCAACCATATTCAATGGCAATAGCAAAACTCGAGAATTGATACTCAAAACCAAACCTGCCGTATAAACCTGTGTTTTGCCATTCAAGCAACGTAAAACCAATATTGATGGTGAAATTGACCACTAGACTCAAGTCTAATCGCCAACCAATACCTGTTTCTAAACCTCGAGTGCCAAGGTCAACCCGCACCGAGAAATTGGGGGCAAAAGAATTCAACCATTCGGCTCGAGCCGCTACGCCAAAAGTACCCAGTAAGCCCGTATTAAAAATGCCGCTGCCAAAGGTACCTGTGCCACTGAGACTGCCACCAAAAGCAAATTGTTGTGCCGATGCCAACGAAGAAAAAAGCAGGATAAATAAACAAACCCGAAGCAAGTGCATAGTGTAGATTAAACTATGCTTTGGTTAGAAGCACTCGAGGATTGTTTGCAACGTGGCGAAGCTTGTGTGCTAGTCACAATCAGTGTAGTGCGTGGACATGCACCTCGAGCCGCTGGTGCCAAAATGCTGATTGCCAAAGAAAAGTCTGTTGGTAGTGTTGGTGGGGGCAATCTTGAAGCAGCAGTGGTACAAAAAGCTATGTTGATACTCGAGCAAGCCCTGACAGAACCAATCTCTATGGTCGTTAACTTAGGACAACAAGCTGGTGAATTTGGTATGCAATGCTGCGGAGGCGAAGTGACTATTTTACTCGAGCCATTTGTTAAACCCAGACCCCAAGTGGCTATTTTTGGTGTTGGACACGTTGGGTTTGCCTTGGCAAAAATTCTTTCTAACCTCGAAATCGAACTTTTATTATATGACACCAGAGCCGAAATGCTCACCTCTACACGATTCAAAGATTGCTCGAGCCAAGCGATTCGTCGGGTTTTTCACTATCAAAATCCAAGTCCAGAATTTGTTTTCCTCGAGTTACGCCCAGAAGCTACTGTGCTGATCATGACCCACGATCACAGCCAAGACATCAGCATTCTCGAGGTTGCCTTGAACCGCTCAGACACCAGCTTTATTGGCTTAATTGGCTCAAGTATTAAATGGCAGAATTTTCAGCAAGCCTTAGAAAAACGTGGTTTTAACAGCACCGATTTTGCTCGAGTGACCACGCCAATTGGCGTAGCTGGGATTCAAGGTAAAGCCCCTGAAATTATTGCAATTAGCGTCGCAGCCCAGCTTTTACAGGTTTTGAAATTTTAAGTCTGTATGGCTTTTTTTAGTATTTCTGTTTTCGCCCTTTGACAACCCGCGCCCTTGGTGCTATATTCACGCGGCACTCGAGAGAGTGTGTTTTTTTCGGACTTGGAGTTTGCTCGCGTAGCTCAGTGGTAGAGCACCCCCTTGGTAAGGGGGAGGTCGTCGGTTCAATCCCGACCGCGAGCTCCATTTGTTAGTCAAGAAAGCAATGCCCGCCTCGAGTGGGTCTATTCGTTTGGAATAAATAGAAGTTGTTTGGAGGATTTATTATGGCTAAAGCTACGTTTGAACGCACAAAACCGCACGTCAACGTCGGAACCATCGGACATGTTGACCACGGCAAAACCACCCTCACCGCTGCGATCACATTCACCGCAGCCGCCGCTGATCCGAG
>JAAFIG010000008.1 GCA_013298595.1 Deinococcales bacterium | reverse complement strand
TTAAAAGCTCGAGGCGCAACCCTAATTCTGATTACCGATAATGGCACAGCACCGTTACTACCCCATGCAAACTTAGTGATTCGCGTACCAACCCAAGCCATTCAACAATACGGAGCTTCTGGGTTAATGTCGAGCCTAGCGCATTTACTGGTGATTGGCACAGCCCAACGCTGCGACACCTCGAGACGCAAAGAACTCGAAACCATCCTCGAGGAATTTGATGTCTTTGCGTAACACTTTGTCTTGACTCACCGCAAACGCATTGGATGCTCAGGCGCATACTCAATTAAATCCCATAAATTGCCATATAAATCCTTAAACACAGCCACTGTGCCATACTCAAGCGTTTTTGGTTCCCGAGTAAATTCCACACCTTTGGTTTGCATAGCACGGTAATCGCGCCAGAAATCATCGGTACCGAGAAACAAGAAAACCCGTCCACCAGCTTGGTTACCAATAAATGCAGCTTGCTCTGGTGTAGAAGCTCGAGCCAGTAAAATAGTGACCCCACTTGAGTGAGCGGGTGCAATTACTACCCAACGTTTATCTTGTTCAGGTTGGTAGGTATCCTCGAGTAGTGTAAACCCCAGTTTTTGCGTGTAAAAAGCAATTGCTTCGTCGTATTCCCGAACCACCAAAGCAATATGAGCAATGATTTGTTTCATAGCTGAGCATAGCATTGTTAGTTTTTGTGCTGCTATTGGTTTACCAAAGTTCAGCAGAAATCTCTGGAGCCACAAGTGCATTCATCAGCTCGAGTATACTTATGAATACGCAAAGTTGGTTTACTTAGTTATACTAAATACAAATGCAATTTTTTGCAACAAACTCGAGTGATCCAGTATGAAACCACCACGAATCAGTGAGGGAATTGCTCTTTTTCTATGTGTGCTCATTGGCTTGATTGCAGCACTAGGAATGGTGGGCTTAGCCTTAAACAAAGTGGATTTCCCTTGGTTTATGATACCGTTCGTTGTTGGTATTGGCATCATGTTTTGGCTTATTCACCTAAGCTTACCCAGTGGTGATTTTGACCAAAAAATCATGTACTTATGGCGTGTCAAAAGCAACGAAACACAACTGATTATTGATGCTCGAGATGCTAAAGCCCAAGCTCGAGGGTATTATGCAACTCGAGTTTTTCTGGGATTATTTGTTGTTTTTGGAATTTTTCTCGCAGGATTTTCTGTTATTGCATTCATCGTATTCCTTTCGGATGTAAAAGCAGAGCTTTTAATATTTGTTCTCAGCACACTGATTGGTCTGGGCATCGCTTATAATTTCGCTTTTAATTTGCAAAAAACACCATTTATGCCACTTTCTTATGTGTTTGATACTGCCGAAGAAACATTGACAGTCAACGGGAAAACTTGGAAAGGACAAGACCAAACACAGTTGTTTCAATTTGCCAACATCAAGCAAATCTTGGCTTTTTCAGCAGCTGGAAAGTCTTCAATTAAGCATCATATGATCCGTATTGATATTCTCAAACCTCACCAGTACTTTGTACTCAACACACAAACCGATAATTTAACCGAAGCTAAATACTATCTTGGTTTTTTACAAACCATTCTGCCAGAAAAAACTCGAGACGAACTTGGAGCGGGTAAACTTTGGGTGAACCCATAAACCTCGCTTATAATTGAGCGTAATGAAACCACTTTCTCATGCCAGTACCCAACTCAAACCCTCGAGCACCGTTGCCGTCACTGCTCGAGCCATGGAATTAAAAAGGGCTGGTGTGGATATCATTTCAATGTCGGTCGGTGAACCCGATTTTGATACTCCCGAACATATTAAACAAGCGGCTCGAGACGCATTAGCACAGGGTAAAACCAAGTACACGCCCAGCCTTGGTGTACCAGAGTTGCGCGAAGCGATAGCTGCAAAATTTAAGCGTGAAAATCAGCTCGAGTATGCTATTAACCAAATTCAGGTTACAGGTGGTGGCAAACAAGCTTTGTATAATGCCTGTTTTGCTTTGCTGAACCAAGGTGATGAAGTGATTATCCCAGCACCTTTTTGGGTGACATACCCCGAGCAGGTGCAAATGTTTGGGGCTATTCCTGTTTTTGTGGATACCGAAGCAACAAAAGGCTATCAATTAGACCTCGCGCAACTCGAGGCAGCTATTACCAATAAAACCAAAATGATCATTATTAATAGCCCGAGTAATCCATCTGGAGTTGTTTATAGTAACGATACCATCGCTGGAATCATGAAACTCGCCGAGCAACACGATCTTTGGGTCATGACCGACGAAATGTACGAACATATTACTTACACAGGTGCACTGCCAATCAGTGCTGGTACATTTAATCCAGAACGCGTTATTACGATTAATGGTGCAAGCAAAGCCTACAGCATGACAGGCTGGCGCATCGGATTCGCAGCTGCACCGACCCATGTGATTAAAGCTATGGATGCCATCCAAGGACAAACCACCAGCAGTGCTAACAGCATCGCTCAGTGGGCAACCATCGCAGCTCTGAACGACACTCGAGCCTATATTGAAAGTGCCCGCCAAGCCTTTCTTGAGCGGCGCAATACCATCGTGGCAGGTTTAAATAGTATTGGCTGCCCAACACCAACGCCCGATGGCGCATTCTATGTTTTAGCCGACACCAGCCGTATCCACTCAGACGAAACCGAAGCTGCCAAAATCATTCTCGAGCAAGCCAAAGTGGCTGTTGTTCCAGGGACAGATTTCAGAGCCTTTGGCAAAGTGCGATTATCCTATGCGTGTAGTCTCGAGCAAATCAACGAAGCTGTGCGGCGTATTGGGGCTTTGATCTAACGACACAGGTCTTTATCCATACGTTTGAACAACAAAATCAAAATCGGGGCAACCGCAAAGTCCTTATTGGGGGAAATTCCAAAGCATTTGCTATTGCAAACTTGGCGAACATGAAGTTCAAATAACGTCCTGTAGGAGCGATCCTTGTGATCGCCCTGCACAACAATGAGGGGGTCTCACACCAATAAAC
Organism: Deinococcales bacterium; assembly: GCA_013298595.1. Taxonomy (GTDB): domain Bacteria; phylum Deinococcota; class Deinococci; order Deinococcales; family JAAFIG01; genus JAAFIG01. Next base: position 154,271 of record JAAFIG010000008.1, on the reverse strand, counting down.
GATTTTTCCAACTTTGCGGTTGCCCTGAAATCAAAATCGGGCGAGAATTTGGCTCGCCCGATTGATATTTAGACTTTAGATTTTCGGTACAAGTTATACAACTTAAAATTGCTGGCACGATAACGGCTCATTGCATCTTCGGAGCTGATTCGCAATTGGGCAGCCGCTGTTGCCATTGGAATTCGATCACCGTTAATCAGTTTCAAAAGCTGAGCAGTAGTTGGATCAAAATCCTTGGTAAACGGCTCGAGCGATTCCCACGATGGTTTTTCTTTAGCAGGAGCATCAGCTTTGGCTTTGGCAGCAGGTTTTTTCTTGGTTGTGGTTTTTTTACTTGAGGCTTTGCTAGTCACAGCCCGTTTTGCCGTCGCAGTATTTTTACCAGCAGCTTTGCCACTCGAGGCTTTAGCTGGTTTGGCTTTGGATTTTGGTGGCTTACCACGTTCTTCAAAAATGCTACGAACCGCATCGGCATCTAAGGTTTGGGCGTTATCTTCGCGGCGCAAGTACGCATTTAATTCGCCATCCGAGAGGTATAAACCAAAGCGTCCATCGAGTAATTTAATTGGTAAACGGTCGGTGTACTCAAAAATTTGCACAGGGTCTTTGGGAGTGCCACGACCTCGAGTTTTTGGTTGCTCGAAAATGGCTTTGGCTTGGGCAATATCCACTGTAAAAAGCTCATCGTGTTTGCCAAGGCTTCTCGAGTCTTTGCCTTTTTTCAAGTATGGACCAAATTTACCATTGTAACCCCAGACTTCCTCGCCGTCTAAATCGCCAACATGACGTGGTAAAGAAAGCAATAATAAAGCCCGCTCCAAGGTTAAATCTTCTAAAGTATCGTTTGGGAAAAGCGATGCCATTTTGACATTTGTTGCGCCGTTCTCGCCAAGTTGCACATATGGACCAAAACGCCCATTTTTGGCATAAATTTGCAAAGCCGACACTGGGTCTGTACCCAGCACTTGTTCACTCGAGCGTTTGGTTAGCAGCTCCTCGGCTTTTTCACGGTTTAATTCGTCTGGGGCAAGATCATCTGGAATGGTTGCCAGTTTGCCTTCAAATTCAACAATTGGACCAAATTTGGCTAAACGTACCGAAATACCTGTATCCACCAAAGCTGGTACAAAAATCGTGCTGACTTGTCGGGCATCAATCGTATCTAAACGGCTTTCAATTTGTTGTTTCAAACCCTCTTCGCTCGAGTAAAACCGCTCGAGATAAGGAATGCGTTTTTGCTCACCCATTGAAATATGGTCAAGGTCGTCTTCCATTCGGGCAGTAAAACTATAATCGACCAATTTTGCAAAATGCTGCTCGAGTAATTGCACCACACTAAAACCAGTAATCGTTGGAATTAAGGCTTGAGCGCGCTTAAAAACGTAGCCTCGGTCTTGCACAGTTTGAATGATGCTCGAGTAGGTACTGGGTCTGCCAATACCGCGTTCCTCGAGACCTTGAATCAAGCTGGCTTCGGTAAACCGCGATGGTGGTTGCGTGTTATGCCCTTTAGGGTTGAGGGTATCGTCGCGCACTCGATCGTTGGTAGCAAGCGCGGGCAACATCACTTCTTTATCCTCGAGGGCTGCATCTGGGTCGTCTGAACCTTCGACATAAGCCCGCAAAAAACCTGCGAAATCGATAACTTTACCTGTGGCATTAAACACGGCTTTGCGGGAATCTGTGGCAGTACCACCAATCCGAGCCGATAACCTACGACCCCTGGCATCTGCCATTTGCGAAGCCACGGTGCGTTTCCAGATAAGGTCATATAAACGCCATTCGTCGTTGCCTAATTCGGCTTTAACTTCTTGAGGGGTACGAAAACGCTCACCAGCGGGACGAATCGCTTCGTGGGCTTCTTGGGCATTCTTGACTTTTTTCTCGTAAGTGCGCGGCGTTGGATGTAAATACTCTTGTCCGTACAAATCCACCACTTGCGCTCGAGCCGCGCTTAAAGCTTCTTTAGAAAGGTTTGTGCTGTCAGTACGCATATAGGTGATGTAACCATTCTCGTAGAGGCTCTGAGCGGCTCGCATGGTGCGTTTTGAATCAAAACCAAGCTTACGCACACCCTCTTGTTGCAAGGTACTGGTAATAAAAGGGGCATAAGGACGTTGCGTAAATGGCTTTTCTTCTGTACCAAGCACAGTAAACGGCACACCGCGTAAACCGCTTGCCAAAGCTCGAGCTTCGGCTTCGGATAAACGCACCACTTTGCCTTCGCCTGTAAACTTGCCACTCGAGTCAAAGTCCTTACCAAGTGCTAAACGCTTCCCCTCGAGTTCGTAGAGAATGGCTGGAAAAGATTCGTTTTTTGGTGTGCTAAATTGCGCTTCGATATCCCACCAGCTACTCGAGATAAATGCCATACGTTCACGTTCACGTTCGACAATTAAACGAGTTGCTACAGATTGCACTCGTCCAGCACTGAGTTTGGGTTTGACTTTTTTCCACAACACAGGTGAAACTTCGTAGCCATACAAACGATCTAAGGCTCGCCGTGTTTCTTGGGCTTGCACCATATTTTGGTTAATGCTGCGTGGATGCGAAATCGCATGGTCAATGGCTTCTTTGGTAATTTCATGGAAAACCATGCGTTTGACTGGCACTTTTGGTTTTAACTCGTCAAATAAATGCCAAGCAATCGCTTCACCTTCGCGGTCCTCATCGGTTGCCAGAAAAATTTCATCAGCATCCTTAGCAAGGCTTCGCAATTTTGCCACTTGCGCTCGTTTATCAGCAGAAACAATGTACAAAGGTTCAAAACCTGCATCGATGTTTAAACCCAAACGCGCCCAAGACTCACCTTTGAACTTAGCAGGGACTTCATCCGCACCTTTAGGTAAATCCCGAATATGCCCATAACTCGATTCGACAATATACCCACGTCCAAGGAATTTCCCAATGGTTTTTGCCTTCGCAGGCGATTCAACAATCACAAGTGTACTCAAAGTAATTCCCCTTCAATTCAAACCAACAATTGCGGGTAGGGTAGCACACGAAAACCAAAAACGGAAAGGTCAAGTGTGGAAAAGCTGTAAAACACACTAAACTCGAGCTAATTTTCGACTCGAGTCAAACGACCATAAATCCCGTTGCGCCCAATCCACCCGTTAACTCCGCCCCGATTATTGCCAATCTGAAACCGCCCAGCGTCTATTGCTAAAACCAAATGCAAATACTGATTCCCAGAAACTTTACACAGCACAATATCGCCGACTGCCAACGAATCAGGGTCAACAGGTTCGACAGTACACAGTTGTTTAGATTCGATTTTACCCCGCATCGAATGCCCTCGAGGACGAAACTGGACTGTTTCACCTGCTTGAAGTTTGAGAATTAGCATCGAAGCCCAGCCCATACCAACAGCTTATGGGGTTTGCAACTTCGAGCCAATACGAGAACTGGCTTAGTCAAGGCTACGATGCAACAGGACAAGAAAAATCCCCTCGAGACTCGAGGGGATAAGATGCTTAAATACCTTAAATCTTGCGTTGATTCGGCTCGAGAACCCGCTTACGCAAACGGATGCTCTTTGGGGTAACTTCAACCAATTCATCATCGGAGATGTATTCGAGTGCTTCCTCGAGACTCATTGGCGAGACTGGGGTCAGGGTAGTTGCGTCGTCCGCTCCGCTGGTTCGCATGTTGGTCAGTTTCTTGGATTTGCAGACATTGACGTTTAAATCCTTGGCACTGCTGTGAGCACCAACGATCATGCCAACATATACCTCGATACCAGGTTCGATAAAGAACTTACCGCGATCCTCGAGTTTCCAAATGGCGTAAGGAAATGTTTGACCAGCTTCCATTGCCACCAAAGAACCATTGAGACGGGTTTTGATGTCGCCTGCCATTGGGGCGTAGCCATCAAATACGTGGTTCATGATGCCTTCGCCTTGGGTCATACTGAGGAATTGGGTGCGGAAACCAAACAAACTGCGGGCTGGGATTTTATACTCGAGTCTCATTCGCCCATTTTGGTTATCCATGTTTAGCATTTCGCCACGGCGACTACCGAGGGTTTCCATAACGCCACCCATTTTACCTTCGGGAACATCAATCACTAAGTGTTCGTAAGGCTCATGGGTTTTGCCATCAATTTCTCTGGTAATCACTTGCGGGGTCGAAACCTGCATTTCGTACCCTTCACGGCGCATGGTTTCAATCAAAATAGAAAGGTGCAACTCACCACGACCAGAAACTTTGTATTCGTCGGTGCTGTCTTCCTCGACACGCAACGCCACGTTGGTCATAGCTTCTTTGAACAAACGATCCCGAATGTGACGAGTTGTTACGTACTTACCTTCTTTACCAGCAAATGGGCTGGTATTCGGACCGAACGTCATCGAAACAGTTGGCTCATCCACTGTCAGCACTGGCAAAGCTTCAGGATCGGCAAAATCGGCAACCGTTTCGCCCACACCAACATCCTCGAGACCAGCAATTGCCACAACATCACCAGCGTAGACTTCTTCGACATCGATACGGGCTAAACCCATGTGGGTAAAAACTTGTGAGACTTTGGCTTTGCTTTTTGTACCATCTTTGTGCATCAGCATGACGTACTCATTGCGTTTAACCTTACCGCGACGCACACGACCAATAGCAATACGACCCAAGTAATCCGAGTAATCCAAATTGGTCACCAGCATTTGAAACGGCTTATCAATTTCGATGCTGGGTGGTGGAACATGCTTAACAATTAACTCGAGCAATTCGTCTAAATCTTCTTTAGGGGATTCTAAATCCTTAAAGGCTTTACCTTCTCTGGCAATCGCATAAATAATTGGGAAATCAAGTTGTTCGTCGGTAGCTTCTAAACTTGCCATCAGATCAAAGGTTAAATTCACCACTTCGGTAATGCGCTGATCTTTACGATCAATTTTATTAATCACAACAATTGGGCGCAAACCAAGCTCGAGGGCTTTTTTCAACACAAAGCGAGTTTGTGGCATCGGACCTTCGGAAGCATCCACCAACAACAAACAACCATCCACCATGCCAAGCACACGTTCAACTTCACCACCGAAATCGGCGTGACCAGGTGTATCCATGATGTTAATTTTAATTCCGTGGTACTCGACAGCTGTGTTCTTAGCCAAAATGGTAATGCCACGTTCACGTTCTAAGGCATTGGAATCCATAACGCGATCAGCCACAGCTTGATTATCGCGGAAAGTATGCGTTTGTTTAAGTAACCCATCCACCAAAGTTGTTTTACCGTGGTCTACGTGGGCGATAATGGCGATATTACGAAATTCCTGCATGAAAACCTCAAAAAAAATGGCGAGCGTGCGGCTCGCAATGCACAACGGCGTGATTTTCACGCCCAAAAGTTACTGTACCATAAAACCCTTCACCAATCACGGGATTTTTGCTACACTCGGCGGCGCTATGAGCAACACACCTGCAAAACCAAATTTTCACCGCCAGCAACTCGAGCAAGGCGGCGCTGTTTTAGCCCCAATGGCAGGCTTCTCCGATGCCCCATTTCGTTTGCTCTGCCGCGAGTACGGCGCTGCTTGGGCAGTCACCGAAATGGTCTCGAGCATGGGTGTGGTGATGAATGGCAAGAAATCTTTTGAAATTGGTGAACCATACGAAGGCGAACCAAACCTTGTAATCCAATTATTTGGAGCCGACCCGCAAATCATGGCAGAAGCTGGTGCCAAACTCTATGAGGAATTCAAGCCAGTGGCACTTGATATCAACATGGGTTGCCCAGTTCCAAAAATTGTTAAAAATGGCGGCGGGGCATGTTTACTACAAACCCCAGACCTTGCCCACGATTTAATCTCGGCACTGGGCAAAGCTGTACCCATTCCAGTATCAGCAAAAATCCGCCTTGGCTGGGATAAATACAATGCCATCGAAGTTGCCAAAGCCCTCGAGAGCGGCGGCGCAGCCAGCATCGCCCTACACGGACGGACTCGAGCACAAGCCTACACAGGACAAGCCGATTGGGACAAAATCGAAGAAGTCTCGAGCCATTTACAAGTTCCACTGATTGGCAGCGGCGATGTGACCACCAAAGCCATGTTTGAAGAACGCAAACACAAAGCCAGCGGCATTATGATCGGACGTGGTGCAATTGGTCGCCCGTGGATATTCCAAGAAGTCCTCGGCGGTGTAAGCCTCGAGATTCCTGACATTGTGCGCCTCGCCTACCGACACTGCTTATTAAACGTCGAATGGTACGGCGAACACACTGGAATGCGCCAAATGCGTGGAGTGCTACCGCATTACTTCAAAGGTTTTGCAGGAGCAAATAGGGTTCGCCAACAAATTACCCAAGTCTCGAGTTTAGAAAATGTGCGATTACTCCTAAACGAAATTTTTCCAGAAGTTAGCTTAGACGATGTAGTCATGGGAGCAGCTTTTGAAGGGCACAAAGCCGCTACACTGAATGGACACATCGCTCGAGAATGAAAATCCTGATTTACTCAGACCTGCATCTCGAGTTTGCTGAATTTGCACCCGAACAAACAGACGCAGACGTTGTTATTTTGGCAGGAGACACGCACCTTGGGGTTAAAGGTGTTCGCTGGGCACAAGAACATTTTCCCAATCAACCTGTGCTTTACATTTTAGGCAATCACGAATACTACGGGCAAGCCTATCCAAAATTGCTTGAAGAACTCAAAAACCAAACTCGAGGTAGCAACATTCATATCCTCGAGAACGATACTTTCACCATCGAAGATACAACCTTTGTGGGTTGCACATTATGGACAGATTTTGCTCTTTTTGGCGATGCTCGAGTAGCAGGAATAGAGGCTACTCGAATCATGAGTGATTACAAAAAGATTCGGATCAGTCCACAATTTTCTAAGTTACGCTCAATCAATACCGTCATGATTCATCAAAAATCTAAGCGCTTTCTCGAGCAACGATTTCTCGAATTGCAAGGTAAAAAACTTGTTGTCATTACCCATCACGCGCCCAGCAAGCAGTCATTACCTGTGGAATATCAAAACGATCTGCTGAGTGCCGCATACGCCTCGAGCTTAGATGAATTGATCAAAAAGTCAGGTGCGGCACTATGGATTCATGGGCATATTCACCAAGCACAAGATTATTTAATTGGACAGACAAGAATTATTGCCAACCCTCGAGGATATCCTGATGAAACAAATCATGGATTTCAAGAAAATTTAGTACTCGAGATTTAGCTAAATTGAAATGTCTCAGCTTAAATTGAAAGCCTCAACTCAACGACTTTTACTAGCCATAAATTGTGCTGAGTGCTGGCATAGTTCGACCCGTGGCTTGCCAAATGCGCTTTGTGAAACTCGAGGTGGCAAACGGGTTGCTGCTGCTCGAGGCAGTGGTTGGTAAATCGCCACTTGGTTTGCTGATAAGTTCGGCACTGATGGATGCAAGTTCGGTTTCGTATGGGAAATTCCAGAGCCTGAGACTTGTTTGTGGTTGGTCAAAACCTGTTTGTCCGTAACTCGAGAGAAATTTACCAATGGCATATTTTTGTTCTGCGCCTTTACCGTTGTTGCGAAGTGTTAAGTATTCTATTGTGTCGGAGAAGTTGTTGTTGCTGGTTTCGGTGCTGCTGGGTACACTCAGATCATCGCCTGGAATCAGTCCTGCCGAGCATTGCTTGACGCGGATAATGCCATTATCAGCTTTGCGAAAAGCGGTTAGTGAATTAGAGCTGCCAACGCGCATATCCCATGCAAAGCAATCGGTAAATTCGGCTAGGACATCAGTATTGCCACCATAGTTATCGGTTGAGTATGCCCCATATTCGGCTCCTCCGTTGAGGCTACCGCAACCAATCAAACGCACATTTCGCACGCTTTTAGGGAAGTAAAACGAACCCCATTTGAGATTGTCACCATTGGAAGGTGTCGCTTTGATATGCGGGCTGTCGAGTTCGTAACAATTGGCGAACAGGACATCGCGGCATAACTCGTAAGCACCATCATTACTGCCATAAAATGCAAACGATGCAGTGGGTTCGATAGATGGTCCAAATGGCATGTACGATGTGCATCGGCGCAAAACGGCGTTGCCCATTGGCTCGGAATCTCCGCCTGAACCACCGTAAAACGCGTAACGACCACTGCCAATGGCGTGGCAATCCTCGAGTACCGCGCCACGACCATAAGCAAACGAACCACCGTATTGACAACACGAAGATTTTTTCACGATTACTCGAGTGATTCGGTTGTTCTGCCCTAAATCTGAGACCACAAAAGCGGCACTGTCATCGGCTCGAGCGGCTGTCCAAGTGGTTTCGGCAATGATGCCATCGATCCAAATGAACTCGCTGCTTGGTGCGAGATGCACAATGGATTGATAGTAACCACTTGGTCGGGCAGTTTGCACAATACGAACGCCAAAGCGATTCTCGGCGCGGATGATGGTGCGTTGTGAATCGGATAAACCATTGGGGATAGCTGTCAGATTTGGGTTAATCCAGTTAGCAGCACCGCTATACACACCATCTTTAATAATGATTTGTCCGCCTTTTGGTAGTCCTTCGAGTGCTCGAGCAATGGTTAGAAATGGTTGGGTCGCACTGCCAGAGTTGGTATCGTTGCCTGTGGTGGCAACCCATCTGGCATTGCTGGGAATTGCGCCAAGAGCCGTGGTGTACAAACCATCCCAATTTGTACTGCTCGAGGGAATTGGTTCTGGTGGTAAAACAATGGTTTCTCGAGGGCAACTGCTCAGCATGGTTGCCATTGCGGACAAACCCGCTTTTTCTAGGAATTCTCGTCTCGAGATTGTTTTCATGGTTGTAGCGTATCACTGGTTTAGCGTGGAACTTGATGATGTTTTCCACAGCGTGGTTCGTAAGCTTCGGCAGCTCCAACCATGATTACTGGGTCGTCGAAACGGGCGGGCATTCCATTGACTAAACGCTGAGTACGAGTGGCTGGTGCTCCACAAATTGGGCAAATCGCTGTTAGTTTTTCAACATGTTCGGCTCGAGCCAGCAGCTCTGGCATGATGCCAAATGGTTCGGCGCGAAAGTCTAAGTCTAATCCACCACAAATAACGCGTACACCTGCTCTGGCTAACTCGAGCGCCAAGGCAACCACGCCAGTATCCATAAATTGAGCTTCGTCGAATGCGACAACATCAGGCAGTTTAACCTCGAACGCATCTGGGTTCTCGAGTCCGAATAAGGCGGGTTGTGGCGCTAAACCAAGCGAGTTGCGAATTTCTGCGGTGCTACGGATTGCTATGGCTTCGACAGTGCGTCCTGCATGGCTGGCGACAGCAGTCACATGGTAGCGATCATCTATGGCTGGTTTGAAAACACGAACATCTTGTTTGGCAATTAAAGCTCGAGTCACACGACGAATCAGTTCTTCGGATTTACCGCTAAACATGGGTCCGCAAACAACTTCGATATGACCGCTGGGAAAAAAAGGCTCGAGAGGCATGAAGCAGAAGTTTAACAAGAAGCAGTCAAAAGAGGAAGCACGTTTGTTAAGACTTGAGCTGCATTTCAATACCTGACACCAAGAATTGCAAGGTAAATTCAAAACTTTCGGCAAATTGATTATTTTGCAACTCGAGTTGTAATCGTTCCATGTTGTTGAGTAGCAAATTTGTTGCAGGAGCAGCTTCAGCATTGATGATCGGTGCATTGAGATGATTTAACTCGAGCAATACAAATCCTGTAACCAGTGAAAAAACTGTATCTCCTGTTTGCACTGTTATTTTTGGTTCCAGTCCTGCCTCGAGTAAAATTCCTAGTATTGTGTCTATGGCTTTAGCAATCCCTTCTGAAGTGTGACTCGAGGCAATTAGTCCAGGAAATAATTTGGGGTGTCGCGTCGAGAGAGTACGAAAACGCCTGAGCAATTGTTTAAGTTGTTCTTGCCACGAATTATTCTTAACTTGTTCAGTAGATAGTTCCAAAAGAACACTTTCGTAAACTCCTGCTAACAGTGTGGCTTTATTGGGAATATGGTGATAAATCGCCATTGGGTCAACTTTTAGGTTTTTAGCGAGGCTTCGCATAGAAAGCGCCTCGAGTCCTACTTGTTCGATCAAAACAAGTGCGGCTTCTTGAATGCGCTGGATTGTTAAAGGTGCTCGAGGTTTTGCCATCTTGACTTTACTCTACACCGTAGAGTAAAGTTGGTCTACTCTACGGTGTAGAGTTTAGAAAAAACCTTCCTCATACGTATTTTTAATAAGCAATTCACTCAAGTTTTAGGAGTCATACCATGTTCAATATCCCAGGTTCACCCGCTACTGTTCGTCTCTACTGGCTTGCCACAGGCTTATTTACGTTGTTGTTTGCTGGTTCAATCATCTTAGGACTTGGCGACCTCAACGCATCTTATGAGGAATACACACACTTAGGATTCCCCAATTGGTCGGTGTTTTTCAACAGCCTTGCCAAATTCTTAGGTTTGATAGCCATTTTTTGGAATAAATCCCGAACCTTAAAAGACTTTGCATTTGCAGGTTTCTTATTCGATTTATTGCTGGCATTGGTTGCCCATATCGTACAAATGGAAATCAAATGGCTACTACCCGTTTTTGGCATTGCATTGTGGTGTTTTGCCTTTGTCATGAACCGCAAAGTATTCCCAGTTCAAGATTAACAACTTAACCCTTTAACCTTTCACCTTTTTGCCTTAGACTAACGCCATTATGCCTACGCAGTCTATTCGCTTTGATAATGGTCCAAAGCTATATCCATTCAAAACCGATCTCGAGTTTGAACTGAACACTCGAGTGGTGGTCAATTCACGCCGAGGCTTAGAAGTTGCAACTGTGCGCGATACAGCTCGAGGCAATTCCGAGCATGTTGGCGGCGAAATCTTACGCGTAGCAACCCCCGAAGATGTGCAACGCTGGGATAAATTAAGCGCAGATGCCAACGACTTAAAATGGTTTCTACGCGCCAAAGTACGCGATTACCGCTTACCAATCAAAGTGGTCACACTCGAGTTTACGTTGGATGGCAGCAACTTAACTGTTTCGTACTCGAGCGAAGAAAAACAAGAGTTGCGCCAATTAATCCAAGACCTAAACAACCGCACCTCTGCCCATATTCATTTTCATGCCGTTGGAGCACGCGATCAAGCTCGAATTCTTGGCGTACTTGGCGTGTGTGGGCGAGAAAATTGCTCGAGCCACCATTTACAAGAATTTACGCCAGTCACCATTCGTATGTCGAGAGATCAGCAATTACCACTGAACCCAGAAAAAATTTCTGGTCCTTGCGGGCGGTTACTCTGCTGCTTGCAATACGAACACGAGATGTACTTAGATTTACTCAAAGGCTTGCCACGCAAAGGTGCCAAAGTATGCAGCAGCGAAGACGAAACTCAATGCGGCAAAGTCATGAAAATAAACCCCCTCAAGCAGACAGTTGAAGTCAAGTCTGATGAAGGGGCATGGTTTGAAATTGCCAAAGAACAAATCAAAGCAGTGCGATAAAATCATTGTTTAGGATTGCAATACTCGAGCCAACCGCCTTGTCCGACCACACCTGTTCTCGAGATGACGATACTGTAACTAATTTTGGGTTGTGTCACAAGAACGTTACCCATATACATATTGAACACACCAAATTGTTTTTGAGCTGTGGTGAGTTTCCCAGATTGTCCTGCTTTAGATAATGTTTCCATTAAAAAATCTGTCATGGGTCTTCCTATAACTTCAGTAGCACCTAAACACGTTCCTGCTAATGCTCCAAATAGCCAACCTGTGGCAGTAGCAAATTCATTAAATACCTTTGGTTTACCTTGATATGAGAACCCAATGCTGTTGGCGACTCGAGCATCTGTATTGGCAACCATTGAATAGCCAAATGGGATTACGTTTTTTTGATTGCCAACTAAGCCAATACTGTACCGATAGGCTGCTTTAGCACCTGAAATGGTCATGGTTTGTGCTGCCGACATACTGTTGATACTTCCTGCCTTTAACCATTCTATTCGTAATGAGCGCATGAATGTGTTTTCAGCTAAAACCAAGCTCGAGATAAGCAAAACGGCTAAAAGGTATTTCATCTAACAGTAACCTCGAGTCTAAAGTCTGCAGCGGTCACATCTTTTGGTGCACTGACACCAATCACCACATTTTCGTTACCTTTAGCTCCTGTTGAAACCCAGCGGGTATGGTCTTGGGTTTGACCTTTGAATGGGCGATCCCATTTAAAATCTGCTTCACAGGCACGCATACTCGAGACCTTTGGCGGCAATCGGTAATCTGTTGCTCCAGCCATGTAGTACCAGAGGCTAAGATTGATTTCAGGATCTTTTGGAATCACTCGCACCGTGATTTCGCCAATACCAGAGAACTTGGTTGGAATAGCAAATAACTTGTGTTTGTTTTCAAATTTCCAAGCTTGTAATTGCACAAAACAAGCCATGTCTGAACGCCATGCCCAACTTAAATCTGGCATTTCGATACCTGTCTCGAGCTTACTGTCTATAACAACTGTTTTGCCGCGTTCAACAGCAATCAGCCGAGTAACGGTTTCAGGGTAATTTGTTTGTGCCAAAGCAATTGGCAACAAGCAAACTAAAAGAAATCCATATTTTTTCATAACCGCACTTCCTTTTTAATAATCGGATTAATTTCAACCGCTTTTTGTTGCTGTGCCACACCCTCGAGGTAACGCGCTAATTCAAGTAAACTCGAGAATCGCAACACAACACCGTTGCCTTCAAGCAGGGCGCTCCAAGGCTGCCCTGCTTGGGCTGGAATGATTTTCAAGTGATACTCGAGGTCTGGCATCTTATGGAAAACTTCTTGGACCAAAGTCTTCAAAGGATTTAGGATCCATTGGTTCTACACATGAACGCAAACCTGTGGCAGCGAAGGTCACGTAATTGCTACATTCCCTATACTTGTAATTCCAGCTTTTGGTTGTTGTTCCACCGCTGGAGTCCGTTGCCGTTACCGTAATTGTTTGATTTTTGGCAACACCATTTGGACCACCAATAATGACGACATCTTCAAGGATATGAGGTCCTGGAGGTGAGGTATCTGCTGTATTACCAAAATCCCATGTGACACTACAACACCGTTCACCATCCTCTGCATCATCGGTTTTGATATCCGCTTTGGGCAACTTAATGTATTTCTTGCCAGCATTAGGACCGCTCGAAAATGTGTTGACCGCTAATTCGATCTCTTCATTCACCAGTGGGGACTGCACAATAATACTCGGTTTGGAATTCGGCGCTTCAGCAAGGTCATAGCGTTTCTCAAAAATCTCTTGCTTTGTATCGGCTTGGAGCAACCCAAAAATATCGACCTCTAAGCCAATACTGACATCAAACCCGCCTTGCAAAGACCACGTTGGAGACCTTGGAAAACCTGCTTCAAAACTGACAAATAATCCGGCTGTTACAGTTGGACCACCAATACCAAAAACCAAAACACTGGCTTCAGCTTCAACTCGAGCCTCAGCACTCATATTGACACTGACATCAATTCCTGAAGTATCAATATCATTACTAAAACGATCATAGGTTCTAAAAGCGCCATTCTCGAGGGCTAACCCTGCAGTAAATTCCATGCGTTGATTAGCACTCCATTTAAAATTTACACTGACTTGCCCATCTAAACTTGCCTCGAGGTCAATTTCGGGAACAAAAGTCAGCGGCACAAAAGCAACTGGAATCACAATAATTGGCAGTAAGACAGTGCCAAGTGGTACGCGTTTATTGATAGTACGTCCCAACTCGCCAGTTACGGTAAGATTGGTTGTTTGGATGACTTTGACATTGGTATCAAGGAAAGGATTGCTACACAAAAACCCTTCACACTTAAACACAAAAGTAAATTCCAGTTCGATGTTAACACTGCCAGATACGCAAACCTGATCATTTTTAGTGGCAGTATTACCATCGATATTAACAGGGCAAAAATTGATTTGCACAGGAAAACCAAGAGATTGCGGCGAGAGTCCAGTATTTTGTTGTAAACGTTGTTTTTGACCGTTGGGTAAAAGAATGTACTCGGCATCGGCTAAACGCATTTTGCGTTTGACGCGGAAACCACCAGCGTTAAAGACTTCATTCAGTTTACCTTGCGTTGTTTTGACCCGAACAAAACCGTTTTCGCGTGTCACTTGCGTGATTTTTCTTAAAATACCGCGCCGTAACTTTGGTGTTCCTCGAGCCACAATGGTATTGCCAACCTCGAGCTTACCTCCTGCGGCTAACAGTCCAACTGGCAATTTGCTTTCCTCAAAAATGACTTCGCCTGTGCTGCGGTCTACTTTGACAATTGCTGCGAGTAAGGCTGCATCGATCACAACTGCTTTGTTCGAGACAGTTGTTGTGGATAGGTTTGTCACATCTTCTGGTGCACCTTCTATAATTGCCGTGGTAACAGGGTCATCCTCAGGTTGAATGACTACGGGTAGCGTTGGTGTGTTACAAGCAGCCAACAAAGCGACAAATAACACGGCGAGTATCCAATACTTTTTCATAATTTGCTCCTTTCGGCAGGTACTTTGCCAAAGCAGCGTTTCATTAGCGTTTCATACCAATAAAGGTTTTAAAAAATACGCTATACTTTTGTATGCAGCTACAATTACTTGGAGCAGCAAATGTTTTTTTTAATGGCGCTTCAGAGCCTTTGCCTTTAGCCCGTCCGTCGTGGCTGCTGGTCTATTTGGCTTTGCGCGGTGATTGGGTGGCTCGAGATGAACTGGCTTGTTTGTTTCGCCCAGAAGACGACGACGAAACGGCTCGCAATGCCCTCAGGTTGATTTTCCATCGTGCTAAACAATTTCCGTGGGCAGCAAATCTCGAGGTCGAAGCAAAACGTGCCCGTTTTTTGATAAAAACAGACATCGAAGATTTTGCAAACCGTTGTCAACACAAAAATTGGCTCGAGGCGCTCGAACTATACAAAGGTGGTTTGCTCGAGGGGTTTACGCCACCCGCGTTGGCTGGTTTAGAAGCATGGCTGGATTTTGAACGAGAACGCCTACATGGATTATGGCGCGAAGCTATCTTGCATCGAGTAGCCGAACTTGAATCAACCAGAGAGTATGGTGTTGCCATTGCGTGGCTCGAGAAATTATTGCATCTCGAGCCGATATCCGAATCAGCAACGCAAGCTTTAATGCGTTGTTATTTAGCACAAAAAAATCGTGTCGAAGCCGAAAAAGTGTTTAAGCGTTTCTCGAATTTTTTACAAATCGAAGTTGGTTCTTTGCCCGATGCCAGCACAACTGCTTTACTCGACTCAGTTGCTGTTCATACATCCGTGGAAATCACACACGGTTTTTTGCCAATCATTGGTCGTGAATCTGAACTCGAGCAACTGAAAATTTGGCTCATCGGGATTCATCGTTTGGTCAGTGTTGTTGGCATTGGTGGCACTGGAAAAACCAGATTAGCCCTCGAGGCAGCTCGCTTATTGCGCCCAGAGTTTGCACATGGCACAGTCTTTATTGACGGAACAGCGTTAAGTCACGCGAACCAACTTGTGACAGCCATCGCAGCGGCACTGAACACGCCAAGTCAAAATGCAAAAAACCTCGAGCAAACCGTCTTAGTTTTCCTTAAAGAAAAAGCCATGTTACTTGTTCTGGACAATATGGAGCACTTACTCGAGACAACAAGCTTTATCGGGCAATTGCTGACTGCTTGCGAGCATATACGAGTCTTGGTAACGAGCCGAGTTCGCTTAGGTATGAGCGATGAAACAATCCTTGATTTATTGGGCTTACCAATTCCCAAAAATACGCTCGAGATACCCACCAACCAAGCGATGCGTTTATTTTCTCAAGTTGCTGGGCGCTTAACCAAACAATCACTCGAGCCAGAACTGGTCGCAAAAATTGTGCAGAGACTCGAGGGTTTACCACTGGCAATTGAGTTAGCGGCTCGTTGGACACGCATACTGAGTGTGCAACAAATTTTAACTGAACTCGAGAAAAGCCAACTTTGGCTCGAGACAGACACCACCGATGTTCCCGAACGCCATCGGAGTTTACAATCGGTACTGCATAGCACTTGGGCGCAATTAATGCCTCGAGAAAAACAAGCACTCGAGGCATTATCGGTTTTTCGTGGTGGTGCAACGCTCGAGGCATTACAAGCTGTTGGGCAGACACAACTACCAACTTTACTGGCACTCATGAACAAAGGTTTAATTCATCGAGATGAGCTAAATCGGTTTTCGTGCCATGAAATGATTCGAGAATTTGCACAAACGAACTCTGCAATACACTTAGACTTACAAGAGCGTCATGCGATCTATTTTGCAGAATTGTGTCGTCATTGGAAACAATCCTCTCGTCAACCAGCCACGTTTCAAACTATGGATTTAGAACGCCCCAATATTCATCTTGCGTTTTTATATTGGGCGCAATATCAACAGCAAACTCTCGAGGAAAATTTACAGCTCATCGCCCAATATTGGGATATGCGTGGATTAGGCTCTACTGCACTGGATTATCTAGCCAGTTACTCTACCAAAAACGGTTCGAGTCTTGAAGGGCGAACAAATTTTTGGCGAGGTTCTTTTTTACGCGTAACCAGTGACTACCCAAATGCACTCAAAATCCTTGAGCTTTCAGCAAAGCAACTTGCTCAAGTTGACTTAACCGAAGAATCAGGTCGAGCATGGCTGTACGTGGGATTCATTTTTTTTGAACAAGCCAATTTCCTAGAAACCGAAAAAGCAGTCAGAAAGGCACAAAATTGCTTTCAACTTGATACGAATCTTGCTGAAAGTTACAGTCTCTTAGGCGCTGTCGCCAAGCGCCAATTAAACTACCGAGATGCACTTGTACATTACACTCAAGCTCGAGAAATTCAAGCTCGACTCAATAATATTCTGGGTTTAGGAACTGTGCTCAATAACATTGCCAATATACATGAAGTGCTCAATGAAGATACAGCTGCTTTTGAAACATATCAGCAGTGTCTCGAGATTTTTACGAAAATGGGGCATCAACGTCCGATCGCAGTGCTGCATTCTAATCTTGGTTTTCTAGCGACAAAATTAAAACAATTTGAATCGGCTCGAGAACACTTAAATACCAGTCTCGAGATTCGTAAAATCATTGGTGACCAAGCAGGAGAGGTGACTGTATTAACAAATCTAGCAGCTCTTGGAGTTGCTATTAAAAATGCTCATCTTGTCACTCAATCGCTTCGTACTGCACTATCTTTAGCCTTGCAGCTTAACTTTATTCCTCGAGCTTTAGATGCATTCAAAGTCTTAGGAGAATGGTACATTGAAAGCAATCCTATGTTGGCAAGTCGAATTCTCCAAACAGTCTTTGAGCACCCGAGTACATCAGCAGAAACCAAGCAGACAACCCAAAACTTGCTAGATAATCTGCAAATTCTGGGTAACCCGTTATCACTTGACCAATGGCAATCAGCTTTGCTCTAGTTTTCCGAAGGGTATTTTAATCCCCATTGTTCGCGCAAAACATCTAGGGTTTTCATGACGGCAAGCGTATCTTTCCAAGGCATAATGTCAGACTCGAGTTTACCGTTTCGTAAGCACTGATTAACCTCGAGGGCTTCGTAATTATAGCCTTCGTACTCGAGGTTGAATACAAATTTTTCTGGGTTTTTGCCTGTTTGTTGCAAGGTAAATGATGTTGGCGTAAACCATGACTTATCTATGCGAATGCTGCCTTTTGTGCCAAGGATCAGTGCCTCATGTGGCAAATCTAGGGTCAGCGAAGTCGAAAGGAGTGAAAGCTGCCCGTTGCCGTGCTGCATGGTAATCGCAACTTCTTCATCCACGCCTGTTTTACCAAAATTAGCAAAACTTTTAATTTCTTTTGGTTCGCCAAATAAGTAATGAGCCAGCGAAACAGGATAAACACCAGCGTCAAGCAGCGCGCCGCCGCCTAAGTCTGGGTTCAAAAGCCGATGCTCTGGTTGATGTGGAAAACGAAAACCAAAATCAGCTTGCAGCATTCTCGGTTCGCCAATTGCACCATCAGCAATCAGTTCTTTTATTTTTTTAATATGAGGCAAGAATCGTGTCCACATCGCTTCCATCAGAAAAATATTGTTCTCTCGAGCATACTCAATCATTGTTTGGGCTTGCATTAAATTAAGTGAAAATGGTTTCTCGCAAAGTACAGCTTTACCATAATTCATGCACAGTAAACTATTTTCTTTGTGTTCGGTGTGCGGCGAAGAAACATAAATCACATCTATATTTGGGTCTCGAGCCAGGGCTTGATAACTGCCATGTCGAGTAGCAATGGCAAACTCATTGCCAAATGCGTCTGCACTGGCTTGGTTGCGCGAGCCAACAGCAACCAATTCTGTAGCGGGTAAATTGTTTAATCCCTTGGCGAATGCTTGAGCGATTAAGCCTGTACCTAAGATGCCCCAACGAATTGTTTTCATGGTCAAGTATATTCAGTTTTGGTTCTGGAGGTGTCAAATAGACCTCGAGTCTGACAAATCCTGTGTTAGCCTAGTTTTATGTTGCAACAATTACGTGAAGTGCTAGTAGCTAAAGGCTTGGATGGTTTATGGGTGGCAAAACCCGAGAATATTCGTTATTTAACAGGGTTTACCACGCCAAAAGATGGCAAGTTATTGGTGATGTTAGACTCGGAACTTTTGTACACCGATTCGCGTTACACCGTACAAGCCACAGAAGAATCTCGAGTACCTTTTGAAATCGCTCGATTTGATGAAGTGTACGAACATGCTAAGCAGTTCACCACAGGTAAGAAAATTGGTTTTGAAGCTGACGCGGTGCTATACAAGCAATTCCAAGAACTTGCGGCATTGGCAGCGACCCTCGAGCCAGTTGATGGTTTGATCGAAGCCTTCCGCGCAGCCAAAGTAGCCAGCGAAGTGGCTGGAATTCGTCAAGCTGCCCAAATCGCCGATGCTGCCCTCGAGGCGTTGCGTCCAAAACTGCAAGCTGGGGTGCGCGAACGCGATTTTGCACTGGAACTCGAGTTTGAAATGCGTAAACGAGGTGCGGACAGCGCCGCTTTTGAAATCATTGTTGCTAGTGGCGAACGCAGTGCCATGCCACATGGTACTGCCAGTTCTCGAGTCATGCAAAACGGGGATTTGGTCACCATTGATTGGGGAGCAGCCCTGAATGGGTATCACTCCGATTGCACAAGGGCTTATCCGATTGGTGATGTGCCACGGCAATTACGTGAAATGTACAACGCAGTGCTCGAGGCTAATTTACTGGCAATCTCGCACGTCAAAGCAGGTGTGGGCTGTAAGGAACTCGATACGATTGCTCGGGATTACCTGACCAAACAGGGTTTTGAGAAAGAATTCGCCCACAGCCTTGGGCATGGTGTTGGCTTAGCGGTGCACGAAGCCCCAAGTTTATCGCAGCGTGCCAAAGATACCGATGTACTCGAGGTTGGTAATATTGTCACCATCGAACCAGGGGTCTATCTCGAGGGTGTTGGTGGTGTGCGGATTGAGGATTTATTGGTGGTCACTGCGACGGGTTGCGAAATCCTAACGTCTTTGCCTAAACCCCGTTTGTAACAAAGGCGAGGCATGCCTTGCCACTATGGTTGAAATCTGCCACTTGCGTTTTGGGGTTGTGTTGCGTACCCTGTGGTGTTTTGCGCTGTACTTGCAGTGCTCGAGGAGTTTATGAAAGCGCATTTAGTAACTTATGGTTGTCAAATGAACGAATACGATACCCACGTGGTTGAATCGCAACTGGTGGCGTTGGGTGTGGAACTGGTCAAAGCCGTAGACGAAGCCGATTTTGTTTTGGTCAACACCTGTGCAGTACGTGGAAAACCAGTCGATAAAGTACGAGCTGTGCTTGGGAATTTACGCAAAACCAAGCGTGAACGCGGGTTGTTGGTAGGCATGATGGGTTGCTTAGCCCAACTCGAGGAAGGGCAAGAAATTGCTAAGAAATACGATGTGGATATTTTGCTCGGACCAGGCGCATTGCTCGATATTGGCGCTGCGCTCGAGAGCAACAAGCGTTTTTGGAGCATGGCGTTCAAGGATGACATCCATGATTATGTGCCGCCAGCCCCACAAAATAAACTCTCGGCACACCTGACGATTCAACGTGGTTGCGATCATCATTGCACGTACTGCATTGTGCCAGAGACTCGAGGTCCACAAGTCAGCCGTCACCCAGATTTGATTTTGCGTGAACTAGATGCCTTAGTTGCAGCAGGAGCGCTCGAGGTGACACTCCTTGGGCAGAACGTCAATTCCTATGGTCACGATCAAATTGGTTTCCCCGACTTTGGCGATTTACTACGAAAAGTTGGGCAAAGCGGCATTCCAAGGGTTAAATTCACCACCAGTCATCCAATGGATTTCTCGGACAATATTATTCAGGCAATTGCTGAAACACCCAATGTCTGCAAATACATTCATCTACCAGTGCAGAGTGGCTCGAATAAAGTATTAAAAAACATGGGACGCGAGTACACCAGAGAATGGTATCTCGAGCGCATCGAGAAAATGCGTTCCCTCATTCCAAATTTGTACATCACCACCGATTTTATTGTTGGATTCCCTACCGAAACCGAAGACGATTTTCTCGAGACCATGTCCTTGTACGATGTTGTGCAGTACGACGCAGCTTTTATGTACATTTACAGCGCTCGCCCAGGAACACCAAGCCATAAGCACTTTTCGGACATGCCAAAAGAAGTCAAAACCGAGCGCTTAAACCGCTTAATCGAACGGCAAAAACATTGGTCGCAACTGAAATACTCGAGTCTGATTGGGCGCGAAATGCAATGCTTAATTCGCGGAGCAGCCTACGAACCAAGTTTTGCCGAAGGTCATACCGAAGGTAATCACGCGGTACTGGTACCGTTTGACCAAGCACCAATCCCAGGAATTTACAAAGCTCGAGTTGAGCACGCCACACCACACATGTTGTTTGGCAAAGTGACTGAGATTGTAAAACAAGCCGACTTCTTGCCTATGCAATTACACGATCAAAGCGTGGTTCACTCGAGTAATTTAATGATCTAATCTTTGCAGCTTAATCGATTTTTGAAAAAATGTTCATCTGTTAAAACGAGTTTCGTATGTTGAATTACACGGAAAGCCAAAGCCTAACTCACTTAAATTCAGGTATCCCAAGTGATTTTTTTGAAATCAGGGAATCAGGATTTTTTGTGACCAGTAAGTCAGAATGGAAAGCATACCCATTTGAAGCAGCAAATCATTTTCTGGATGAGGATATTACTCGACTGCGAGCACTATTCAAAGTTGAAAACCACTCGATTTTTGGCGGGGTATTTAATGAAGAATACAATTTCTATGCTCATTTTGCCTGTTTAGCAAACGAAATAGATTTAACGGATTTGAGTGTAATTTTCTCAAACTGTAAGCTATATTTCTACGACACATCTTTTACATGGCTTTTTTTCTTTTCTGGGATTGAATATGGGATTCTGTTTTCAAACAAGGAATTGAGTTTACAGTTCTTTCAACATGAGCAAGAAACAGTATTTGAAAAATTCCAAATATTTACGGAAAATTGGTCACGCGATTGGAATATGGAGTTCTTAAATGTCGTTCTTAACAACTGTATTGAATTCAACTCGCAAGAAAAAACTGAATGTAATTTTTTGCCACAGAAATATATTAGGCTTGATGCCATAGCAAATGAGTTAGATACACAGCTTTAATTTAAGTTGAAATCAATAGCTTTACTTGCGGCAAGTACTCACCAGAACAAGTCAAACATTTCTTCCTAGCGTGCAAAAAGCTGATACATTTCGACTAATTCTGGTTTTTATCGCATTTAACTCTCGAAACTCATGCCCATTACGCTGTACCCACCATCCACGTAAATGGTTTCGCCTGTGGTTGCACCTGACATCGGGCTAAACAAGAATAAGCACATATTGCCAACATCATCAAAGGTAGCATTTTTGCCCATCGCACTGGTTTTGGCAGCTTTCTCGAGCATTTGCGTGAAACCGGGAATGCTTTTCGCAGCAACTGTTCGCATAGGTCCGGGTGAAACGCAATTGACCCGAATGCCCGCACTACCTAGATCGTAAGCAAGGTATCGGCTAGTTGCTTCAAGAGCAGCTTTGGCGACACCCATGACATTGTATTTTGGTACGACCTTCTCGGAGGCATAGTAGGTCAGCGCAACAATACTCGAGCCTGCTGGCATGATTGGCGCGGCGCGTTGGGCTAGGGCAAGTAAGCTGTATGCACTGACATCGAGCGCGATTTTCCAGCCTTCCCTTGAGGTTTGCACAAATGGGTTTTCTTGGGTTTCTCGAGGTGTGAAAGCAATGGCGTGCATTAAGTAGTCTATATGTCCAACTTTGGCTTTGATTTTTTCAAATAAGCTTTCAATTTGGTCATCAAACATCACATCGCAAACCTCGAGCATTAAGACTTGTTCACCATATGGTGCGGTTAATTTCTCGAGGGCAGGAATGTTGCGTTCGCCTTGAAACGAGAAAATACACTTGCAACCAGCTGCCAGCAGTTTCTTAGCGGCTGCCCAGCCTAGGCTGTATTCGTTTTGAACGCCTGCGATTAAAGCTACTTTATCGGATAAGTCTATGCTAACCATGCTCGAGACGATAGCATGTTCTGGGTAAAACGTGCATTATTTTGCTTTACTCGAGGCTACGAATTTGTTCTGGAAGAACTTGGTATTTCTGTCCACACCAGTGGCAAATCACTTCTTGCCCGCCTGCTTCGATCATTTCTTGGCGTTCGCTGCTCGAGAAGTAAACAAGGCTGGCGAGGGAGCGTTCCATGCTGCATCGGCATTTGAACTCGAGGGCTAAGGCATCGGGTTGTAGTGCGAGGTCTAAGCCTTCAAGGGTTTGTTGTACTGCGCCGAGTAAACCTATTGTTCGCATGGCATTGGTTAATTGCCCTAGGTTAGCGATGTTTTGCTCGAGTTGGGCGAGTGTGCTGTCGGCTGCGCCTGCAATGGCTTGAATCAGAATGCCACCTGCGTGGGTGACTCCGCTCGAGTCGAGGTGTACACCAAGTAATACTGCACTGGGGATTTGCTCGGATTGCCAGAGGTACGCTGCTAAGTCATCAGCGATTTCACCAGAGACCAGTGGCACACTGCCTGTGTAGGGTTCGGTATTCTCGAGTAAACGCATGACAGCAAATTCACCATTTTTGCCAACCAGACCACCAACATCTAATTTGTTATCTGAAACTCGAGGGGGTAAATCTGCGTCTGGGTTTTTCACATACCCTCTGGCTGCGCCGTCTAAACCACCTTCAGCTACAATATAGCCGAGTGCTCCATCGCCTTGGATTCGCAGTGTGACTCGGTCTTGGTCGCGTTTTGTCAACACTTGGGCGGTGAGTAAGGCACCCGTTAATGAACGCCCTAAAGCAGCTGTTGCAGTGGGGCTAAGGTCGTGGCGTTCTCGAGCCAATTGCACTAAAGCTGTGGTGTCCGCTGCAAAAACGCGTAGTGTGGTGTTCGCCGCTGTTCCAGATAATAAGTAACTCATAGTATTGCCTCTAATTTCTTTTGTTGCTCGAGAAAAACTGTTTCGGGTAAAGCAGGCTGAGGGTTGATTGGCATGATATTTTGTTCAAAATTAACCCATGAAACACAACCTGCGTACTCAGGAGTCTCGAGGAGGATGGTGGGTTGGGTGGTATAGACTCTCAGTAGTAATGCGTGTACGTAGGGCTTGTTGCGATAATGGTATTTTCGTTCGAGTGCATCTGCATTTAAGGCATTGCTGGTCTCGAGTTGCCGAATGGTTGGTAAATCCTCGAGTTTATAAGTAGCAATAACTTCGGCATAGGAGCGCAATTCAACTTTACCAACTTGCGGGTTTTCGCGTAATAACCCATGAAATTCGTTTCGCAACTCGCCATGATTCTGGTGCAAGAAAGTTGGGTAGAACCAGAATTTTGTGTGCTCGAGCGTAAATTCTCCGCGTTGTTCGACAATTCCACCTTTGCGTATCAGCAATGTGGTCTGACCTGACTCGAGGATTTGTATTTGGGCATCCCATTCTTTTAAAGCAACGTTCATCGTTTGAGCATATCAAAACCCGTTATGCTGTGCGCCATGAACCGAATTGCCTGGCTTGGTTTGGCGTGTTGTGGTGTGGCGTTGCTGCAAGCCTTTGTTTTGTTCAAAGCCAATCGTTTATTGGCTGGCACAGCGATTTCTGTTTTACAAGTGCCTTGGTTACTACAAATTGTGTTGCCGTTACTCTTGTTCATCGTAGCGGGTTTGTTTGTTAAAGCTCGAGCAGTATTGCTTTGGCTGCTAGGAACTGGGCTAATGATTGCCTTATTTATTTTACTAAGCATAATCAGCAAGGATTTAGGAGTCAATCTCATTGCTCGAGTGTCACCAGCTGCGGGTTTCTGGTTATTGCTAATCGGAGCAACCCTGATTGCGTATGCTGGGGCACTCGAGTTACAAAAACTGTGGTTAGTACTGATTGGCGTTGTGGTTGGTGTTGCCATGTTGCTTTTTGGGTTTTTTGATGCGATTAGTGTCATGCGTGAATACTATGCGAATCAAAACGAATTCTGGCAAGAAGTGTTGCGGCACTGCCAATTAACGCTCTGGGCATTTCTGCTCTCGAGTTGTTTGGGTATTGCACTTGGCATTTTTGCTGCTTCACGTCCGATGGTTTCGAGGTGGTCGCTGGGTGTGGCAAACGCTTTTCAGACCATTCCGAGTATTGCCTTATTTGCCTTACTGATTCCGTTTTTTAGTGCGATTGCCCGCACATTTCCTCTGCTCGAGACCATTGGAATTCGTGGTATTGGCATTGCACCTGCTTTAACCACACTCACTTTGTACGGATTACTGCCTGTGCTGCGTGGCACAATTCTTGGTTTACAAAGCGTTGCCGAAGCACCACTCGAAGCGGCTCGAGGTTTAGGCTTTAATCCTTGGCAAATTTTTGTTCAAATCCGTTTGCCGCTTTCGATTCCTATTGTGCTCGAGGGATTACGTTTAACCTCTG
Organism: Deinococcales bacterium; assembly: GCA_013298595.1. GTDB lineage: Bacteria > Deinococcota > Deinococci > Deinococcales > JAAFIG01 > JAAFIG01. Next base: position 129,352 of record JAAFIG010000008.1, on the reverse strand, counting down.
TTTCGTTAATTGGTTTGGTTTCGCTATCGAGTTTAATTGGTGCAGGTGGCTTAGGTGGCTTTATTTTTACGGGTTTAGGCAGTGGTGCAATTGATCGGGTTTTACTCGGAGCAATTCCAATTTTGATACTGGCTTTACTGGTTAATAGTCTGATGCGTGGACTCGAGCTGCGTTTAACACCCCACGGTATTCGTTAAGGATTTTCTATGATTCAACTTGAAAACATCAGTAAAACCTTTCACACCACAGTGGCAGTCGATCGACTCTCACTCGAGATTCCCACAGGGCAACTCTGTGTGCTGATTGGCTCGAGTGGTTGCGGCAAAACCACAACATTAAAAATGATTAATCGTTTAATCGAACCAAGTAGTGGCACAATCTTGATTGATGGTGTGGACTCGAGTACTTTAATTGCCCATGATTTACGCAGGACAATGGGTTATGCCATTCAAAGTGTAGGCTTATTACCACATTTAACCGTAGCACAGAACATCGCTGTGGTACCAACATTATTACAATGGGAGAAACCAAAAATCGAAGCTCGAGTCACCGAAATGCTCGAGTTGGTTGGTTTAGCCCATTTAGCGAAATCGTTGCCAAAGTCCTTATCGGGTGGTCAAGCCCAGCGAATTGGTGTGGCTCGAGCTTTGGCTGCCGACCCACCAATTTTATTGATGGATGAACCATTTGGCGCGGTTGACCCACTGACTCGAGAGCGTTTGCAACGCGAATTTCTTGCTTTACAGCAGCGTTTACAAAAAACAGTTGTGCTTGTGACCCACGATATGAACGAAGCGGTCTTGCTTGCTGACCGTATCGTGCTACTAAAAAACGGTCGTATTGAACAAGATGGCACACCCAAAGATTTTCTCGAGCAACCAATATCCGAGTATGTCGAAGATTTTATGAGGATGACCCGCCGATGACTCGAGGTTGGGAACGTATTGGCATTGCTGGTGTTTTGCTGCTTGTTTTGTTCGCCGCGCAACCACTGTGGCAAACCACCCTCAAAGCCCTGTATCCACTCGAGAACAAAGTGGTGCACGAACAATCTTTGCTGGCATTGGTGGCTGTGCATTTGGCACTGTTACTGGCTTCTAGTTTATGCAGCATCCTGATTGGTGTGAGCATTGGTGCGGTTGTCACTCGAGCATCTTGGCGCGATTTTTTGCCACTCGCCCTTGGTATCTCGAGTCTGGCACAAGTTTTCCCACCCGTAGCAGTACTGGCATTAGCCTATCCAGCCTTGGGTTTTGGTTTTGCACCAACACTCTTAGCCCTGATTTTATACGGCTTACTGCCCATTGTCTCAGGCACCATCGCTGGTCTCGAGAACGTACCAACCGATGTACTCGAGGCAGCCAAAGGTTTAGGCATGTCCGAAAGTCAATTATTTTGGCGTGCTGCCCTACCTTTAGCATTACCCAGTATCCTCGGTGGTATTCGCACCAGTGTGGTCATTAACATCGGCACAGCCGCCATAGGTGCAGCGATTGGCGCAGGTGGACTAGGTTTACCGATTTTTGCTGGACTCGAGTCGCAAAACTTTGCTTTGGTCTTAGAAGGCGCAATACCTGTGATGCTTTTAGCGTTATGGTTTGATGCACTACTGGCTCGGCTAAGTATGGTTTTAGCCTCCTAAACTCTTTTTTTACTAAGCGTCTCGAGCGTCACACGCCCATGTGACGCTCGTGTGACGCTTGCTCTGTACACTAACACCAGTCCTCAAGAAGAGGTGCGAACCTCAACCAAAGACACCGAAAGGAGCAACGCCATGACCATGCCAAACTACGAAAACCAAGCTCAGCCAATCGTCCATTTTAACCACGAAACCATTGACTTACGTGGCGCTGATCTCGAGTTTTTCGGTCGTCATTTTGTTGCTACTAGTGGACAACTTTGGGCTTGGAACGAACGCACTGGCGAAGCTCGAGGTTTAGTGACCGCTCAATCCAGTGGTTTACCCAGCAATGTTTCCAGTGAGGTCCGTTTGCGCTTACATGGTCGGACATACACGCTTTCAACCATTTTAGTCCGAGATGGTGATAACACAGGTGAAATGGTGATTCGCTTTTTTGCCCAATGCAATCCCCAAGTTTTTGCCACACCGCAAGCCTAATTCTGCCCCGTTCTCAGCGCGCTCCCGCGCTATTTTTCTCCCCTAGGAGCATCGGATCCTCCCACCCGATGCTCCACTTTTTTATGGCATGACAAAGCAGTGCATTGCAGGCATGACAAAGCAGTGCATTGCAGGCATGACAAAGCGGTGCATTGCAGGCATGACAAACGACTCAAATTATTCCAAGGTATGCTACAGCCATGAGCGACCTCCCAGAGAAATTACAAAGTGCCTTAAAAATTATGGCAAATGCCCCAAAACAAATAAAAATCGAAATCTTGCTCGACTTTGCCAAACGCATGCCAGCCCTACCAGACCATATCAAAGGTACACTCGAGCAAGTTCATGAATGTACCACACCTTTTTTTGTTCATGCTGAACTCGAGGCTGGTATTGTGCACTTATGGTTTGATGCCCCAGAAGAAGCCCCAACAGTGCGAGCCTTTGCTGGTTTACTCTCCGATGGTCTCGAGGGCGAATCTGTGTCCACAGTACTGGCTATTCCCGAAGATTTTTATCGCTTGGGCAAACTCGAGGAAATCATCACGCCATTGCGTTTACGGGGCTTACAGGCGGTCTTGCGGCGTATTAAACGCCAAGTGCAAGAAGCCAGTGCTACTTAACCAAAAAAGGCTGCCACTTGGCAGCCTTTTTGTTCATCTCAATTTATTTAGCGCAAGTCGGATACGGGACTGGTAACAAACGGGTTTGGGTCACAGCGATACGGCAACCAGGGTAGCTGTAGAAAGTATTGACCATGCGCGATTCGTTATCGAGTAACCAACGACGCATATCTTTGTCTGGCACGTTATTCATTAGCCAAGCCTTGGCAATACGACCTTCACCAATTTGTAAGCTGTTGGCATAGTAACCAAGTGCCCCACTTTTTTGACCATTCATATCGTTTTGTTCCACGGCACGCAAGTAATCGTAGTAATGAAACAAAATTGTAGTGCGAATACGCTTAGGGAATTGGGCTGTGGCATCAGCTAAACGCAAACCATCCCACGATAAAACATTGGTTAAAAATGGTGAACGAGTATTATCTAAACCAACCAAGAAAGACAATGGCGTACCGAACATGGCAATTTCGGATTTGCCATCACCATCTAAATCCTCAACTTGGGTGACACCACTCCCCTGTCCATCCACCACACCAATATTACGTAAACCGCCCTCGAGCGTAAAAAAGTAATCTGTCCAAGCATTACCAGCGTTCTTAGCACGCAGCCATAATTCGCTGCCGCCCTGCCCAGTCAGTTCAACCAAGTATGCTTCAAAATCCAAAGCTGAAATACTGCGCTTGGTGACACCATCTTTAACGATTTTAAACAACGTATTACCACGAATTTTTGAATCAGGGTCAACACGTAAACCATGATCTGCCCACGGGGTCGGCGAGAATTGCACTGTGCCAAAAGCAGCACCTACTAAACCAATTAAAAGCGCCAATGCAAACAAAATCTTCTTCATCTACTTTACATTATGCACAGATTTTCGATGCCCAGTCAAATAGCAAAAGACTCGAGCTACCTAATTAACCCTACTTGATACAGTTCCTTATGCCGTTACCCATACAACAGGTAGTGGTTTATGTCTCGAGACAAGAAACACAAAGCATTACTTCCCCTTTCGAGAGACTAAAACCTTGCCCCTAGGTACACAAACACCTCGAAAACAAACACCATTCTGGCATTAACCTTAAAAACGCTACTCGAGACTGCTTAGGCAGTTTTAAGCAATTTCGATAAACCCGCAATTGCTACACCAGCCAGCAAAACAACCAGCAAACCAAAACGCAAAGTCGTAAATTCTGCAACCAAGCCAATCAGTGGCGGTCCAACCAAAAAACCAGCGTAACCCACGCCACCAACCCAAGCAATTGCAGGACCACTCGAACGCGCCTCGAGCTTTGAAACCAAACCAAGAGCAGCTGGAAAAATAATTGCAAAACCAGCCCCAACAAAACCAAAACCAATAATCGTCGTCCAAACAAATTGTGGAACAACAGCCAACGCTAAACCAAAAGTAGCAACAATACCACTAAGCAACACTACTCGAGCATCGCCTAAGCGCAAACGCAACGCATCACCAGCAAAACGCAGCGAAGCCATAGACAACTGAAACGCCACAAAACCAGCCGCCGCTAAACCAGCATCGGCACCCAGCGAATTTTGCAAATACAACGCACCCCAATCGGCAATTGCACCTTCACCCAGCAACGCACAAAAAGCAATCGCACCAAGCACCAATAACCCAACCGATAACTGCAAACCCGATGTTTTCTCGGATTGATCGGATATCTCATCGGCAATTAAAAACCTCGAGACAAACAAAAAACCAAGCAAAACCAAACAACCCACAACAATCAAATGCAAACTCGGAGCAACCGCAAAACGAGCAAACACCCCACCAACCGCTGCGCCAAACAAACTACCCACACTCCAAAAAGCGTGAAAGCTCGAGAGGACAGGACGCTGAAAACCACGTTCAACCGTGGTGCCTTGAGTGTTCATAGCCACATCCAAACCAGCATTCAAAGCACCCCAGAAAAACAACACCAACACCAGTACCAATACACTAGGCGCTAAAGTCAGTAGCATGGTGGTTAGTGCAAAACCGACACTAAACAGCAAAGTTGTTTGCTTAGAACCCAACCGAACACATAAACGCCCAACAATCGGCATACTGATTAAAGCCCCAACAGCCGAAGCCAGCAGCACCAAACCCAAAGCACCAGGCGATAAATTGAGCTTCTGACTGACCGCAGGAATTCGTACCACCCAATTAGCAATTGCAAAACCGTTGAGGAAAAAAACGGCTGCCACAGCCCAACGAGCAAGAATCAGAGAACGCGTCGGAGCTAGATCAGCAAGCAAAGGTGATGAATTCACGCATTATTGTTCCATAAGTAGCAAATCACCTGCAAGCTTATTGAGCTGCCAAGCAGCAATGTCAATTCTTAGACAATTGCCAAAAATAAAAAACCAGCAAATCTCGATTTTCACAACTGTCTCGAGGCTTGGAAAGAAGATACAAATGACACCTTGTTGGGCAGCCAAAAAACGTACTCAAGCCTTGAGTTCAGCATCCAATTGCAAGGTCGGAGACATGGTTAAAAGTATAGTACAAAACTCGAGAAAGTAAATTGTGGCAATACACTTTAGATTTTACAAAAACCAAAATAAACAATTTAAGACTTGAAAAACTCGAATTACGACAGGTTGACCAAAGTACACTGTATCATTCACAGTAGTGTCAATACAATAAACTGTCCTGAGCAGGTTTTGTGACACTATCTTAGCTTATAAAATAATTTCCTGAATATGTATTTTTGTTTCGACAAACAAAACACCTTTACTTGTAATTGAGCTTTTGAGATTTGCTCTATGAAGTAATGCTTTATCATCTAAAACATTTAGGATTCGAGTTCTATAGTTTCCAATATTAGAGTATGCAACCCAATTGAATAAATCAGTATCTAGTACTGTATCAGGGCTTTTATAATACAAAAGCAGTAGTGTCTTTTCAGTTGCATCAAGTTTCGTATTAAGGATTTTTGGAAAACCATTTATGTCATCTATTATTGGAATCTTAATTTCAATAATAGAATCAATCAATTTTTTGGCTTCAACCAAGTCAACAAGATAGAACTTTCTAACTAATTCCGCCAATATCCAATCTGATGTATGCGAAATCAAGATCGAATCCAATTGATTTGGTGAAACTTCTCCTCCAGTATGTGCAACATCTCGTTTATTACGAAAATCCAAAATAACACGCACAAGACGAGGAATAATGAACCGTATTGAATCTGAGAGCGAAACATTAGTCTCAACGCTTCGGATAATAACATCTGATTTCAACGAAACGCCAAAAGGGGTAAAAGACCCAGTATCTAAATGCTCAATAGCCCTGAGCACACATTCGCAAAACCGTCCACCACTCAATTCTGCGGGTCGCCATTTTCTAAGAAAAAATTGGCTTTTAATTTGTTTATACTCCTTGATTAATTCAATACAAATACTTTGTGGAATATGAGCTTTTAAGGAATTAAGGAGTATTGCTTCAGAAAAGCTCACAATGATGCCTCAAAAAAATCGGTTTTTGCTTTCTCAATCCCTGCTTGTGTAAGAAAGTATTCACCCTTTGCGTTCTTATCGAATAATTTCTTATTTCTGCTGATTGAATCTCTGAATTGTTTTCTATCTAAAGATGTAGCTGTTTTAAGAGTTGTTATATATACATAGGCATCACCAGGCTTAATAGTTTCAACTAAGTTCAGATGTTTTGTAAGCAAATAAACTACAAATAAAGCCCAATCTGAAACACTCTTTATTGCTGATGTTCCCAGTTTGTCTATATCTATGGTTTTTTCTATCCAAGACTGTATTGTCGGATTTATTTTTGCTGTTGAGGTATTTTTTCGAGATGACTTAGACTTGTTCACTCTTTTTATGCTGCTATGCGGAGTTGGGTTATAAATTTCACTGAGTATTAAAAGTAATTTTTCTTTTCCTGCGTAATGCAGTTTATAACCATTTTGCTCTTTACTCAGATATTCGGAAACTATAGTTTTATCAAAAAAGAATCTTGAATTAGAATTTAATAATTTTTCTTTTTCCAGCATGTTAAATATTTGCTCTCGAGTAGGTGCAGTAATCCTAAAATGCTCACAGGCAAAAATATAAAATAAAACTATGTTAGTAGCTTTTCCACTCTTAGTTTTTTTCCCGTCGCCAAAATCTCTTTTTCTGAAGGCATCCAACAACACTAAGTTGTTTGTTTCGTCTAATCGAAAAAATTCTTCGACTGCGTCCATCAAAACTGTATCATCAATTTGAACTCGTTCTTGATTTTGGGCTTCAATATCTTCATGTATTTGTCTTACTTGATTGTCGTTAGAATTTTTTACTTGAGCTTCGACAGTGTTCGCTGGCAAACCAGAACGGTTTCCAATAGGCGCATTTATTTGTCGTTGAATAGTACCAGTACCCTTATTCACGTTTATTAATTGCATTGCAATACCTGACATATGCCCAACAGAGGCATCAGTGGCTTTCACAGCAATTTTTTGCGAAAAAGAATTCCCGTCTTGCGTTGTATCAATAGTTAATGTGTTGAAAGTAGCAGAATCCCCTCTATTTTTTACCGTTTCACCACAAGTCAAACAAATTGAGTTGTTTGGCTTTAGCATAGCTCTACATTCTTTATTCAAACACCTAACTTGTCTTTCACAACTTGGACAAAAGTTGAGTGTATCGTCATTTATACTAGAATCACAATTCGGACAGTTTATCATTCTTCTCCAATTATATAAAGAAATGAACCACAGTATTACAGTATTGTAGCTATTTTCAGATTAATTATACGATAATCTCATCCTTTTTGGCTTGTTTATAACACAGCCAAAAATTTAACCGCTCAGTAGTTCTCACTCGAGTTCGGCTTTTTGCTCAGCTTCAGTTGGCATTTTATGCTGATGACATTGGTATCCAATACAACGGATTGAGGTGTCACGCTTTATGCTCCGATTCCTCATAAGGTGGCGCACTTGGATCGGTATCTTGGCGTAAAAACTCTTTGGTTAAAATAGGCGCATTGAGAATTGCACTTCGGGTAGCCTCATCCAAATGTGCGTATTGAGCTGCTTCAAGGGCTAACTCGAGCGCAGCTTCTTGGCTGATGCCTTGAGCTTTACGAATTGCTTCAAGACGACTTAAATTATCTGAAGAAAGTTCAATGGTTGGCATGACCAAATTATAGTGCATCTTGTTTGGCTTGTCTGTATTTGAACTAAGAAACGCGGACAGCTAAAAGCCATCCGCGTTTCTCGAGAGTGTAGTTTTTACTCGGTGCTAACGCTGGCATCCACTTGTTGGTTAGCTGGTACAACCATTCTGAAATGCGCGGCTGGGTCTACGAGCAATTCTGCAACTCGTCTGGCAGCATCGGTTTGTTCGCTCGAGACAAGGGCTTTGTGGTATTCGCCAAGCATTTCACGGATGTCTGCAACGCCACGTTCGCCAAGTTTGTGAACTTTAACATTGGCTCCTTTAGCAAGGCGGCGGGCGTGGGCTGTGTCGTCTAAGCCCATTGTTGGTTGGTAGCGTAAGTAAACAACGCCGCCTGTCATACCGCTGCAAATCCAAGGTCCTGGGTCGCCGAGTACCACAACGCGTCCGTTGGTCATGTATTCAAAAGCAAAACCTTTAGCATTGGCTCGAGCTGCCAACATACCTAAGGCATCCTCGAGTGGTTTTTTGACTTCGCCACCAAGTACAACATCTGCGCCGCTGAGTCGGATACAAAAACGGCTGTCGGCGTTGCCTTGGATGATGAATTTGCCACCAATTGCGCCGTAACCAAAGCTTTTTCCTACCGAGCCGTCCACGCGTACACCTTGGTCGTTTAAGCCTTTCATAATGACAACTTTGCCACCAAAACTGCCTTTGCCAACACCATCTTGAGCGCCACCATCGACCAGAATCTCGAGTTGTGCGGTGTTGAAGGCGGCTAATCCGTTACCTGGAATGCTGCCCCCATCAAAGTAGAGTTTGGCTTTCTCGAGTTTCATGGATTTATCGTTTTTGCGTCTGGATAATTCACCTGCAAGGTGTGTACCTAAGGCTCGGTCGGCACTGGCAACAGGACCATCTTGATAAGTAAGAACTTCGTCGCCACTGACGGCTGCGTCTACCATCCAACCCGAAACCATACGGGTGAGGCTGTTGAGTGGTTTACGAATGACTCGTTCGGTTTTTGGTAATGCTAGTGGTTCGACTTCCTCGAGTAAGTAACTTAGGTCAAGTTTGTCTTTACCCATAAAATGCCCGAGGTGCTGCACTTGCCCGACCATATCCTCGAGTCTTTCGTAGCCGAGTGTGGCGACCATAGCACGCAGTTCGGATGCCATGCCTGTAAAGAAACGGGTGAGGTTTTCGACTGCTTTGTCAAGTTCACGTGGGACGAAGCGCTTCATGCCTTTTTCTTCGGCTTCCTCAAAGGTTTCGACTTGGGTGGCAATACCAACGTGACAAGTATCGAGTTGGCAGCCTCGGCAGATGGTGCAACCAATAGCCGCCATCGAAATAGTGCCGAAACCAACGCGGTTTGCGCCTAAACAAACCATTTTGACCACATCGAGAGCCGTTTTCATACCACCGTCTACCCAGAGTTCAACACGGTCGCGGATACCTGCCATAACAAGGGCGCGGTGGGTGCGACGCAAACCAATTTCGGCTGGGAAACCAGCGTACTTGAGCGCATGTGCTCGAGCTGCGCCTGTTCCACCTTCAAATCCTGAAAGGGTAATCACGTCTGCGCCTGCTTTGGTGATACCCACGGCGATTGTACCAATGTCTGGTACGACTGGCACTTTGACACAGACTTTGGCATATGGGTTGATGGTTTTGAGTTCTTCGATTAATTGGGCAAGGTCTTCGATGCTGTAAAGGTCGTGGTTGTTACTTGGGCTAATCAAATCTACACCTTGGGTGGCATGGCGTGCCTTGGCAACTTTAGCGGTTACTTTACTGCCTGGTAAGTGCCCACCTTCGCCTGGTTTCGCGCCTTGTCCAATTTTAATTTCAATAAAACCAGAGCTGTTCAGCATTTCGGATGAAACACCAAAGCGCCCCGAGGCAACTTGTTGTCCGCGCCAACGGGTGTATTGCCCGATCATGTCCGATATTTCGCCACCCTCACCATTCATCGAAACCATATCAAGGCGTTTAGCGGCTTCTGGATAAGCTCTGAAGGCTGTTTCGCCTTGTGAACCAAAACTCATAGCAGAAATCACAAATGGTAAACGATGCGAACCAGCGCTAATATCCACTTCTTCAGCAGCCCGCATTTCGTCTTCGGTGGCAGGACCAGCTAAACCTTTTACCTCGAGTAAATTTCGGGCAGCCACAGGAAACTCGAGTTCTAATGCTCGAATCCGACCAGTGTAATCGGTAGCGGCAATTTCGCCATTCGCTGCTGCTGCTGCGTGTTTATAAACGCGGGTGTTGAGACGTGCGTCACGCTCGAGGGAAGCACCACCCAGTGTCCACCGATGACGGCGATCCTGCATGGTTTTCTCGAGGTCAGCCATACCGTAACCAGCAGTTTCAGAAGCCAAAAAGCTCTTGATACCAAGTTTATCGGCTAGGTCTGGTTTTAAACCAATCGCAGCAAAAACCCGTCCGTAGCCGCGTAATTCGTGGATACCCATGGTGGACATGACTTTTTCAACACCTTTGGTTAATGCCGATACAATTTTATCAGCCGATTGCTTATCAGCACCCGAAAACGCAGCTAACAATAACCACGGTTCAACAGCATCTGCGCCAAGTCCAAGCAGCATCATGATGTCATGCAAATTTCTGATCGAACCGCTCGAGACAATTACACTGGTTTGACGACGATACGCAATGCCATCGGAGTTCAGGTTTTCTAAAGCTTTGTTGGCTTCAGCAACACATAAACTTGGGTCGAGTGGCATATGCCCAGAACGGTAAACAAGTCTATCCTCGAGAATAATCAGTTCTGCCCCAGAATGTGCAGCTTTAATCACTTCATCGCGTAAACGATCAAGGGCTTTTTCAAGTGGCTCAGGAAAATTATTAGCCACTTGTAACTCGAGTTTTATTCGCACTGTTTTTAAGTGACTCTCGAGTTCTGGTAATGTCATCGTTCCGTGTTTAGCGGCTGTTTCAGAATCGAGCGGAATAACGGGGGTGATCAGTTCACAAATTTGCCCAGCGTATTTACCATTGGGTAAAGCCCGTTTACCAAGTACAACTCGAGTGCTAAATTGTTCGATTTCGCGTTCACGGTCTATGGCTGGGTTAGTGACAACTGCTACGGTTTCTTTGAGGAATTCTGCGAGGTTTGGTTTAGGGTCGCGCAGAGCCGCTATCGGACCATCAAAACCAAGACTCGAGATTGGTTCGTTGCCTTTTTCAGCCAGTGCTTTGACGTATTCTTCATCCCATTTTTCCCAACCAAAAGCGGCTAAAGCTGCTGCGCTTGGCACATGCACTTCTGGGTCAAATTCTGGCACATTACTAGGGCGCTCAAGTGGACCAGAAACATGTGCTCTGGCACCAACCACGACTGCACTGCGGTTATGCACTCGCTCGAGCAGAACACGTTGGGCTTCAAAGTGCGGCATTGGTTGCACACCATTAGGGCGGATGGTGCAGAGCATTTTCTCACCAGGAGCCAGTGGGCGTGGATCGTTGACAAAAGAACCGAGTGGTACAACACCACGTTCCGATGACCAGAAAAATTCTTTTTCGGTTTCACCAAACCACAATGGACGCAAACCCAACGCATCCACACTAAAAGCACATTCTTGCCCAAAACGCATGACTAAAGCTGCTGGTCCTTGAGCAAGTGGTCCAAGCTGCTGCCTAAAGCTCATATACGCATCTTGCAAGGCTGGGCTAAAGGTTTTAATTTCACCAAGCACAGGTGGGAATGCCATCTCGAGCGATTCAAACAAACTCAAACCCTGCTGGCACATCAGACCCTCGAGTAAACGATTGAGGTCTTGGCTGTCTGACCCACCTGTTCTCGAGATACCAAGGAAATCCAGTTCACGACGCAAACGTTCAATAGTGTTAATTTCGCCATTATGCCCAAGTAAGGTAAAAGGTTGCACTTGCTCGAAAGTGGACATGGTGTTGGTGCTGTAACGATTATGTCCAATGGTACAAACCGATTCAAAATCTGGACGGCGCAACTCTGGGTAATACCGATCGAGAATATCCGCTGCCCCGCGCACCTTATAGACAACTGTATGCTGCGAAAGCGAAACCACGTGCACAGGCAAAGCATTCTCGAGTTCTAATGCCAAACTAAACAATGCTGCCACTCGAGTTTGTTCGGAATCTCCGTTCACCACACCAGCCACTTGATAAAATGCAGGTTCAGAAATTGCAGCCACTGGACCAAGCACACTGCCATGGGTTTGACCACGCCGTTCAAGAATGACTCGAGTACCAAATTTCATGGTATTTGCCCGAATATGATCAAGCACATCTCGAGGGTTGACATTCACAGGAATAAACAAATGGGCAACAAAAAAACCTGTTTCATCTACTACACTCGGTTCGATACCAGCTTCGGTCAACCAACTTTTCCAGAGTTTCTTCGGGATATCGGTTTGAATACCACAACCATCACCTTCACCGCGTACTTCACCACTTCTATGCGCCATTTGGGTTAATGCCTCGAGCGCCCGTTTGACATTGCCATGGCTGGGCAAACCTGTTTTACGAATGGTGCCAATCACACCGCAAGCATCACGTCCAACACCTTCGTGTAAGGCATTAGGAATGGTTTCTCGCAAACGCTTACGTTCATGGGCGCGATGCAATGACTCGAGTTTTCTAGGCATGGGTTTCATCAGGATGCAGCATAAGTAACAATTACTCGGGATGTCAAGAAAAATCACAATCAAATTATTAAATTATCAAAAAATAAAAAATATTTAAATTGTATTCGATTTGTTTTTAAAAGGTTAAATTAAAAAATACATTAAAAAAATAACAAAGCAAAACAAAATCTTAAATTTATTTCTCCAAACACATAGTTTAAAAAATGCATTTATTCCAGAACATATTTCAACAAATAAATACCCACTCTCCTCTAGCCAAGTAATGGTAAGACTTTCTGCTCGAGAATTTCGATTAACTCTGGCTGCATGAACTCGTAATTATCAGGAATACCCAGACAAATCACTCGAGGCTCGAGCTTAGGAAATAAATGCCTCAGTTGTTTAGCATGGCGTTTTTCCATGACAAAGACAATATCTGCCCACTCGAGATCATCAAAAGCAATCGGATTTTCAGCATCTTTGGCTGTGCCAGCTGAACGGGTTTCAATACCTGCGTAATCAGCAAAAATGCTTTCGGCTGTTGGGCTACGCAGTCGGTTTCTCGAGCAGACAAACAAGATTTTCATAATTACTCAAGTTGCACTATAGCAAGCATGCGTTTCACTTACGTATCAACATGCAATCCAAGAAAAGTTGATTGCGTTTATTGCACGTCAAGATTATTGCATTGTAGTGTTTAACAAATCTTCATCTTTGGTCAAATTCTGAGTATGTTTCGAGAAACAAGTAAATTGTCAGTAACGACACCATTGCCCATGCTCTTGCTAACCTTAAGGATAAACATGTTGCAATTTAGTCAGTGCTGTGCAGATAATTTTTCTGCTTTAACAATTTTTTACAGTATGATACGTTCTTGATGAAGTTAGGCATTGATGCGTCACCACTCCTTAGCCCTTTAACCGGCATTGGTCGGTATACGCTTGAAGTGATTCAATTACTGAAATTACAACACCAATGTCTTCTCTATTCGCCTTTACCGTTACCGCATGGTTTAACCGATTTTCAAGCCGAAGTTCGTATTGGTAATATTCCGATTCCTGGCGGACGACTCCTATGGACACAAACATACTTGCCGTTTCAAATTCAACACGATCAACCAGATATCTTCTGGGGACCAAATCATCGTTTACCCATATGGTTGCCGCCAACTGTGGCTCGAGTTGTGACAATTCATGATTTAGTCTGGAAATATGCTGCTCAGACAATGCGAGTTGAAGGGCTTATTCTCGAGCGATTATTAATGCCAAAAGCTGTGCAAATGGCAGATTTAATCATGGTTGATTCGCACAGCACTGCCAGTGATTTACTCAGAACCCTGCCAAATAGTGAAGCAAAAATTCGTGTTGTGCATTTAGGTGCTAGTCAATTTGCTACTGTCGATAGTGAACTAGAACTGCGTAACTTAGGTGTAGCGCAACCATATTTTCTTTTTGTTGGCACATTCGAGCCACGCAAAAACCTAGCACGTTTACTTGAAGCATATAGTCAACTCCCTGAAAGTATCCGCCAAACCACAAAAATGGTATTGGTTGGGCAAAACGGCTGGGGAGGAATCCATATTCCTGACCTCGTCAAGCAATACAATATCCAAGATCATGTCAAAGTATTTGGCTATGTCTCGGATCAACAATTAGCTGCTTTGTACCAAAAAGCTCGAGCTTTATGCTTACCCTCATTGCATGAAGGCTTTGGTTTACCAATTGTCGAAGCTTTTCAATATGGTACACCTGTGCTCACCAGTAATACATCATCTATGCTCGAGGTTGCCGCTGATGCCGCCGTACTAATTGATCCGTTCAATATCCAAACCATTCGTGATGGTTTACTCGAACTCTGTAACAACGAAGTGACTTATGCCACTTTGAGCCAAAAAGCCAAAGAACGAGCTTCAAAATTCACTTGGCAACAAACAGCCACAGAAGTTCACTCGGTGCTCGAGGAAGCCATCCAGTTACGGCAGCAACGCAATAGTAAGTAGCTCGAAAGGTCATCATTCCATCCATGATTCGTGTTCTCCACACTTACCGCAGTTACTTTCCGAATAAACCTCGCGGCATTCTCGAGAGTATTCGCCAAATCAGTTTGGCAACTCAAAGAAACAATGTACAGAACACCATTTTTACGCTTTCACCAGAGCCAAATCCTCGAGAATTACATTACCCCGAAGGTTTAGTGGTTCGTGAACGCTCGTGGCTTGCACCTGCTTCTTGTGATTTAGGAAGCTTTGCGGCTTTTCGAGCTTATCAGCGTTTAGCCGATCAAGCCGATGTGTTGCATTATCATTTCCCATATCCTTTTGCCGATATGCTGCACTTCTCGAGAAAACAAAAAACGCCAAGTATCCTGACATACGATTCAGATATTATTCGTCAACGCACAATAGGTAAACTCTATGCTCCGCTGATGTGGAAAATGCTACTTGAGATGAAATTTATTGTGGCAACCTCACCAAATTATGCACAAAGCAGCCCAATTTTGTCTGACCCGCGAATACAACCTAAAGTCAGAATTATTCCATTTGGCATTGATGAAACAAGTTATGCTAAAGAAACGGATACAACTATTTTACAAAAACTCCAATTAACAGCAGGACAACCATTCTTTCTCTTTCTTGGCGCAATCTGCTACTACAAAGGTCTGGACACACTGCTCAAAGCATCTGCTCAAGTGGCTGTACCGATTGTCATTGCTGGCTCGGGACCAGAATTAGCACAATTAAAAACTCGAGCCGAGCACCTCAATTTACCTCATATTATTTTTGCAGGGCAAGTCAGTCATGCAGAAAAAATGACTTTATTGCAGCATTGCCAGGCTTTTATTTTACCCTCAGATTCGCGTGCAGAGTCTTTTGGTATGGTTTTACTCGAAGCAGCCATGTGCTCCAAAGCCATGATTACCTGCGAAATCCAAACTGGCACTTCATACGTTAACCAACACCAAGAAACTGGTTTGGTCGTTACCCCAAGCAATGCACAAGCCTTAGCCGAAGCTGTCAACACTTTACTGCACAACCAAGCCCTCTGTCACACTATGGGAAAAGCTGCTCGAGTCAGGTTTGATACAGTACTCTCTAGTCAGCAATTAGGAAAAGCTTATGCAAATTTATACCAAGAAGCCCTCGATAACCATGCGTGAACTCAGTATCAAACGGGTTTTAGACTTGGTTTTTGCAATTGTTATTTTACTATTGGTACTGCCTATTATGTTGCTGACTGCTTTACTGATATGGCTTGATGATGGATTACCCATTTTTTTTATTCAAGCTCGAGTTGGTCGAAAAAACACTACTTTTTACCTTTACAAATTTCGCAGTATGCAACAAGGCACACCCAATGTACCCACCGAAGATCTTGGTACACTCTCAATTAACCCAATCACTCGAGTTGGCAGCTTTATTCGCCGCACTGGACTGGACGAATTACCACAATTACTCAACATCATCCAAGGCGAAATGAGTTTTGTTGGACCACGCCCAGCCTTAGCAATCCAATACGAATTACTTGAATTACGTAAAATTTCGGGCGCAGATCAATGCCTACCTGGTTTAACAGGCTTAGCTCAAGTGCACGGATTGGATAACCTCAACGTGCCACGCAAAGCCAAATGGGATGCTGTGTACGCTCGCAGTCATACACTTTGGTTAGATGCCCAAATTATTGTTGCAACTTTTGCAGCAGTCTTACAACGAATCCTCAAGTAATGTCACTTTAACTGCAACAATGCTAAGCGCTGCCGAATCTGCTGACCAATGACCTTAGGTGAAAAATTGGTTTGGATATCCAATCTCGCCTGAGCACTAATTTTACGATTCAACACTGAATCAAGCAGTAATTGCTCGAGACAAAAAGCGGCATGTTCAACATCCGCCTCTGCCCATACCTGACCAAGCTCATACGGACCAACAGCCACTTCAAGTGGTTTTAGTGCATATTGCACAGGAAATGAATTCATTGGAGTCATAAATTCCATGTTCCCAGACCAACCAGTAGCAATCACAGGTTTACCCAAAAACATCATTTCAGCAAGTGCAAAACCAAAACCCTCCGCTCGATGTAAAGAAAGCAACGTATCACAACACGACTCGAGATCAAACACTTCTTGACGCGTCAAATACTGATTCAGTAACACCACATTCAACTCTGCCAAATCGGCTTGCAACGCTTGGTACTCCGCTGGATACTGATCTGCATTGATGGTTTTCACTACCAAACACATATTCTGATGTTTCTTAGCCACTCGCTTAAAAGTTTCAATCGCTGCTTGCGGGTTCTTACGATACTGTACTGAATGAAAATCATACATGATTAAAACCAGAAACTGAGATTCGGGTAAGCCAAAATAAGCTCGAGAAGCTGTCTGAGAAATTGAAAAATCTATTGCATGGGCAACTTTAAACACAGGCACTGGAGCGATTTTTGCAACTGCATCCAAAACAAAGTTAGAAGGTACCCAAACTTCATTTAAACCACGAAAACTCGATTGATAATGTCTTGGTAATGTCGGTTGCTCCCAGTGCCAAAAAGCAATTTTCTTACTTCCCTCGTAACCCTTTTTCTCTAGAAATGCCATGGTATGAATCATTTGATCGGCGTTGACATACAAAAGATCAAGATCAAATATTTTATCTGAAGCTGTCTCCCAAGCGCTTCGGTCACGTTGCAAGTTTGAGCTTTGATAACCAACATCTACAATACTGTAAGGAACTTGGACTTCAGCGCAGGATTTTGCTAATAATCGGGCTGCCTCACCGATACCCAACTCTGCTGCTAAATAACCGACTAAATTAATACCTGGCGTTGGCAAATAAGCCTCAAGAGGTAACAAAGCAGGCTGACGATGTGAATCAAATAATTGAACATTGCCAACACGGATATTCTTTAAACGCCAACTTAATTCGCGTTGATCCTCTCCAAAGCCAATATCTTTTGGAATCCATGCTTGGCTGGATTCCAATCGCAAATATCTGACACCAATAAATGATACTTTCCAATCAACACTAAACTCAAAATGTTGTGACTCAACCATACGACATTCATAAAGCAATTGATCATTCACGAATACAGAAATTAAGAATGTCACATGAGAATTTGGCATAAAATCAGCTACATAAAAACCTGAAACAAATAATGTACCTGAAAACTCATCAGACACTGGTATCAGTACAATGCGTTTTACCCAAAAACCATCAGCAGCTTCAGTGCTACTATTTAAGTAAATACCTAAATCTGATGTGTTCATACCTTGATTAGCATCTGCAAAGGCAATCTTAGGTGTCCAGACAATCTGCTCTTCAGGCTTTTGTTTACGTAATAATACACTTCCGAGATTCAGAAGTCGTTCCATTTTCTTTGGCAGAAAACGACTTTCCCTCGAGAACACTAAAGATAAAATAGTTTTGAGTAAACCAAATCGGGTTCCCATCACTTGTGTGTATGAAGCCAAACCTTGCGAATCCACTTCGCGTCCAAGAATAGCTTCGTACAGCAAAGAAATTCGGCTTTCTCGCAAATCAAGATGATGATATTTAGGTAAAATCTGAACTCGAGATTGAAAACCCGAAGCGATTTCAACATGTTTTTGAATAACAAAAGCATCAAAATATATGTCCGCCTTACTCACAAACCAATTGTAATAAGCAGCAATATTTTGAAACGAAGTCAAAGGAAAAGCATTACGTAAATCGGCACGAGCCTCCCATAGAGACCACATGGCATATGTAATAGATAAACCATCTCGAGTAAATTGCTTAACAAAAGTAAACAAAATATCTGACGAAGCAAACGGATTTACACTCAATAATATCTGCAAGCCCTTATCTGCACGGTATAATTCCCGAAAAAATGATGGTATTTGAATACCGTCAGCAAAAGCATGAAACCCATACACTTGATCAGCCCAGTTTTTTGCACCGAAACCAATTAAAGTCTGACTATACGTTTGCATTAATGGACGCAACTTGGGTAAATCACCTAAAGTTATTCGGTTCTGATGCTTAGAAACATTCTCAAATGCAAACGCATTAAAACCACTAAAATGAAAAAATACCAATGGTAAACCTGTTCCAACTAACCATTGATTTTTAACGTAACGCAATGATCGCTGAAAAACATTCCAGTAAGCCACATTATGCCCAAGGTCACGTAAAACCATGACACCTGAAAACAAACTTGGTACTAAATCCATCCAACTCTGGTCTACAAAAATTCCCGCTTCAAGATCAACCACACAATCAAACTCGAGTTTAGACTGCCACCAAGCAATTACAGATTGTCCTATTAGTGAATTTTTGAGGGCTACAAAGCCAAGATTATACGTTCCTACTCGACGAATATCCAATTCGCTAGGTGCTTTTTGATCTGTGATTGGCTCGAGTAAATGAGGGGTCAAAACCACATGATGGTCTTGTAATAAATGCAGCACTTGCTCAAGAGGCTGATAAAAATAAATATCAGGGTCAGCATAAATAATATTTTCATAGCCTAAACCCATCATCTTCTCAAAAACCCAAGGCTTTACAGCTGTGTTTAACTCGAGTACCGAATAGCGAAAAATAAATTGTTGTTGATGCGGTAAATTTAAATCCTCGAGTGATAATATCGTGGCTTCTGGCATAAAATCTCGAGCCAACGCAGGATCGTTATCTACAATAGCCACATATAATGCAAACTCGGGCATATGCGTTGCCACACTTTCAAACAACGTTTTAGCGTAATGTAAATAATTATTTGAAACAATTGTAAATAAAGCTGTGGATTTCTTTCTCACTACAACAACGCCACCGTTCAATTAGATTTATAATGCTGTGTACGGGTTTTGAATTCGTATGAAATCTGCGTACTCTTTTGCCACACTGACTGGTGTACCATCAGCGAGTAAACGTCCTTGATCTAATAAAATTGCACGGTCACACAATTCTTCAATAACTGGCATACCATGAGAAGCTATTACTAATGATGTACCCAAATCGCGGAATTCTCGGATTCGAGCATATGATTTCTTTGCAAAATAAGCATCGCCTACTGATAATGCTTCATCTACAATTAAAACATCGGGGCGTACTGCCGTCACAACAGCAAATGCTAAACGCGAGGACATACCACTCGAATATGTACGCAAATCCTCTTTGAAATGTTTACCTAACTCGGCAAAGTCTTCAACATAAGGCATCATTGCTTCAACTTCACGACGCGTAAAACCACGTAAGCTCAAGGCATTTTGAGCGTTTTCGATCCCGTTATAATCTGGGTGAAAACCAAGTGCAAGCTCGAGAATCGCTGCAACAGTACCTCGGATTTCCACTTCACCCGCTGTTGGGTATGTCGTACCTGCGATAATTTTTAATAACGTGCTTTTGCCTGCGCCATTGCGACCAAGTAAGCCAATGGTTTGTCTTGGTTGGATTTCAAAACTGATATCTGTTAAAGCGTGGAATTCTTGTTTTGCCGCAAAAGATGCCCCAAACCAATTGGCTACACGTTTTAATTCGGTATCGTATTTGGTATACGTTTTACTAACATGACTGACTCGAACAGGGTTCATAAGGCATCCACGATTTCTTTACGTGATTTAAAGAAAATAAAAGTTGAAATAATTTGAAAAACCAGACCAATTAATAATGAAAATAACAAACCCAAGAATTCGGGGCTTTTATGATAAACAAACACATCACGGTACGAAGCAATCACTGGAACCATTGGGTTATAAACAATCAGTTCTTTCATTGGGCTTTTTAATGAATCAATGGTGTAAACAATTGGGGTGAGCCAAAATACAACTTGTAATAAAATCGGAACAATACGTACTAAATCACGAAAAAACACCACAAATGTACCCAAAATTGTACCAATACCAATCGCTAACGAAGCAACAGGTAAAATAATAACTGGCAACCATAAAATATGCACAGAAGGAAACTGACCCACCAATGCAAACAAAAATATTGTCACAGCACAAGCTACCAAACTCGTAATCAAAGCACTTAAAGACATACTGATTGGTAAAATAATTCTTGGGAATGAAATTTTTTTCATCAAAGTTGAATTCTCCGCAAAAACACCCATTCCTCGAGTCAATAAATCTGCGAATAAATTCCAGGCAATTAACCCCGAAGTAATGTAAAGCGGGTACACAAAAGAATTATTTTCCCCATTAACAACACGCCCACCCAGAATTGATGAAAATGCAAAAACGTAGACCGCTGTCATAGCTAATGGGCTAAGAATCATCCAAATAAGCCCATGTTGACTCCGAACTGCTCGACTGAGTAGGTCACGGTAAACCCAATTCCGAATAAAATAACGGTACTTCCAAATACTTTGGAGTGGTACTAAAAATGCGGGAGGTTCAGGTGGTGGTTTACTGCGTGATATCACGCCTTGAATCTCTGAGGCTTTTTCTGATATATGTTGTTGCTGCAATTGTTGCTCGAGCAATTGAATACGCTCGAGTGCATTTCGTAAAAGCAATGCGTCATCGTTTGCTTGATTCGCTTGATGTATTTCCATTTGTGTTTTAGGACTTTCACCGCTCATGGCTTTGTAGTCCTCGCTAGAGGCTGTATTGCAATCGCATTGGCTATTTCAAAATCTATGGGTTCGTTAATATCTGTGGCTTCTATTTTAGAAACTTCTATTAAATATGGTTTGCTACCAATTCTTGTATTTTTCTCGAGCAGAACTTCACGTTTATAGATGTATAAACCAGTTGTTTCAACAAATATAGGTTCTAAATCTTGGGTTCGAGGAATGGATTCTGGATTGTAATTGAGTGGTTGACCATTCTTCCAAAAAAAATCCTGCATTTTCACAACTGACAAAGCAGAATCATACCCTTGGGTAAGAACTTTTTGAATACCCAATTGTATCGATTCTTGATTTAAAAAAGGTGCAGTGGCATGTGTTAAAACATAAATATCAGCAGGAATTTCTTTTGCAAAAGCGTGCATGATTTCATTCATTTTTGTAGTTGATAAATCTAAAGAAGGACTTCGTTGCAGGAATTGAATACCTTCAGGCAAGTACTGTGTCACACTTTCTTGACTACAGTAGACATACGAGGCTGTAATACTATCAACCTGAGTTAAGGTATCTAAAATATAAGAAAGCAATGGTTTGCCATTATCAAATAATTTCGTGTTTTTATTTGATAAACGCTCGTTATTCAGTTTCAATGGTACAAACGCAACAATTTTCACAAATCACCTTTTAATACCAAGCATACGCTTGGGCAATCAGCAGTTTATCACGCAAATCCCAAAAAAGGCATTGAAAAATCACTGAGCTGCACTTCGAGAATATTTATGGTGCTCACTGATATTCACTTTCTTAACTTGACTACCCATAATCAGTTCGGCTTCACGCACATGTCCAACATATTCAGTAAATGCCGACGTGGTTAAGTCCACAGCCACTGCATCAAAATGTGCCCATTCAGTATTCCCAAGTTTAACGTGCTTCTCGAGCATTTGTGCTCCTGCCGCCACAGCTAATACAGACGCTTTCCAACCAAAGTCATGACTCGAGTAACCAGCCACTATTCTAGGATCAGAATAAGACAGCTCATGATAATGACGAACAACCGCTACATTACAATCCTCGAGTGGTGTTGGGTACGCCGAATTACATTGCAATAAATACAGTCGCTCGCATTTTGAGAAATTCTCGAGCACAAAATTTTCGTAAGCCGTGTCGGTCATACCCGTGGACAACACAACTTTACCCGTATGATTATTCGCCACAAACCGAAGATAATCTGTGTGTTCAGAAATTGTAGATGGTAATTTAACCATGCTTGGTGTAAATTGCAGCATAAATTCAAACGAAGGCTGATCTAACACCGAAGCAAACCATGCAATACCAAGGTCTTTGCATAATCGGTCTACAAAATGTAAATCATCAGCGCTTAATTCAAGTTGCAAACGATAATCTGCAAAGGTCTTACCAAAAGGTGATAAATACGGTGAATTAAGTTGCTTAGGTGTATAAAAACTGGTCACATCACGTTTTTGCAACTTAATAAAATCTGCTCCTGCTGCTCGACTCGCCCGAATTAAACGCTCAAGTCGCAAACGATCCCCGAAATGATTAGTGGTTAATTCTGCCACCACTGCTACCCTCAAGGTACGCTGAGGGTCTAAGGTGCTCACTGTGTGCAACAATGCCGAATTTAACTCGAGTGGCGACATCGCACTAAAACTTCGCAAACCAATATGTTTAACAATTAAATCCGAATCTTTGAGTAAGTACAAAGCATGCACAAAATAATGTTCTTGTGGTGAAATTGCTAAGGATTTTTTAGCAGCACTTGGCGGTGCATAATCCACATCAATCGCTTTGCTATAACCAGCATTTGCATCAAAATCAAAACCTACCATATAAACCGTCTGTGAACGTCCACGCAGTTTTGCGACTTGGCGTGCAATTTGCAATGCTGATAAAAACAAGACCTCCTCGAGAACAAACTCATCGGACATAAAACGTTGCATCAGCAAATCCGCTGAACCTTGATTCAATGGCTGATAAGGCACTACCATCACCGATTTACCCTTTGCATCAAATGGTTGTGCTGTTACATATAAACTCGAGCGAAAACCTGCATCCGCAAGACCACGCACTACCCATGGCGCATGAAACACCGTTACATCGGTAGGCGCAATTCGTTCAGCATCATTGACTGCGATTACGAACGAATCAATCAATAATTGTGGGGCAATTAAATCAGCGCTCTGTCCCTTACCCAGAATGAAGATCGTATCGGTGGCGTATGTCAACGCGATACTTTCGAGTTGGGTCGAGAAATCCGCCATAGAAAGGCTCATCATCAAGTAACACCTCACAACCATGCTCGAGCGCAAGCATCAAGCCAGGTAATAAATCCCAAATATAGGCACCTTTGGGGTTGATAAAACGGCAAAAAGAACCACGAATCACATTGTAAATATTGTAAACCGCACAACCCATCACTCGGTACTCAACAGCATCCTTGATACCTGTCGCAATCGCATCATGATATGAAGACGAGAAACCTGTAATTCTCGAGAATGGAACTTTCTCACAAGTATCACCCGTCATTAAGGAAAGCCCAAATTCAGGCATCATTAATAAACTACCAAGGTGTTCTTGATGATGCCAAATACCAAGTGAAACACCCCATTCTTTGAAGCCCGAACAAAAGTTTTCTGTACCATCTATTGGATCAAGAATGGCAACATACTCCAGTTTTTCAAGTGTTTTATGATCAAAAGATTCTTCGCCAATCAGTGTGATAGGTAAGTCAAAGCCTTGCAAAAAATCTCTAATTTTATTCTCGAGTAATACATCGGCAGCTGTGACTGGGCTTCCATCTGATTTGTACTGAATTTGATAACGATTTTCGTTTATTGAAAATGAGTTATCTTCAATGAATTGCTTTATTGCTATCAGTATATTTTTGACAGTATTTTCAGGATTCATTTACACCTTATCACAGAACCATCTTTGAAAAAATGGGTATTGGAATATAACTCATTTATATCCCCTTTAATCTTCACGAGAAATAGTCAATCCGTATATAATTACATCAACAGTTTCTGAAATCCGCATCCTTACCTCAAGTCTTTGTACTTCTAGTTCAACAATAAATGAAACCGCGAGGATATGTTCATTAACTAGCTCAGATTGATTTAGAGTGATAGCGCTGTGAATCTTACCACCAGCACTAATCACATCAAGTTTAATTTGACCTTCTACTTTGGTAGGGAATTCAGTAAAAATCCTTGCTATATATTGTCCCTTACCTAAATTAAGATAAGGTCCATACATAACAAATCCAGATTGTTGCGTACTTTGAATATAATTATCAATTTTTTTCCCTACTAAATTCAATATTTGTGCCGAAAAAGCAGGAAAAACGAATTGTTGATTGCTAATCAAATTCAAATCTAAATTAGCAAAAAAAACAGTGACAGCATCTCTTTTCTGTTCAATAGTTTGCAAATCAGAATTAACAATTTCCAATAATTTCCCTACCGTTTGTCTATTTATTACTATGTAGAATAGAAAATTTCCTTTACTTTCTATAAGCTCACAATTACGAAAACCTACTGTTGCAAAAATGGCATCAGTATATTGTTTTGAATAATAACTAATGGTGTAGAGTCCAGGATGAGTAGTATAAAGCTGTGTTTCAATTTCTTTTTCACTCAGTTCAGGTTCAAATTCAATTTTCTCCTTAAAAGTATCCACGACTGCACCAATAACAATATTTGTCTCTCGTCGTACATTAGGATGTGTCGCCAAGATAAACCCAATGCTACTATCAAAAACAACATGCGTTTTTGCATCACATAACAGTCCACGTGCAAGAAAATATTCAACAGGTAATGCTTGGTAAGCAATATCCACTTGATGTTGTAATAAGTACTCCTCAAAAGTAAATACCGTATACTTCTGATTAACAAGTAGTTTCCTGATCTCTGGAAATAACATCTGATCAGCACGTTTATCATTTTTAATAACTACGACTGTACTCGGGGTAATATAGCGAGTGATCGTATCATAGAAGCATTGCATTACTTCTTCAAATGTAAATTTATAGTCACCTTTACCCCAGTAGCGCAAGTAAACCACAGCATAGTTTTCAAACTTGCTATTGCTTAAACTTGGCTGAAATTTGTATATTGCAGAGATTTTATCGCTTGCTAAAAGTACTGCTTTAGCGGGAATTATTGTAAGTGCATTTATGGGTTTATTCTGAGGTTCGTACTCAAAAAAGATTGCACCTCCTATTATTTTATGCTGGTTTAAGTCTATACTTACTTCATTCTTAAAACCATCTGCATAAATAAAGAAAGCCGCCATCGGAAAGGTCTTCAATAAATACGTTGTTTCATCTTTCCAGCCATAGGAGTGTGAAATAATGATTTTTGGAGAAAACATTGAGCTTTGAGGAAGTTCTTTCAATTTTTGCAAACTAATCACGTCAAACACTGATGCACATAATGTAGCGGCAGCGGCAATTCCAGGTGACCAGTGTCCATATACCAATACTGTTTCAAGTTGATATTGAGTATGCACATAGCCTGCTATAGCAAGCGCAAACGGCAACCATGCTTCATCTGCAATAAAAATGATTCCCAAGTTTTTCAAAGAAGATAATCTAGAAAAATGACTGTAGTGAAAGTAAACACCTGGATTTTGATGAAGGTAAAAAAAATGATCCTCTATTTCTAAAGATACACGACTCATCGCAGAAATAAGAAGTTGCTTGATTGACTTGTTTGAAGCTACCTCATGAAAAACACCAATTTTTACTCCACCAAGGTGGGTTACTAGGGTTTCTAATACTGATTGTATTTTTTGCTGAAATTCAAGACTCATCAATGATTTCGCTACAAATTCCTGAGATTTAATAAGTCTCATCAATACTTGACTCATTTGAGGATTTTCTCTTAAAACATCTGCAAATACTTCAAGACTTGGTTGATCAATTTCACGTTCAAATAGTCCCATAAAAGCCTCTTTAACTAAGGCTTCGGCATTAATTTTAACCCAATCCAAAAAAGGTATATCCAAAGTTGTACCAACTTTTGGTACTATTACTTCCGAAAATATTTCTTTTGGCTCTGCCACTAATTCTGAAGTAATTTCTCCGACTGGTTTTTGCCCAATAATTTGAGGGGTTTCTTGTGGCACTGATCGAATATTTCTTTGTCCAGATACAGCAATATTAGGCTTATCTGCTATTATTTTATCCGATTTACTTTCTTGCTTAGTTGCTCTTTCTAAAACCGCATTTACCCAACGATTAAGTGTTGCTCGAGACACACCCACTTCTACAGCTACTTCACTGATACTTTTGCCTTTCCGTACCGATTTAATAGCTTTTTGTTTAAATTCAGGTGTATATTTTTTGACTTCCTGTGACATCGCTTCTCCCATTCCTAGGCTATATCAACACTTTGATACTAGATATTTTCCTCAGTCATATGCTTTAAAACGAAAAACCACGTTGATTACGGCTGATATCGGCTTCTACCATCATTTGACACAGTTGCTCAAGAGTTGTGTTTGGTTTCCAACCCAGTACTTGTTCGGCTTTGGCATAATCACCAATTAGTAGTTCAACTTCTGCAGGGCGATAAAACTTTGGATTAACCCGCACTAGCGTTCTACCAGTGGCAACATCTACAGCTATTTCCTGTTCAGCGCTTCCTTTGAACTCAAGTTGAAAACCAGCCGCTTTCGCTGCCATATGCACAAAATCACGAACAGTCTCAGTGCGGTTGGTTGCCAATACAAAAGTATCTGGCTGTTCAGCTTGAAGCATTCTATACATACCATCCACATATTCCTTAGCATAACCCCAGTCACGTTTAGCATCCATATTGCCCAATTCAAGAGTGTCTAATTTCCCTAGTTTCATTTTGGCAAAACTATCAGTTATTTTTCGAGTGACAAACTCTTGTCCACGTAAAGGCGATTCATGATTAAACAAAATTCCACTCGAACCGAAAATATCATATGACTCACGGTAATTGACAGTCATCCAATGTGCATATAACTTAGCAACACCATATGGGCTTCTTGGGTAAAATGGTGTCGATTCAGATTGTGGTATTGCTTGTACCAAGCCAAACATCTCTGAAGTACTAGCTTGGTAAAAACGCACTTTGGGATTGACAATTCGAATAGCCTCAAGCAAGTGCACTGGTCCTAACCCTGTAATTTGCGCAGTGGCAAGTGGTTGATCAAAAGAAACACCCACAAAGCTCTGGGCTGCTAAGTTATAAACCTCAGTGGCTTGAGTGCTCTCAAGTAAACGAATAGACGAGCTTAAATCAGTTAAATCATACTCAACCAAATGAAAATTAGGGTGTTTATCAATACCCAACTCTTGAATTCGCCAAAAATTAACCGAACTGGTACGGCGATATGTGCCATAAACACTATATCCCTTCTCTAGTAACGATTGTGCCAAGTAAGCACCATCTTGCCCCGAAATACCTGTAATCAAACTATGCTTCATTTCTCTATTCCCAAACCCTTCTCAGTTATGATACTGATATCTTCACGTTCAATACTCATTCCGAATATAGTGACTTCAACAGTTTCAGCAATCCACATTCGTACTTCAAGATTGTGT
Source organism: Deinococcales bacterium (assembly GCA_013298595.1). Lineage (GTDB taxonomy): Bacteria > Deinococcota > Deinococci > Deinococcales > JAAFIG01 > JAAFIG01. Next base: position 101,723 of record JAAFIG010000008.1, on the reverse strand, counting down.
ATTTCAGCCTGAATATTGAATGGTATTTCAATAATATTTGCACCTATCAGATCTACTTGATTAAAACTCAACATATTATGAGTTTGACCGCCAAAACTGATAACATCAAAGTTAATTATTCCATTTATTTCCGAGGTAAAAGAAGCAAAAATCCTTGCTTTAAACTGCCCAGCACTTATACTTATATATGGTCCGTATATAACAAATCCAGATTTTTGGGTGCTCTGGATGGCATAGTCTGTCTTTATACCAATTTGACTTGATAACTGCGGTGAATTCGCTGCAAAAATAAATCGTTGATTTGGTTTCCATTGAGCAGTTTGCCAGTCGTGAATAAAAAAATAAGATGATTCATTACCAATAGGTAATGAGAATTGTTGCACTTCACTAGAAAATTTTGACAAAAAAGAACTTGGATTGAATCCTGAATCATCGAAAATTAAATTTGCATTGGTCAATATTTGACCCAACTCTTGCGAAAAGAAAAACTCAACCGATTGTTTCAGATTGTCGGTCAAAGAATCTAATGCAATAGCTATTCTAGACATATCTGATTTAGACATGACTAAGAAGCTAGCACCTTTTTTTACAAACAATCCTATATTTGAAGGAATATTTACTGCATCATCTAAATTACTCGAAGTAAGCATAAATACCCTTAATGATGTAAGTAGATTATCAGTGATTAGTTCAGACTGTGATGCAGTATAGTAGTGAGGATTAATTAATAATATTGGTGCTCGTGGTTTAAAATACACCGTGTCATTAGTTATATTTATATCTGTAATGTTGAGGTGCTTCAATACAGCTTCGTGTGCGTAAACAAATCTATCATTTTTGAATACAACAAACACAATGCCTTGATTTTCGTGCAATAAAAAAGTATCAAGAAGTAAACTTAGCATCTGTTGATCAGGTAAATTCTGAGTCTCAACAATATGTGTAAGATCAATATAACATTTTTCAATCTCATCTAAGTTAGCAAAAAAAACGTCAACAGCAACCTGCTTTTGTATAGGAGAACAAAAGTCACTTTGCAAAATTTTGCCTAGTTTTTCAAGCGTATATCTTCCCTGAGCAAAAGGATTTTTTTGATAAAAATGTTCAATAGCATCAGCATATTCCTGAGCGATTCTTTCTGGATGACACTCAGTTCTGACAAATGCTTGTCCCTGCTGCGAAATCTGATCGCGCAATTGCGGGTCAGACTTTATTTTGTAAAGAGCATCAACTAAATCTTGAATCGAGAAATCATCGTCTAGCATTAAGGTAGTATTCGCAGGAAGCTCAGCAAAAGTTCCATTTGCGTTTACTATCAATGGAATACCTGCCCCTAAGCAGTCAAATACTGCACCTGATGTTTCACCTCGCGAAAGCGTACGCAGTTGAACAGCACAATCACAGTTAGCTAAATAGTCTTGGTACTCAGATACTGATACAAATCCTGTGATGACTATATTTTGAACCTCTGGATGAGTAGCCATCAGTTCCTCCAGTTGCTTCCCATAGTCATTTGTAGGTAATTCACCTATAAAAATTAATTGGCAGTTCTGATCACTCGCAAGGGAAGACAAAAACCATGCTTCAAGTAGTTTATGATTTAGTTTAGTTGCACCCAAAAAACCAAAACAACAAACTGTGAAGATTTTGCTTGTCTGCTTGTTATTTCGGCTGGATATAGATGCAGTACTAATCTTCATTTGTTGTTTTCTGGCAAGCAAAATCTTTCTGAAGTGCTGTGGATTTAACCCAAACCAAGTTTTTGCCTGATTTATCAAATAGTCTGAATGTGCAATAGTTCCATAAGCATTTGAAAATATCGTTTTACTCATTGGATATTTGTTGTTAAAATTTGGCAAAGAAGCAGGGGAAATATCTTTAATGCCTTGATAGCCATGATTCTCAAAAATCAATTTACCAAATTCATCTAATGTACTATCCTGTGCATGCATCCAATGCATCATGCCACTAAGGAAAAAATCATGTGCTACCACAACACCTGGGATTTCTATTAAAAGCTCTGGCATGTGTACGTGGAATGCAGAATTACCAAAATGGTATAGCACTCGATCAAACTGGCTATGATTTTGTCGAAACCAATCTACTGAACGTATCTGAAAGTTTGCACTAATCCAACTATCATCAACTACGTCTTGGTTTACAATCACATCGATATCATAGTGCCTTGATAAACTAGGCAACAAATCGGTACAGTATACTGCGATTCCAGTTCGTAATGGGGGAAGAGGAGCAACAAAAGCCAACTTGAGACGCTGTTGCATTGAATTAGATGATATCGAATTCAAACTTTTTTGAGAGAAAGCATCTTCAATCGCAACTAAAGCAGTTCGCGCTGATTTTCCCCACGAAAACTTCGTGGCTTGAATTAAACCATGTTGAGATAATTCTAGTCGAAAATCAGAATCTGTCAGTGCGAGCCACATCTTTTTTGCAATTTCCTGTGGCTCAGCAGGATCAAAAAGCGCAATCGGATTATTTACCACTTCAGGTAAACTGCTTGTATTGGATACAATAACAGGTGCTCCGCACGCCATAGCTTCAAGTGCAGGTAGCCCAAAACCTTCATGGATAGAAGGAAAAACGAACAAGTGACACATGTTATATAAAAATAACAAGTCATCATCCGTTATAAATCCAGTAAAGATAATTTCTCTATCCATCAGTCCATTTACTTTTGCTAAATCCATTAACCTTGCTCGATCCGTATCATGAATCGAGCAAACCACAACAAGTTGATGATTTTTTCGTATATCTATATCTAATAAAGAATAGGCTTCAATTAAACCTTCAATATTTTTTCTATAGTCAATACCACCCGTATATAATATGAAGGAACTATTAATTGCATATTTATCCATTATTATCTGTTTCTCAGACTCACTTATGTCAATCAATCGAAATGTAGGTTCAATCGCGGAACTAATATTTATCACTCGATCTGGAGAAACTGAAAGAGCCTCGATTGCTTCTTGACGACTTGATTCGGAAATTGCCAGTAGAAAATCATTTCTAACTAGCGATTGTAGTTTACCAAAATACCATTTCATTGCTCCTGGATTTGTTAGGTATCGTTCTTTATTAAGTAAAGGAATAAGATCATATAAAATAGTAAAATTTAGAGCACTTGTTGGGATACTTTTGCTAGATTGAGCTGTGGCTTCAAATAAACTGGTTTGCAATATAGCATCTGGGTTCAATGAATTAATAAAAATCTCTCTTAGTTCTTGATTAAATTCAAGAACTAAAGAATTATTAATAGAAATTTCACTTGAAAATGGCGAAGGTTTATATATTTTAAAACGACTTTTATCAAGAAAATTCGACAATTCATCAGTGATTTTGTCTATTGTATTCTCAAAAGAACCGTCAAGTATAATATAAAATTCATGATTAACACCAATCTCCAACATTTTCTTGACTAAAGACATTGAATATCTTCCTATACCTCTATTTCTGCTAGAACTTGTCTGACAAGCAATTAAATCTATAACTATTCGCATAATTCACCTTTACATTAGATATTTTGTATAAATAAATTTATCCACGTAAATAACACTTTACATTTGGCATCAAATTCAACTTAGGGGGAAAATAAACAATATGGTTTTTTATTAATATTATTTATTTTTTGTATAAATTTCTGAAATTTATACAAAAAATTCACCACTTGCAACAAATTAATTTATTCTTTGCCTCTTTAGCAATTTAGTTGCCTTAGACGATAAATAAATGTTTTTGGATGAGGTATTTATTAACTCAGATATACTATCGGCATTTGTGGTAGCTTCTACATTAATTTGATCAGATACCGAAAGATGTTCATGTTTAACTTCTGTCGATTGAATACTGGGTGTTAAAAATGCTCTGTTATTTCTGATATATCCAAATAAATTCCGAATAACATTGCTACAAAATCGGAACGGTGCCGCTAGTCTCCAAGATCGACTTTCATGAATAACTAATACTTCATGCCTGGACAGATCTATTTGCCGATTTGCTGTTGCTAATTTGTAATTACACAAGTCTAACTCTTTATTAACAACCTCTAATTTAGTATGTGTGGCTTTAATTGTTTCTTGAGCATCTAATAGCTTAGCTTCCAACTCTCGTATAGCCCCCTCTATTAAAGCCGCTTGAACATCTCGAGACTGAAGAGTCTGAGACAAATGTTCTGCTCGAAATTGCAAACTTGAGATGATCTCATTTTTTGACACCAATTCTCGATTCTGAGCGAACTTGCGATTTTCCATTTCACGTAGTTTTGATTCTAAATAGTCAATCTTTTCAGTTTTTAAGTAAATGATTTGATCCTTACTGGAAAGTGTGGCATCAAGATTCTCCAAATATTTCTTAGTATCTAGAAGAATTTGCCTTTCATCATTTAATTCTAACAACAACGCAGTTTCTCGTTTATGTAACTCTTCAAGTTGGATTGTTGTTTCTGCAAATACAGTACGTTCAATTGCAAAATTTTGTCTTACATCGCTTAGTTGTTCTTGTATAGACACACATTCAATTTCTGCATTAACTAATTTTGATCGCTCAATTTCCATAGACTCTTGCCACTCAGCTTGTAGATTTTCAAGAGTCTGAGTCTGCACTAATATGTGTTGGGCTTGCACTCGTTCTTGTTCAACCATAACTTGCAACTCGTTGGCATGCTCTTCTTGCTGTTGTAAAATTTGTATTTGTAGTTCAGCCATTTGCTGTTGCATTTGTTGCAGTGTATCTTTATAATTCTGAATCTCAACCTTCAGCATGGATTCTTTTTGCTCAAGATGCATTATACGGGCTTTATCTCGGTCTCGGTGGTTGCTTTCTACTTCAAAGTGCTCTTGAGATCGTCCAAGTTCAACCGCTTTTACTTGATTCACTTCGGCTGTCTGAGCAGAATCCATATTATTTATTTTTCTTGGTTTTCTTGTTTTCATTCTAACTCCTTTTATCTGTTAGTCAAGTGTTTTCTCAAGTTTTATGACACGTTTTAGTATAGCATCATAACTATCTTTTAATTGGTTAAATCGTTTATTCAACTCCGAAATTTCATGATCATGATACCGCCTTAACGTATTGATGTACTCCTCAGTTTTTGCATTCCACTGATCTTGAGCTAATAACTCTCGGCTTAGCTGATTTTTATTGATTTCTAACCATTTTTTGTAGATCAACTTAAAAGTCCATTGGTTCATTGGCTCATACCAGACTTCACTCAGCCAATCACAATATGGCTTAGGTAGATGATGTGGACTGATTTTTGCAGCTCGAATCGGTAATATTGGATGGACTTCTCGATTAATTAGATCATTAATAGTAATAAAAAAAGAAAAGAAAATATTTTCTGGATAGACAACATCAGCTTTAATATTAGTTATATCTCCATAGTCAATCAAATGAACATTATTGTTTTTGCTAATAATAATATTCCATAAACGCAAATCTCGATGATAAAGTCCGCTTTTTTCTAATGCAACAAGTTGTTTAAGCAAGGAATAAATAACTTTATACGTGTTAAAATCTTTTTTGCTTAAAATTAAATCTAGTAGATTATCCCCATTAATTAATTCTCTTTCAATCCAACCATAATATTGAGAAAATTGATGTCGAAAAATACACGGATAGTTTTTGTTTGTACTTAAAAAATTGAATTCTCGAAATAATTCATCTTGGTTGTTTTTTGCTAATATTCCATCAAATCGAAAGAATTTAATGATTCGATTATCTCTAAAATAGTAACGGCGGCTTTTTTGATGATTATTACCAGCTAGTGCATGTGATTCTTGTTTCCAAGTATCAAATTTCCATAATTGATTATCAAGCAGTAGTGAATTTGTCGACAAGTAAAATACTATACTTGATTCTACACTGTTATCCTGAATTTCACAAAAAAAAGAATATGGCTCGAGTAACTCAACAGCTGGGATTAATTCATTATTTTTTTGCAGATATAGTTCAATAATTGCAAAATCGCTTAATGGGTTTAATTTTTTCATAAAACTTTGCACTTTTTGCAAATTCCAGTCTCGAATCTGTTGTGCAAATGTATTCATGCCAATAATCACATCAAAATGTTGATTTTTGATACTTTTAATAATATCTTCTATTTTACCTTTGACAAACTTCACTTTTAATGTTGGATTTTCTTTTGCTAAAACACAACATAGTTCAATATTATTTTTACTTGAATCTATACCAAGCACATCAAATCCTTTAGCCGCGAGATGTAGCGAAAAAAATCCTTGTGCACAGTTTAACTCGAGTATTTTAAGCGGGCGATTCAAGTCTTTAGCAATCAAATCTACAATACGATTTATTGTTAACAATTGATCAGCATGGATATTTTGTTGGGCATCGTACTGTGGATACCCATAGATCGGTTGATCAAGTTTACCTATCTTGGTTATATATTTTTCTACACTCAACACAATGAACTCCTCAACTTATGCGTTAACTCGAAATTGCATTACTTTTTCAATATCAGCCAGTGTCATTAAGGTCACTAATTCTTCAAATGATGTTTTTGGTTGCCAGTTGAGTTTGGATTGGGCTTTACTTGCATCACCAACCAGTACGGTTGTTTCTGTTGGTCGGTAAAAATTTGGATTAACAGTTACAATTGTTTGTCCTGTTTTTGCGTCAATTCCTACAGTATTCTCAGCTTGACCTTGCCAAGAAATCTGTATCTCGAGTACTTGTGCTACCATTTCAACAAATTCCTTGACTGAACGGGTTTTCCCAGTTGCAAGAATATAATTATCAGCTGTTTCAGACTGCAACATCTTCCACATTGCTTCAACATAATCTTTGGCATAACCCCAGTCTCGTTGCGCTTCGAGATTACCTAACTCGAGGGTTGTTTGCAATCCATATTTAATTTGTGTAAGGCTTTTGGTTATTTTTCGGGTCACAAATTCTTCGCCACGCAATGGCGATTCGTGATTGTATAAAATACCACTCGAAGCGTGAATATTGAGTGTATCTCGAAAATTAGAAGTTATCCAATGTCCATAAAGTTTAGCCGTTCCATACGGGTTTCGTGGCAAAAAAGGGGTATTTTCGGATTGTGGAGAAATCTGCACTTCGCCAAACATTTCTGCAGTTGAAGCTTGGAAGAATCGAATAGTTGGATTAATGGTACGAATTGCTTCGAGTATTCTTGTCACACCCATTGCATCAACATCTGTAATATAGAGTGGTTGCTCAAATGACTTTGCAACAAAACTTTGAGCAGCCAAATGATAGATTTCATCTGGCTCTACTTGACGTATCACTTGTACAATATTCTCAAAATCAAGTAAATCAAGTGACACAAACGCTATGTCTTGTGCAACCCCCAATGCTTGCAAACGCCAGCCAGGCACAGCCGACGTAGCACGATGTGTACCATATACTTGATATTGATGCTCGAGCAAGAACTGTGCTAAATATGCACCGTCTTGTCCAGTAATACCTGTGATCAAAGCTCTCTTCATATTTGTTTTAAATAAATTTCTCGAGTGTAGGTTCGCTTCTCAGTTTTTCAACTAAACGACGAATATCTTGCGTTCGGGTTTTATGTGCAACCAGTGTCACTGCTCCATCCCGAACAATTAAAACATCTTCGAGTCCAAGTGTTACGATTAAATCATCGCCTGTTGTTGTGTACAAAATTGCACCAGAAGTATCTAATCCGACATGTGAGCCAATTTCAAGGTTTGGATTATCGCCTTGTAATAACCGAGCTAGTGCATTCCAATCGCCAAGGTCGTCCCATAAAAAATCAGTAGGAACAACCAGTACCTTATTAGCTAAACTGCTTGGCTCGAGAATTGCGTAATCAATGCTCACTTTACGCAAGCTTTGAAATGCGAGTTTGAGGTCTTTGTAGTTTTTAACTGGTTGCAATATAGCAGCAATATCTGGTGCGTATTCAGCAAATGCTGCCAGCATCACAGCTGCACGGAAAATAAACATACCACCATTCCAATAAAATCCGCCACGTTCAAGATAAATTTCGGCTGTTTCAAGATTGGGTTTTTCAACAAAACGCTGCACAGCTTTGGCTTTGGCATCATAATCCTGACCACTTTGAATATAGCCGTATCCTGTAGATGGAAATGTTGGTGTCATACCAAGGGTAACAATGGAATCATTATTTTGGGCAACTTCGACTGCATCACGCATCGTACTTTGGAACTCGAGAGAACTACCTATATTATGATCCGATGGGAAAATACCGATAATTGCGTCTGTACCGTGACTTTCAACAATTCGTAGCGTTGCTAACAATATTGCCGCAGCCGTATCCTTTGCTTGTGGTTCAACAATTAAATTCTCGAGTGGTAATTCTGGCAGTTGCTCTAGAATTAAACCTCGGTGCATTTGCCCTGTGACAATATGAATATCTTCTAAACCATCACATAGTGGTATTAAACGATCAGCTGTTGCTTGCAGTAATGTGCGTCCAGTGCCATCAAAGGATAAGAATTGCTTGGGTTTAGCGCGTCTCGAGAGAGGCCAGAAGCGTTCGCCACTGCCCCCAGCAAGGATAACGGGGATAAATTTACTCATGAAGAACTCCTTGGTTTTGTTGCTGGTCAGTAAAAAATACACGTCCAAATGCCAGAATTTGTTGTACTGTCAGCAGATCTTGTGCTTCGCTATAGATTCGCAACATTGGTTCTGTACCTGATGGTCGAAATAAAATCCAGGCATAGTTGGTTAAGAAAATTTTGACCCCATCTGTATAATCAAACTTGATAATCTCTAAGTCTGCGATGACTTTGAGTGTTTTTAAGCGTGCCTTGAGTTCAGCACGGGTTATGGGGCTGGTTAGATGCAAATCAATCCGATCATACGCATGTTTTAAACCTGTTTCTGTTTCGAGTTGGGCAAAAATTTCACCCAATGTTTGATCTCGCGTGGCACAGGCTTCGAGCAGCAATAAGGCGTTCAGAATGCCGTCACGTTCTGGGAGATGCCCTTGGACTCCAAAACCTCCAGATTCTTCACCACCGATCAGCACAGAACGGCTAAGCATTGCATCTGTGATGTACTTAAAGCCAATGGGTGTCTCGAGTAATTCAAGGTTGCGATTTTTGGCGAGAGCATCTATCAGTTGACTACCCGAGACTGTTTTAATTACTTGACCACGTAAGCCTTTTTGGTGCAAATGGTCAAGTAGCACTGCAAAAATCTGGTGGCTGTTAAAAAATACGCCGTTTGGTAACATCACACCTACTCGGTCAGCATCGCCATCGGTAATGACAGCAAAATTTGCAGGTGGTTGTGAACGCATATGTTGCTCAAGTAATACTAAGTTAGCTGGAATTGGTTCTGGGTTAATGCCATAAAACATAGGGTCTGCAATGTTTCTGATTCCTTGGAATGAAATGGCAAGTTTGGCATATTGCAAGAAACGCTCGAGATACCCTGCGCCTGCTCCACCCATTGCGTCATGAATGATTGTGCCTTTGAATTGACCGATTTTTTCTAAGTCCAGGATTTGACAAAGACTCTGAAAATAAGCAGGCGATGGATTTAAACTTTGGATTTGGTGCTTATGCTGATGAAATTCTGGTGTTTGCTCGAGATTTGCCAGTTCATATTCAATAGCAGTGATGATATTTGGTGTAGCAGTACCGCCATATGAACCTTTGATTTTATAACCGTTATAAGCACTTGGATTGTGGGAAGCTGTAATCATCACACCGCCAGTGGCAGATAAGTGTTTGACCGCATGAGACAAAACAGGTGTGGGAACCGCCTCATCGCATAAGAAAACCTCTACGCCATTAGCTGCCATCACTCGAGCCACAGTTTGGGCAAATAATCGACCTGCGAAACGGGTATCGTAACCAATGACCACTCGAGGGCTTGTTTGAACTTTGAGGTGCTGAGCATGAGCTTGTGCCACAAGCTTGACATTGCTGATTGTAAAATCATCTGCGATAATTCCACGCCAGCCATCTGTACCGAATTTAATCATTGCAACCCACTTTCAGCCACAAATTTGTGCGGTTTTTCACAGTGCCTGTACGTAAAAATACAAATCCCATAAAAGTGTTTTTCTGCCTTAATAAAAACCACTGAACTATGAGCACAAATACTACAAACGAAACAAAGATAGCATGACCTTGACTCAATAATATTGTTATCAAACCACAACAAAGTATTTCACCTACTAAATTTATTTTACTTGAGTCAATTTGAGCTGTTAAAGCTTGCCTCGAGCTATTGTTGAGATGAATGAGCAACTGCACTCTTTCCTGAGGTTTCTTGCGGTCATCACCCTGCACTGAACTAAGCATACTCTGGCATCTCGTATTTTTCTGGTCAATTTTGGCTCGAAGGTTGTTTACATTTGTGCAATAACTTAAAGTTTGTTTTGTTATTTTAAGCTTTTGGTTCATAAAGGCTTGAGCCACTTGTATAAACAAATCCTCTTGTTTGGCAGGTTCTAATTTTTTACGTCTGTTTATTGCTTGGTTCATATTGATTTTATCCGTTCATACTTGCTATCTCTTACTAATAATAATCTTAAAGATTTAGCGTCACACGAGCGTCACACGCTCAAAAACACCTTGTGACGATGATCTGCTGATCGCTACAACCTTTGTAGCAAGAGTCCGATTTTAAATCGTCTAGGACAAGCTAAATAAGTGTAGCCTAAGTATTTAGTGAGGATACATTTTAGGTTGACCAGATAAACAGTCTTGAGTATGGTCTGGAAGCCATTTCTGCCGAGTTAAATCACACTGACCTATCCCCTATCGAATCTTTGCTGGCAAGCATTCCTAACAGCACAAAACCCATAAAAGCGTTCCCTTGAATAAAAGAAAAATTGCTATCACCTAAACCATGCCCGATCAAAGCAACTAAAGCAAAGAAAATGGGGATGGCATTACTTCGCCATAAGGACGTAACAAGCACTGAAAGATATAAAAATGCCCCTAATAAACCTGTTTCAACAGCAATGTGCATCAGATCATTATGGGCATGTTCAACTTGACGATGTGTTGCATTACCAGAACCATCAGCTCGAGGTGCTCTAAATTCTGGAAATGCTCGCACATAATTGCTTGGTCCAACACCAAAAACTGGGTATTTTGCGATGAGACCAAAATTACTTTTATAGATGTTATACCGTAATCCAAGATTTAATTGAATTCCTTGCACTATTTTTTGCATTTTTGCTGGCTGATTAATCCGAATATACTGGTAGGTAATAATAGTTACCGAAGTAACCGCAAAAATAACAAGTACAAAGGCATTAAGCGCAAAACCTATGCCTTTTTTAGTTGAGATGTAATAAGTAAATAAAAAGAATAATGCAAACCCAACAGACAATAATCCACCCCATGAATCACTGATTAATCGATTGCTAAACATCAATAAAGCCAAAATAACCGCTATCATACGTATACTTTTATGTATTGTGAAAAGTACTAAGGCACAAAACAGTGGTATTGCTAAATCAAGAAAAGCTGCATACTGATTAGGGTTGTAATAAGTGCTAGCAATAAGATTTTCAAATTGTGGTGTAAACCTTAAACCTTGAGTTTGGGCTAGTGCATAAACACCATGTAATACTGCAACCACCATAAAAACAGCGAACCACCAGCGCCTTCTCGAGTGGGTTGTCAAGACCCCAGCTGCAATCAATAAAGCACCTAGATACATGGCAGTATCAGCAAGCCCTTCCAAGCTAGCAAACTGGTACTGGCTTGTCCATGTGCAAATAAGTGTCCACAAAGCATAGGCTGACACTGCCAGCACCACCGAAAAGCGTGGCAAAAGTAATCTGCCAAGAAATACACCACTTGCTAACCAACAGACAGCGCTAACTAAAAACAAGACTCGCAAACCAAACAATGCCCACCAATACGTTGCACCACCACTTAACGTAGCAAAAGCAAAGGCTAATAACAAACCAATTGCGGCACACACCTCGAGCATCTGACCAAGGGATTGTTGCCATTGTGGTAACTGAACCTGAGAGGCTAGTCTATTCACAACATTTCCTGAACTCGAGTCAGCGCACTTTGCACAAGAGCATCTTGATGCACTTCAAGACTGGTTGTGTAAAACTCAATTGCTTTTTGCCATTTCTTTTGGCGCTCATAGAAAAACCCGAATGTAAACAAGTAATTACTATTGCGTGGATCGCGTTCAAGACTTTTGATATAGCTTTGTTCGGCTAATTGGTTTTGTCCAGCATTTGTGTAAGCCGTAGCAAGTTCAAACCAGTTAATAGCGCTAAAAGAATCCAGTTGCACACATCGCTCGAGCACACGAATACTTTCTTGCTGGGCGTTCTTATCACGGCGAAAAACAGCCATCAGATTGAGGGTTCTGCCAAGCATCCGATGCAATTCAGCATTATTGGGCGATTGAACAATCCTTTGCTCGAGGGCAACTCGAGCCTGATCAAATTCGCCTTTACCAAATATCTGTAATGTGTTCTCGAGTGTTTGTTGTGTTTGATAACTGATCCAGGCTTGCTGCCCAAACCATACTCCAAGCATACAAATCAAAATGGTTGTGATGACTCGAGCCATATCTTTTAGCATATTTCCCTAACCTATACAGGGTTTGACCTGAAAACTGTCTATATTGGTGCATAAAAAAGCCCTGATTGGCAAACAACCATATCAGGGCTAATAGAACATCTTATGGTCTGGTTGGTGATGTTAAAAGCTTGTATGTATCGCTATTTTGGATAGCTGATGTGACAGCTGGGTTGCTTAGTACGCTTTGAACAACACCCGCAGTTACGGGTGTATTGGCAGGAATTCCTAAGGTTCTGAGAGCAGCTGCTGTAGAAGGAGCTGCTGCGGTTCCATTCAGAACATCACCAAGAAAAACAGCAAATTGACCAGAGCTGATTTTGCCTGTAACCAATACAATGGCTAGACTATCTGCGGTACTTCCATCAATAATCTTGTTATCCTTCAAGAATTTTACACAGCCAGTTGCATCTTTAGCTTGGGCAGCAGTGACACCAACAGCGCGGCAAACAGCAAGTACAGCATCAGCAGCCGAATTGGATTGAGCTGAAGCATTAGACATCAGCAAGGCGACGAAGAGTGAAGAAATGACTTTCAATGCAAAAATTTTCATAGGTTTATAAACTCCTTATAACTGCCAGTACTATATCATAATAATTCTAAATTTCCAGTAGGTCTGTCACAGACAAGCTTTAACGCGAGTTTTAATATTTAAAAAAGCGTCAATAGCGAAGAATTTCACATATTTAACAAATCTTTATTTAGTCCAATTCAAACAGGCTTTTTGGGGATTCTTGGAGAATTGAGCAATCCTGAGTTATCCAAAATATCTGCAACAACCGACCATTTTTTATGGATTTTGAGGGTAAAATCTCGAGTGAACGATTTTTCATCAAATTGTAAAGCAACAATCACAAAATACCTTGAATACAAACAGCTACAAACCGATTATCCTGCAAGCAATTACTCGAGGTATGATTTTACTTACTACGAATTTTGAGCCAATCTGTTAATAATGTCTCGAGGGGTAAAAAGTCTGTTGCAAACGCATGATAATGGGCTTGTTCGATATAACCTTCTTCGTTAATCAGAAATTCAGCTGGCATTCGGGTAACTTCACCATCACCATTGGGTCGGAATGTTTCCATTTTAGTGCCTTCTTTAACACTATCCATATTTTGCCAATTTTTTGGACTGAGTAATCCCCATAAACTGCGTTCCACACCATATTTTGCATATATTGTATCTTGTGGATCGGCAAGCACTGGGTATGGTGGGTTTTGCTTACCAATACCTAAGGGTAAAACATCTTCTGATGATCCAAAAATGCCTATGAGTTCAACATTGGCTTGTTGGAATTGTGGATAGAGTCGAATAAATTCGCGGTTGCGGGGGTTACAAATTGGGCATCCAGCTTGACGATTAAAACGAATCAGTACGCGTTTACCTTTGTAAGCAGATAAGCGCACAACTGTTCCACCTAAACCTGACAGCACAAAATCTGGGGCGAGATCACCAGGGATCAAGCGTTGACGGATGCGTTTAGTTGGTTTGAACGTGGTTTCTGAAGCCCGTTCAAACGCCTCAAAACGAGTCACTTCGGTAGGTAATTGCAAACGAATCATACCTTGTGACTCGAGAGTACGAATCTTTTGCCCCAATTCATCCCACATCAAATGGGTGCGTTGGGCAACCTCGAGTAACGTTAATTCGTTGGCTAAAGCGGCAATGATTTCAAGTGAAACCGCATCCAAATGCTGGCTATGCTTAACCGTATTTTCAAATACTTGATATGTCGCACTTGGTTCAATATCAATTGAGGTTTGGGCAGCTAATTGCTCAAGTAATGGCGAAATACCAATACCTGGCTCGAGGAAATCTTGGGTCACGATTCGTGGGACAAATAAAAATCTACCATCCGAGCGACTCAAAATCGGCAGTAATGCCATTTTAGCTCTGATAGACAGAATATTTTCTAAGCTTGTTCGGGGTAATACACCTTGTTGCTCAAGGCTGCGTAAAGCACCTGCGGCATCAATATGTTGTAATCGTGCACGTTCATAAACTTCTGAGTTCATGAACTTTGGCACCAGCAAGTTACTCCATTGCGGTACAAACGGGCTGATAATACCACCTAAGCGCTGACCTGCCACAATCATTTTGGTATTGATAATTTCATCAGCAAATCGAAAATGCAGAATTCCCTCGAGTTTTTCTTGGGCAATGCGTTCAAGCACTGTTTTTGGAGAGAATTGTTTAAGGTCGCCTTGAACAGAAGGTAAAGTCACAATTGATAAGATTACCTTAAAAAGTGCGGAGCTGGTGTGATTCTCATCACACGTGAGCACCAAAAATATGTATCTCCAACAATAAAAGCTGCGTAGTACAACCGATTATCCCTTTGTTCCACCTCATTTGATGTAGACTAAGTACAATGAAAACATTAGTTAGTATCGAAGAAGCTAAAGCGCATCTCGAGAAACTCCTTGAGCGTGCTGCTCATGGTGAAGAAATTGTTATTGTCGAGAATGGTGTCGAAATTGGGGCGTTGGTAGCTCAAACAGCAGCACAAACCAAACAGGCACCTGTTGCGGCAGTAAAATCTATGCCTGAAAAAAAACCTGTGGCAAAGGCAACCACAAAAAACCGCCTTACAACCCGTGCCGAGTTCTCGGTAGAAAGTTATGGAGCAGCCCACACAGTGACTGGTAGCAACCATTGGCTGCGTATGGGTGGTCAAAATGTGATGCTCGACTGTGGACAATTTCAGGGGTCTAAAGCCTTAGATGCCTTAAACGATCTCGAATGGGCATACAGTATTGCTCAGCTCGATGGGTTTTTCTTATCTCATGCCCATTTAGACCACGCTGGACGCTTACCAAAACTGGTAAAATCTGGCTATAGCAAACCAATTTATGCTACGCCAAGCACTCGAGAAATTGTTGAACATTTACTACTTGATTCAGCAAAAATTCAAAAAGAAGATTTTGAACGTGATCAACGCAAAAAACGCAAGGACATCAAACCACCTTTATTCGATGATACCGATGTACAAAAAACCTTGGCTTTGTTTCAACCCATCGAGTACAACAAACCACTCGAGTGGAACGGTTTACGAGTAACAGCCCAAGTGGCTGGACACATCCCAGGTAGTGCTAGTTTCTTATTTGAATCCAGTGAAGGACGATTTGTTTTCAGTGGCGATATTGGCAATGCCCGTAAAGATATTTTACCTGATGCCATGCCATGCCCAGATGCTGACATTGTACTGATGGAAAGCACATATGGCGACCGTGACCATAAACCATTTGAGCAAACACTCGAGGAATTTGCCAAGATTCTGCATGATGCAGTGCAGATGGGTGGTAAAATTTTGATTCCAAGTTTTGCTTTAGAGCGTACCCAAGATATTTTGTATCACATTGCCCGCATGGAAGAAGCCAATTTAATTCCAACATTACCTGTTTTTGTCGATAGCCCGCTGGCAAGTCGAATTGAAGAAGTTTATGCTGCTGCTCGCTACGAATTTGAGCCAAGTGTGCAAAAGTATTACACCGATAACCGCAATCCTTTTGAACCCAAGAATTTTAAATACACCAGCAGCATCGAAGAAAGTAAAGCTTTAAACACTATGCAAGGTTCGGCAATTATTATTGCGGGTGGCGGCATGCTGACGGGTGGCAGAATTTTGCATCATTTGCAAAATCATATTGCTAAAAAATCAACCAGTGTTGTGATTGTGGGTTATCAACCACAAGGTGGACTTGGCAGGATGCTAATAGACGGTGCAGATCGTATTACCTTATTTGGTGAAAGCATCGCTGTCAATGCCAAGGTATTAACCGTTGGTGGATTCTCGGCACATGCAGACCAAACCGAATTACTCGAGTGGAGTAAAGCTGTCACAGGCGAAGTACGCTTAGTGCATGGTGAGGTTAAAGCAATGGAAGTGCTAGAAGGCAAACTAAAAGCTCGAGGGCAAAAAGCCAGTCTGCAAACACCGATGATTCCTGTACCTGGTGATACAGGGGCTAAAGGTGGCGAAACAGAGTAGTTTTTGCTTAGCCAGCCCTGATTTTCAGACTGGCTCGTTCGCACAACACCTCAAGTACTTCATCCATACATAAAACTTGGTATTGGCGCACTCGGGTGCTGTCTGTCACAGCTGTTTGTTGCCATAAACTGCCATGTACTTCATCATAAGAGCTTGATAAATTACCTTGAAAATCGTCTAAATGCGTGACCGACCAAACTCGAACACCGCTAAATTCAAAAAAGCACTGCTCGAGTCCAAAACCACCTTCGCTGGTGTACTCGAGGTTCAGTATTGCCTCGAGTTTTAAGCTTTGGGTGACATACTCCAGACGTTGTAAAACCAAGGCTTCACGCCCACGCAAAATACCGTGCCGAGTTTTGATTGGTTGGTACTGAGGCATTATTTGACAAGATTAGCAAGACGTTGAGCTTCTAACAAAGCGGCTCGGGGGTCTAAACCGCCTTTTAAGCTACGCTCGAGTTGTGCTTCGAGGATTTCACGCCACTTTTGATACTCGAGCAAATGCGGTGGGTTGTAGGCTCGCTCGAGGGCTTCTAAGCCAGCCTTCATGACTGGTTCGTTGACAAAATCGCCTAACAACTTTGTGGTGCTTTTACGAACTGGCAAATAATAGGTGGCTTTGGTGAACTTAGCAGCATTCTCGGTTTTGGTCATATATGCCCAGAATTCAAAAGCCCCTTTGGTTTCTGCTTCAGAATTACCCTTAGGAATGACCAATTGCGATTCGCCAGCAATACTTTTACCCGGCATTGGCACAGCCCCAATTTGGAACGGCAACACATCTTTAACATACGGAAAAGCACTAGTAGGCACAGTCACCATAAAGGCTTTGGTTCGCACCCAATCTATAACAGCAAAGTTGGCTTCCGAAAAATTACGCACAATCGCTTGTCCACCTCGAGTTAAGTCGTACATCATTTGTAAACTCTTGATCGCAATTTCAGAATCAAAATCGGGTTTATTATTGGCATCTAGGATATTGCTACCCCGACTCGAGACCATACTGCCAAAAATCCAAGCATCCACAAAGAAAATCGCACCTTTGCTGGTACGGCTACTGAGGGTTTTTGCGGCTCGAGCGTAATCCTCCCAGTTTTTGGGTGGTGGTAAACCTTTAGATTTAAAAGCATCAGCGTTATAAACATTAATTAAGGTGCTCGAAGCCCATGGCAAGCCAAAACGTTTACCATTGACGTTACCGTAACCCCAAATGGTTTCATCAAAATCCTGAACAGTCCCTTTAGGCATTGCGTCCACTAATGGATCGGAATCAAATAGTAAATTACCCAATGCTAAACGCGTAAAAAACGCATTATCTACCTGAGTCAAACTAGGCAAATCCGCTTTGGCTGCCAATGCCGCTTGTAATTTAATTTGGATTTCTCGAAAATCCGAGATTTCTACAACATCTACCACATAATTATTTTGTGATTTATTAAATTCCTTAGCAAAATCCTTGACGACAGGCGAACCTGCATCCGATGTGACATAATTCCAAAAAGTAACCTTTGTAGGCGAAGCGGCTTTCGTTGAAAAACCAAGTGCCACAGCCGAGAGTGCGAGAACAGGAAGCGCTAACCATTTCATGTTGCACAGTCTATCAGGTGAGACGCATGAGCCTCATGAAAATCACGTCAAGAATGTGTAACACAACCCCTAATCAAATCTTTAACAAAACCCAAATACTTCTGTCGCCCTGCCAACCAGCTTATAACCCAAGCAACGTTAGACTGCACCTATGAATATCGCTGTTTTATGCCACCCATCGGCTGGTGGCTCAGGTGTTGTTGCTACCGAACTCGCTTTGGCATTGGTTAATCAAGGGCATCGTGTCCATATGATTGCCACGCAAGTACCGTTTCGCCTCAATGCTATGCGTTTACCCGATCTCGAGTTACCCAGTTTAGAAAATGGTTTTGCGCCCTTAGATGGCGAAGTGATGTTTCATGAAATTCAAAATGCCAATTACCCATTATTTGACCAACCCCTGACCAGCTTGGCTGCAGTCAATACCTTGGTCAGTGTGATTGAAGAACACAACATCGATTTAGTACACGCCCATTATGCGATTCCTCATGCCACCAGTGCTTTACTGGCTCGAGATATGGTGGGGGGCAAAGTCAAAGTAGTCACAACCTTGCATGGCACAGATGTCACCTTGGTTGGACTCGAGCCAAGTTTTATGCGAACCACACGTTATGCTATCGAAGCTTCGGATGCAGTTACAGCGGTATCGCATTACTTAGCAGATCATACCAACACCGTCATGGGAGCACAAAAGCACATTGATGTTGCATACAACTGGGTAGATACTGAACGCTTCCAACCAATCACCGATGCCAGTTACCGCAAACGTTTCGCTCGAGACGATGAGGTATTAATTGTTCATGCCAGCAATTTCCGAGAAGTCAAACGCCCAAAAGATGTGATCAAAGTGTTTGCCAATATCCTCAAACACCAAAAAGCCCGTTTGCTGATGATTGGTGACGGACCCGAGCGCCTACCGACACTCGAATTAGCTAAAGAATTAGGGATTGCTAAAAAAGTGCATTTTATTGGTACTTTTCCCAATGTCGAAATGATTTTTGGTGTCGCAGATTTAATGCTGCTCCCCTCGAGCAAAGAAAGTTTTGGCTTGGTTGCCCTTGAAGCCATGGCATGTGGTGCAGTGGTTATCTCGAGTAATGCAGGTGGATTACCCGAAGTGGTCGAACATGGTGTAACAGGATTTGCCTTACCTGTTGGCGATGTCGAAGGGATGAGCCAAGCAGCTATTACTGCCCTCGAGAACTTACCAACCATGAGAAAAGCCGCTCGAGAACGAGCCGTGCGCGAATTTCACCCAGACGTGATACTGCCTAAATACATTGAAGTGTATGAGCGCACCTTACAAAAATAATTCAACTCGAGTATGAAAACGTTGTGCGAGCTTGAGTGCTAACGCTTTACTAATTTGACGCTGACCAGATAAAACCGCACTAAGAAGAGGTTGTTTCGCAATTCCTTCGCGTTCCAGTTGCTTTAAACTCAACTGGTTTTCGGTTATCAGTTGTTGCAAAACTTCTCGAGGCGAAGCAGTTATTGGGTCTTCGTTAGCTGCTTCCCACTCGAGCGCATAAGCACTCACTAGATCAAACAACGCATTCAAAGGGCTATTTTCTATGCTCTCGCCACGCACTGCTAATTCGTCTGTGATTTGGTCAAGTAATTCAAGTAATTGCTCGTACTCGTGTTCAGACCCAGGGCGTTTAACTCGAGCTTGAACAGGAATTGCTTGCCATGATTTAATAATTTGGTTTGTATTCATATCAGTTCTTCCTTTGCTTTTTTGCTAATTTTTTGGTTTTAGATTGATTCCATTGGTCATACTCGAGATGGGTAAAAACATGTTTAATAAAAGCGACTTGTCCTGTATAAACGATGACGACAATCACTCGATAACTATTACCTGCAATATCAAAAATAGTAAAAGGCGCATCGAGGTCCACACCATTAAATTGATCTCGTAATTGGCTAAAATTTTTTGGCTCAGATTTGCACAATCGCCGATACCAAACACGTAGCGCTCCTTCTGATTCTGGGTATTTCTTCCAGAATTGTCGTAAGCGACGTAACGCAATCACGTTCACGCAAACACTATAACATATTGTTATATATTGATCAATCCTGTCTAGCTTTTCACCCTGCCATTCTCGAGCGTTGCATGTTACGGTTATTTCATGCGTTACCTGACCGCTGGCGAATCTCACGGACCACAACTCACCACTATTCTCGAGGGTTTCCCTTCGCAAGTGCCATTGAGTGCTGCTGAAGATATCAATCCGTGGCTCGAGAAACGTCAACAAGGCTATGGGCGTGGAAGACGAATGCAAATTGAAAAAGATGCCGTGGAGTTTTTAAGTGGTGTGCGAGCAGGGCGAACCACTGGTGCTCCAATAACGCTGCAAATCATCAACAAAGATCATCAGAATTGGCTCGAGATTATGGATGTTACTGCGGGTAACGAGCCGCGTAAAAAAGCCTTGACCGCCGCCCGTCCGGGTCATGCCGACTTGGTGGGTGGCATCAAATATCGTCACAAGGATTTACGCGATGTTCTCGAGCGTGCCAGTGCCAGAGAAACCGCTTCCCGAGTCGCAGTTGGCGCAATTGCCTTAAAATTCTTATCTGAACTAGGCGTACGAGGCGCAAATTATGTGGATAGGCTGGCAGGCATTGCCAGTGCAGTACCATTTGATTGGGATAAACTCGAGGAAATTGAAGTCTCCCCTGTTCGTTGCTTAGATAAAAATGCAGCCGAACAAATGATTGCCCGAATAGATCAAGCCAAAACCGATGGTGACACACTCGGCGGTATTCTCGAGGTGCGTTTTAGAAACTTAGTGCCAGGACTTGGCAGTTACACCCACTGGGACAGAAAACTCGATGGTCGAATTGCCCATGCCATCATGGCAACCCAAGCGGTTAAAGGCGTAGAAATTGGACGAGCCTTTGCCAATGCTGACCTGCCTGGCTCGAGCGTCCACGATGCCGTGTACTACCGCGACAGCGTACCCACCCAAGGGCATTACCAACGCGACACCAACGGAGCTGGTGGACTCGAGGCAGGCATGACCAACGGCGAAGATTTAATTGTCCGAGTCGCCTTAAAACCCATTGCCACCCTTATGAAGCCCTTGCCAACAGTGGATGTGGTCACGCACCAAGCGGCAGATGCTGCAAGGGAACGCTCGGACACCACAGCAGTACCAGCCGCTGGCGTGATATTCCAATGCGTGATTGCTACTGTACTAACAGAAGCATACCTCGAGAAATTTGGCGCGGATACGCTGCCAGAAATCAAAGAACGTATCCTCGAGTATCAGCGGTTTGTAGAACAGTATTAAAGTGAGCAAGCTAAAGTTATCTAGTAAGAGTAGAATTATCTGAAATGCTGTATTCTCTAAAATTATGGACAATATTAAAAACGGGGCAAATCTAAGGTTTTACGCAAATCAGAATACAAGTACATATTTCGTTGATCTAAACAGTATAATTTTGATAAATGAGGCTTATGTATTCGGTTATGTGTACAGTCACGAGTCTTTTGCTCTAATTGAATACGAAAAATCTAATGACAGGTTTATTGCCAAAAGAGTTCTTTTTATTGATACTAATACAGTAAAAGAAGAGAGCAATCTGAAACTTAAATTCTTTGTCAAAGCTGTGAATGTTCATGGATTTGAAAAAACAGAAAAAGACCTAATAAATGAAGGCTTAGAGATAGTTTCTAATAGTTCGGAGGAACATAACGCTATCTACATTCAAATTGATCAATTAATTCGCAAATTGAATTCGGAACATAAGTCAAATAGCTAGAACAGCTAAAGAATAAGCATTTAGCGTGGTGCAGGCTTTATCTAACCTACACTATACAAATAAAGGCTCGAGAACAGAGTCTTCAAGATCAGTAACTCAAAACGTGATTTCGCAGCTAAGCAGGGTTTATTTTGAGTTTCTTCGCGGTTTTGTCCACTTTTCAATTAGTTTTTATATGCTTGTTCTAAACGCCAATTCTCGAGAACAAGTTCTTCTTGATGCGTTTTAAGAACACAGTCAGATTCGGCATATGCCACACAAATCAGCACTTGTCCTGCTTCCATTTCTTCGTCAGATAAATAGCTCTGGTCAGATTGGTTAATTTGCCCAGAAACAAGCTGACTTCGGCAAGTGCCACAGGCTCCTGCTTGACATCCAAAATCAATGTCTAGACCATGCTCGAGTGCAACATCGAGAATAAATTCGTCTTCTGGGACTTTCAATGTTTTCTTTTTTCCGCTTGGGTCAATCAGGGTTACTTGATAAGAATTCATTGCGGTTATTTTACCATTTGACAATCTCTAAACCTCGAGATGACTTGAAATCTAAAAGTTCTTTGCCTTTGCTTCAAGCGGTTGCCACTTCTGCCAATCAAAATACTCGAGGGCAGTGAAGTTTTTTTTGTAATCGTAATGGCTCGGTTCTCGAGTAGCGTAACCGGGGTAGTACCAGTGTTTGCCGAGTACTCGAGCGTATTCGATGGCTTTGAGTATTGTGAAAATTCCGATGCCTCGTTCGAGATATTTGGGGTTGTACACCGAGTAGACACTCGAGAGGCTGTTTTCAGCAATATCTACAAAATGTGCCGCAATTAACTCTCCGTTCAGTTCTACCCGAATAACTCGAGTGTTACAAGGTTGACGCTCTGGGTATTGCCCTAGAAAGTCCTCGAGTTGATTAGGAATATTTTCGGTAAATCGGGTTTTGTGCAAATCAAATAAGGCTTTGTATTCTAAGGTCACTCGAGCTGTTTCGATTTTTGTTGTTACATCATCGTTACGCTGCCATATGCGGCGCTGTGAACGATTTGGTACGAAGTCTCGGACTCGCATTCGTAAAGGTTGAATGTGCAGTTCTTGGGTGGCAGTTACAATACTCGAGTAACGAAAAAAATATGTTCCAAAATGCCGCCAACCTTGAGCCAGAAATTGATCAAGTTCTGTGGGAGAAACTTGTAAACACATGACGGCTTGATCGGGCATTACTGACAGTATATCGTTGAGTTGATATCACATTTGAATATGCAAGAAAATTTGGTCAAGAACCAAATTTCTCGAGGTATTTCACAATGGTTATTGTGGCTTTGGTTGGTTTAAATTGACCACCCTCAAAGATGAACTCGAGTTTGTGTAGTTTGCTTTTTCCCCACGGAATATCTGTTGCTGCGCCATTAGCACACAGTTTGTCTTTGGCAATAGTGGCGTTGCGTTCGCTGATCTCGAGGTAAAGGTCTGGGCGTTTATCGTTGTTGAGATCTTTTTGTTTGAATACTTGCCATGCAAAATCCACCAATTTTTCGTTCATACACTGACCACTGTTAGATATTGTGCCGACTAAACTTTGCCCATCTATATTCTGGTCAAAACTTTCTACTGCTAAACCTTCCGAAGTAATACCTTGACCGCCATAAAAACTTTTACAAACCAGTTTATCAGTGCCTTCTTGAGTTGCAAATTTTAAGCATTCGTTGGTACGTTGACCTGCGTTAAATTGCACAAATTGCCAATTGGTATTGCCAAGCCAACGCAATATCACTGTGCCTCCAAAATTATTGACATGAGGTTCACAGCCAAAAAAATCCATTATTGCTAAGGTTTCATTTTTCTTGTTTGGTTTGGCAAAAATAACACTTTGTACATCAAATGGCTCTTTTTCACCTTTCCAACTGGTAAAACTTGGACATGGATTACAACTACCTACACTTTTTTGCCCTTGACTACCTATAAATACTGATTGCCCTGCTTTGCAAACCACAGGTAGTAATTCTCGAGCAGTTTTTTCGCTAATGCCAAGATTGGCTTGGGCAAACGCAGTCCAAAGCAAAACAATCAGGCTACTCGAGCAAATCAGCACTGTATTTTTCATAAATCATAGTGTAGCTCGAGTCGTTCATATTTTATGAGAATTTTATAGATTCCCATAAAAGAACGCAGTGCACAAGCACTGCGTTCAGAAATTGTTTCTTTATAATGTTTTCTCGAGCCAGTTCACACTTTCGCTTACGCCTTCATCAAGTCGTTCTGGTCCTGTACCAAAAATATCAAATACATGGTCAGCATCGAGTACCACAATTTTCTCGTCACCACGATGATAGTTGAGGAAAAGCTGTCCAGATAGTGGTTGTGGTGCAACTGTGGTATCTTTTTTACCCACTACAACTAATAATGGTCGGCTGTACAAAGCGATTTCGGCAACTGGGTTAATTTTGAATAAATCCTCGAAAAAACCTGTTTTTAATTGTGTTTCTGCACCCCAAGGCAATTTAATGGTGATGGCTTGTCCGTTACTGGCTAATCCGCTGGTAATAGCGGCACTACCAAACATATTGGTAAAAGTTTGAGCAGGTGCAGAAACTGGTGACCACAAAACAAGACTTCTAACGCTGCGCTCGGTTGCTGCGATACTGGCTGCTACTAAACCACCTTGGCTCATTCCAAGTACAGCGATTTTTTTTGTATCCACGCTGGCTTGTTTATTTAAGAAAGCCAAAGCAGCTCGAGCATCCGACATTTGACTACTAAACGTGGTGTCTGCCCAAGCTCCTTCGCTTTCACCTGAGCCTCGAAAATCGATACGAAGCGTTGCATAACCTTGCTCGGCTAGGACTCGAGCTGTGCGTGAAAACATGGTTTCTTTGGTGTTATTGATGGGTAATTCTTGTCGGGTACTAAGGAATCCATGTAGCATTAAAACTGTCTTGTATGGTGCTGTTGCACCTGTTGGGATTGTCCAAGTGCCAACAATTTTTTGTCCTTGGTTACTAAAATTCACAACGCTTTCTGTGGCACTATACTTAGCGGCGGGGAGTGGAGCAAATCCTGTTTGGCTTAATGCCACACCAACCAAGGAAAGTCCTGCTAAGAGCGAAGCTGCGAACCATTTTTTTTGCTGCATACGAACCCCTTTCATGACAACTCGAGGTTGCTCAAGTTGTGTTGTGCCGAGTTACGAATTCTATTGGAATCTACAACAACTATAACATGCGACAAAATCGCTTGCTATGGCAGTTCAAAATCATCAATGACCCCTCTTTTAATCCCAGTAGTGGTCTGCCACAATAAAGCATGACTACTCTCGAGAACAAAGTTTTTATTATCACTGGGGCTGGTGGAGCAATCTCGAGTGCGATTAACAAAGCCTTTCATGAGGCTGGTGCACAGTTAGCATTAGCAGATCGTCCTGCTAATGCTGAACGCGCTAGGAATCAACTAGGTGCAGGTCTTGTTGTTGGTGTTGACCTCAGTTCACTCGAGGGTGCACAAGCAATGGTTGCAACCACTCTTGCCCATTACGGACGGGTGGATGGGCTGATTCATACTGTTGGTGGTTTTAGTACAGGTAAAATACTCGAGTTTCAAAGAGAAGATTTAACGCAGATGTTCGATGTCAACATGAAAACACTGGCGTTTGCAGTAGCGGCGGTTCTACCTGAAGTGCTCAAACAAGAAAATGGTTTTATTGGTGGGATTTCCGCCGCACAAGTGGCTCGAGGTACAGGAGCAGGTGCGGCGTTATATACGGCAGCTAAAGGCGCAGTGGCATTGTTCTTAAAATCTTTGGATGCCGAACTTAAAGGCTCGAGTGCGAAAGCTGGTGTGGTTTATCCTATGGGTGCGGTAGACACACCAGCTGACCGCCGCGACATGCCCAACGCCGATCCAAACACTTGGATTGATCCTGCCGAAATAGCAGCCGCCTTTGTCTACATGGCAAGCCGTTCTAACCGAGGGCGAGTACTCGAGATGCAAGTGTTTGCAGCAAGGTAATCCCAAGTTTAATTGGCTGCAACTAATGCAAAGGTCACACCAAGCGACTCGAGTACTTTTTGAATACCAGCGGTGTCTATACCTGCTTGTCGGTGCAAACTGCTGACTTCAGCATGATCCATAAAATGATCTGGGATACCCAGTAAACGCACTTCTGGTTTTAAATCCTTGCTGGCAAGATGCTCAAGAACTGCACTGCCAAACCCGCCAACAATGGTGTTATCTTCGATGGTAATTATTGCTCGAGCACTTCGGGCAATACCCTCAAGCATTTGGGTATCGAGTGGTTTGACAAACCGAGCATTGACCACACCAACATTGTGTGTGCCTTTGATTGCCTCGAGCGCATAAGGAATCGTGTTACCTGTGGCGAGAATCACAATGTCATCGCCTAAAGCAAGTCGTTCCCATGTTCCCCAAGCAATGATTTTACTCGAGTCGGTTGGAGCAGGTTTGACTCCGCCTCTGGGGTACCGAATAGCAATAGGTCCGCTCATGGTCAGGGCGGTATTGAGCATAGCACGCAGTTCGACAGCATCTTTTGGCACGCCAATTTGCACGTTAGGCACAAGGCGTAAATAAGAAATATCAAATACACCATGATGCGTGGGTCCATCTGAACCAACCACACCTGCGCGGTCTATGGCAAAGACAACATTCAGGTTTTCGATGGCGACATCGTGAACTAATTGGTCAAAACCTCGTTGCAAGAAAGTGCTGTAAATGGCAACAATTGGGCGAACTCCACGTAATGCCATACCAGCTGCTGCGGTCACTGCCACTTCTTCAGCAATGCCAGTATCCAAGTAACGGTCTGGGTGTTTAGCAGCAAATTCGACTAAGCCCGAGCCTTCACGCATGGCTGGTGTGATAACGTAGACATCTTTTTGGTCATGACAAATTTCGATGGCGGCATCGCCAAAGGCATTTGACCACGTGTAGGCTTTACCCACTTCTTCTGGGTCGTCTACATTAAATTTAGCTGGGCTATGCCAGTAAATTGGGTTTTCCTCGGCGATGTCCATGCCTTTACCTTTGCGGGTGACAATGTGCAGCACTGTTGGTCCTGGAAGTTCTTTGATGTGCTCGAGTAAGTAGACCAATTCTTTGACATTGTGTCCGTCTACTGGTCCGACGTAGCGTAAATTCATGGCAGTGAATGGGTTTTTGCTGTGCGGGTCAAAGAATGTCCGAGCCGCATCTTTGGCTCTCGAGACTAAGCCACCCAGAGTTTTGCCAACCAATTTTTTGCCACCTTGTTCGGCACTTTGAAACCAACGTTGCACTTGTAATGTACGGAAATACGCGTTCATTGCACCAACATTTTCGGAAATAGACATTTCGTTGTCGTTAAGTACAATTAACATTTTGGTTTGTTTGTAGCCAATATTGTTGAGTGCAGCCAGCGCCATGCCACCAGTTAATGCGCCATCACCAATCACTGGGATCACGTGGTAATCCTCAGCTAAGCCATCCTTAACCAGTGCATCTCGAGCCAATGCCATACCAAAAGCGTTGGCAAGGCTGGTGCTGGCATGTCCAACAGTAATGGCATCGTGTTCGGATTCCGAGACTTTGGTAAAGCCAGATAAGCCACCTTCTTTTTTGATGGTGTCCATCTGGTTTTTACGTCCTGTTAAAATTTTATGTCCATAGGCTTGATGCCCAACATCCCATAGAATTCGGTCTTTAGGACTCGAGAAAACCCTGTGCAGTGCTACGGTCAGTTCGACTGTGCCGAGGCTCGAGGCGAGGTGCAAACCACCTCGGGAGCAAACCCGTATGATTTCGTTGCGAACATCGGTAGATAATGCCTCGAGTTCGTCTACTTCGAGTTTTTTGATATCTTCGGGGAGGTTGACTCGGTCGAGCACAGTTTTAGCTTGCATAAGTTTCCTTTACTTCTTAAAGTTGTAATTGTAGAGCACGAGACCTTCACGGGTTTGTACTTCACCAATATAAGGGACGAAACGAATTCGTTGAGCTTCTATAACAGGGTCTGCTTTGCCTGTTAAATCTTCGATACGGTTATCGCGCAAAATCAGATAGGCATCGTAATCGGTTGTGCCAATACGAAATTTTTCTTTACTGACCACCCGAAATTGATAGGTGTATTTGATTTTTTGTGGTGCTTGTTTGGATGGTGTTAATGTACCTAAGGTTGTTCCACTCCAAGTTTTCCCTACGACCAATTCTTTTTGTGGTGGGTACTCGAGAATTGGTTGTTCGTAAATCAGTTCATAGAAATTATTAGCACCTTGAGCAATCAGGTACACACCGCGTTCATTAAATTGACGAAAGTAATAGATATCTTGTCCTCGTCCAATAAAACGCATACCTGTGTAGACCTGATTATTATAACTTTGAGGTCCTTCGATCCGTAGATAATACGGCGCAGTATCAGTTGTTTCGCCGTCTTTTAAGTATTGCCAAATTGCACCAGATTGACTTGGGTAAAATGCAACAGCTGCTGTAGTACCCGCCTGACTCGTGACTCGAGCTGGCTCGGGTTTACAAGCAACCAATAACAGGATTAAAGCTAACCAGATTTTTTGCATTTGCACCTCTTTAGCATAGAAGATTTTGTTCTAGGCAATTGTTCTGCCCATGACAACTTTTACTATTCTGGCATATGCCAGATGAGGCGAATAGGGGAAATTATCATTTTTCCCTAAAAATTCAAAGATTTTCTTTATTGCTAATAATGTAGAGGTTTTCTTTATTTCTGAGATTTACTCGCGTACATCAAAGCATCGGCTGCTTTTGCTAAGTCGTCAATGGTTTTACCATCTCGAGGATACAAGGCAATACCAATACTGGCTGTTACTTCATGATGCTGTGTACCAATCACTATTTTACTGGTGATGTTGGTGGTTAATTGCAAGGCAATACTGTTGGCTTGGTCTTCGCGCTCGAGATTGGGCAGAATTACCACAAATTCATCGCCACCAAGCCGAGCAACTGTACTACCCGTAGGAGCAGTATTTTTTAATTGTCGTGCAATATTTTTCAGTAATTCATCGCCTGTGGCATGACTAAAATGATCGTTAACGTATTTAAAATTATCTAAATCAATAAATAATAAACCCACTAAAACGCCTTTTTGGTCGGCTGAAATCATCGCTGCTGATAAGCGTTCTTGGTATAAAGCACGATTGGGCAATTCTGTTAAATGATCGTGGGTTGCTCGGTACTCGAGTTGCTCGAGTAGGGTTTTACGGTCTATGGCAATGGCACTTAGTTCGGTAGCTGTGTGTAAAACCCTGGTATCTCGAATATTTGGGTGCGGCATGAAAAGTGTGACAACACCAATCACTTGTGTGGAAACCACGATTGGTAAACTTTGCAAAAAACCATAATCTTGTTTTTGCAGTAATTCTTGCTGGGTAACAGAAATTCTTGGGTCTTGGTCAGTACCAGTTTGCCGATGTTCAACCAGCGCTGTTACCCAAGGCACAAATGTATCTGTCTCGAGCACATGACCAAGCCATTCGAGTGCATTTTTAGGCACACCATGCCAAGCAATTAACGCTAAACCTTGTGGTCTTAAAACACTGATAGCACAACCAACCCGTTGGTATTGGGCTGTGAGTAATTCGCAAATGCGTTGCAATACACTTTCAAGTTCAACGTTTCGCGCAATCAACTCGAGGATTTGGTTGCGTTCACGTTCTAAACGCACCGAGCGTTTATGGTCAGTGATATTGACCATTAAGCCTCGGACACGCAGCCCTTCTTCGTTTTGAATAAAAGTAATCCGATCCTGAATCCAAATCAGTTCGCCTTGAAAATCAAAAGCTCGAGCTTCGATTTCTAATGGTTCTAGGGTTTTGCTGGCATTGAGGATTCGTAAATGAATGACTCGCCAATCATCGGCATGAAAAACTTGCGACCAGACAATTTCGTTACGAACCCCTAAAAAACGTTCTGTTGGGTAGCCAAATAGCCGTTCGGCTTGTCGGCTGATAAACGAACAAATGATTTGTCCATCGCGTAATTCGCCTTCCCAAACAATACCTTCTAAGGAATTAACCAGCTCTTGATAAATCAGTCTCGAGCGGCGCAGTTCAGCTTCGGTGCGTTGACGAAAACGCAATTCACTACGGAGTTGATCAAATAATTCTGCATTCTCGAGCAAAGGCGCAGCGGCAGCAGAAGCACTTTGAATAATCTCTATTTCATCTGTATTAAATTCGCGTAAACTATAGGAATCTAAGCCCAAAGTTCCTACCACACGGTTGCCTGCGATGATTGGTACAATTAACATGCTAACCACACCAAAATCTTTGGCAGCTTCGCGCCCTGCGCCCATACGAGGATCATTTTGTGCATCTTGTACAGCAATTGGTTTACGTGAAGTAATCACTGATTGGGTAATTTCGTTGTTCTCAAGGGGGATTTGGGCACCAAGATTGCCTGTATTGGTTTCCCCATATTCAGAAATAATGGTTAAGGCAAACCCATCATCGTTCAGCCGAGCAAAACCTGCGTGTTGCACACCAACCACTTCGATTAATTCGGCACAAATCACATTCAGCACAGTCACTGGCTCGAGTGGAGCACCTGCAGTTGCCACAATATGTTTAAGCATGGTGGCTTCTTTGAGGCGTTTTTCGAGTTCTAGTTTATTCAGACCTTGACTGGCAATGCTTGTTGTGGACATGGTTGGCTTGACTCACTTTCATTCAAATGGTGTGTTTTATGATACTCGCTTTTATGGCAATATTTAGGGCTTGAGATTTTTTATTCTACTTGGAGTTACCCTAAATATAGCTGTAAGCGCTTACGAAAACACCATACGAAAGTTGGTCTGTATTTTAGCGCAGGGTCTAAAGATACCCTGACTTATTTTGCGTCGTACCAAGAATCACCGATACCAATACCAACGCCAAGCGGCACAGACAACGGAAAAGCATTACCCATGACCTGTTCGACCAAACTCGAGACAGCTACAATATGCGCTTCTGGCACTTCAATCACCAATTCATCATGAACTTGCAACAACAAACGCGCCTCAAAAGGTATCAGTTGCGGCTCGAGATCAATCATGGCTTGTTTGATAATGCCAGCCGCTGTGCCTTGAATTGGCATGTTAATCGCAGCACGTTCGGCAGCCTCTCTTACAGGAAAAGCTTTGGCATTGATTTCAGGGATATACCTGCGCCGCCCAAATAAATCTTGGACATAACCGTGTTCATGACAATGGGCTTTGGTGCTGTCCAAATAATTTTTAATACCGGGATAAGCCGCAAAGTACCCTTCGATAAAGGCTTTGGCTTCGCTGTGGCTAATCCCTTCGTCTCGAGATAACCGATGTGCACCCATGCCATATAAAATACCGTAATTAATGGCTTTAGCACCACGTCGTTGATCGGTTGTGACTTGCTCGAGTGGAATATTTAAAATCGCAGCCGCTGTTCGGCGATGAATGTCATCGTTGGCACGAAAACCTTCAATCAGATTCGGTTCTTGGGTGATATGGGCTAAAATCCGTAACTCAATTTGCGAGTAATCGGCACTGAGTAATTTATAGCCACTTTCGGCAATAAAACCTTTACGGATTTCACGTCCGATTTCGGTGCGAACAGGAATATTTTGCAAATTCGGATTGATGCTACTGACCCGACCTGTAGCTGTGCCCAACTGATTAAACACTGTATGTAAACGCCCCGTTTTTGGATTAACCATATTGGGTAATGGCTCGAGATACGTGCCACGCAATTTGTTAATTTCGCGGTACTCGAGAATATCAGCCACAATGGGGTGCTCGTCTGTCAGTGGTTCAAGTGCCGAAACAGCAGTGCTGCGCTTACCAGTTAATTTGGTTTTTTTACCCGAAGCCAATTGTAATTTGTCGTACAGCACAATTTCTAACTGATCCCTCGAGTTGACATTAAAAACTTCGCCCGCATGGGCATGGATTTGACTCTCAATGATTTGCATTCGCTCGAGGAATTTTTGTGAAAGCTGCTGAAAATAGGCACTATCAATGCGAATACCTGTGGTTTCCATATTGGCAAGGGTACGAGCAGCTGGTATTTCAAGGTCTTGGTATAAGGATGCTAACTCTGGTGCAAGCATAGCTGTTAATTTCTCGAGTAAGGCTTGGCTTTGTGCCGCTTGGATGGCAGGGTCGGCACTCCAATCCTCGGCTAGGTAACGGTTACAAATAGCTTGGGCATCGTTGTTACTAGGGTCAAGCACATATGCCATTAAAAGCGGGTCGTTACCTGGAATGGCTTTTGCCGCAATTGCCAGTGCTTTAGCATTGGCTGCATTCACCACACCTGTGGGTACAAAATCTTCTGGAGCAAGCCAAGTACCAGTGGCATCGGCAGCCGCTAACGCCAATATTCTCGAGCCAACCGCATCGTTGGGTTTCTCGAGTTTATAAGCCCAAATTGCTTTTTCGCTTGGCACAACCCACTCGAGTCGAGTGATGGCACGCACTATTTTTTCAGGTTCTGGTGTAACTGTTCCGCCCTGAGACTCGAGAATATTTTGTACTTCCTTCAGCACACTGTTCATTTCAAGTTCGCGCAAAATTGGTAAAAGCCTATCCGTATTGGGAACAAATTGATTCACCGCAGCTAAGTCAAGCTCGAGTGGAATATTGGTAACGATTCTCGAGAGTTGCTGACTAAACACC
Source organism: Deinococcales bacterium (assembly GCA_013298595.1). Lineage (GTDB taxonomy): Bacteria > Deinococcota > Deinococci > Deinococcales > JAAFIG01 > JAAFIG01. The sequence goes on along the minus strand of JAAFIG010000008.1, from coordinate 69,167 downwards.
ACATTTTCTAAGCTATCACGCACTTTTTGCACTTCTTTTTTAGGCTCAGCAGTATCAAGGTTATCGAGAATATGTTGCAATGTGCCGTTTGTCTCAAGTAATTTCTGAGCACCTTTTGGTCCAATACCTTTTGCCCCTGGAATATTATCCGAGGAATCCCCTGTCAGTGCTCGGTAATCCACCCATTGCTCGACAGTCACACCATATTTGGCTAAGACATCGGCTGGAGTAACAAATTTATCATCGGAGGCAATCACTCGAATTTTATCGGACAACAACTGATACGCATCACGATCCGATGTCAGAATATACGAATCTACGCCTTCAGATTCAGCTTTCTTAGCAATCGTACCAATCAGATCATCAGCTTCAAAACCCGGTGTCTCGAGCCGCGTAATCCCCATAGCATCCACAATTTCTTTGATGCGCTGAATTTGCTTAGGCAAATCATCTGGGGTTTCTGCCCGACCTGCTTTATACTCGGCAAACATTTCATGGCGAAAAGTCTTGACTGGTGGGTCAAAAACCACAATCACCGCACCATCGCCTTTTTTTAAACCCTCACGCACATGACGCAATAACGTTTTGATAAAACCATAAATCGCGTGAGTTGGTTCGCCCGCCGAATTTTGCAAACGTTCTGAACCTCGAGCTAAACCAAAATACGAACGATATGCCAAAGCGTGCCCATCAAAAATCACCACACGTTTAGGCATTTTGCCACCAGAAACTCGAGGTGGCGGTGGATTTGGGTCAAAAGCTTGTGGCGGAATACCATGCTCATCGGCATCCTCGAGCGAATCAGCGGCATTGGATTGCTTTGCCAAAGTCACTTCGATCATTTCTGGTGCACCAGAATTCTTAGCACCAGCACCACCTCGCTTTTTAGCGCCACCCAATTCTGCATCATCTATCTCTTGGGCAATCAAATCAAAAGGTGGTTCGTCGTCCATTGCCAATGCGCCCTCAAGCACAGCTTGCTGAGGGACAAGAACTTCGATTTCGCTCGAAGTTTCTGGTTCAGAAGAATCGAATAAACTGGGTTGAGTCATACCCCAAGTCTACCGCAAATTCTGTCATGAGCGAAATCTATTTTCGATGAGATGTTAAACTCTACAAGTATTTCTTAAACCACTCGAGTGTTAAACGCCAAGCTTCTTCGGCAGCATCTTTTTTATAATTTGCACCTGTGTCGTTATGGAAAGCATGGTTTGCACCTTCAAAGATTTTGATTTGATATTTTGTACCAACTGCTTTTAAAGCAGCCTCGAGATTAGGAATTCCAGCATTGATACGGCTGTCGTTGCCACCATAAATGCCAAGCATTGCCGCTTTGATATTTGGCACTTTAGCAATATCAGGAGCAGGTCCGTAAAATGGTACAGCTGCTAATAAATCAGGTGTTTCGGTAGAAAGTCGCCATGTTAAACCACCACCAAAACAAAACCCCATCGCTGCAATTCTTTTTGCTTCAACGCCTGTGGTATTACCTAAGACTTTTAATGCTTCAAGCAAATTAGCGACGTGTTCATCAGCATTGGTTTGTGCCAAAATCGAACTAATTTGAGCAGTATCCGAGAATTGTTTTGTTCCGCCACTTTTACTGACCAAATCTGGCGCAATTGCCACATAGCCTGCTTTGGCAACACGGCGAGCAACATCTTCGATATGTGGTTGCAACCCACGGTTTTCGTGGATTACCAACACACCTGGGGCTTTTGCAATGCCCACTGGTTGGGCGACATAAGCAAAATGGGTAAAACCTCGAGCCTCGTATTTGATTTGCCCAGCGGTAATACTGGGGTCTGTTGGGTCAACTTGTTGTGCTTTGGCAACAACTTCAGCTTCGGGGATACTGGCAAAAACTTGTTGCCATTCTTGGTTACTAATGGCTGCCATACCCACAGACTCGAGTAAAGCTGTTGCTCCGACAATACCACCGCCAAGTAATGCCATGCGGCGCAGAAACTCGCGGCGAGAAATTTCTCCGTGTTGGTAATCTTCAGCAAATTCTTCGACGACGTAGCGAAACAAATCCTGCTGCATAAGAACTCCTATTGCTCCCAAGAAAGTGACGCGACCAAACGCCAAACCAATAAACAGTACTCGAGTATTTCTTTAGACAACGCGGCGGTTGAGTTCGCCAGTTGCTAAGGAAATACAAAGTAAAAGACCAGCTAAAGCCGCAGCTAAGTGCGTGACTTCGCCAAGGCGAGTTGTCCAACCAATACTGCGTCCAAGGCTTTTATAAACAGCCGTTAATTGTCCTGCGCTACGCGCTTCAAAGTATTGTCCACCTGTGGTTTGGGCAATGGCTTTTAAGGTTTCAGGATCAAAACCAACTCTAAAACCACCATTCTCGAGATTAATCGAACCTGTTTCTGTACCAAGCCCAACGGTGTAGACCTTAACTTGCTGATCTCTGGCAATGGTTGCCATCTCGAGCGGGTCTGGTTCGCGGTTATTACGACCATCAGTCAGTAAAACCACAGCGACTGGAGGCGGGTTTTTCTCGAGTTTTGTTTGTCCATCCGCATTGCGACCTGGTAATGCCGAAACACTTTCACGAATACCTGCACCAATCGCCGTTCCGCGCCCTAAAGATAATTCGTCTATGGCTTGTAGCACTTCATCAAGATTGGTAGTTGGTGCCACGTTAACAGCCGCATACCCCGCAAAACTGACCAAACCAATTTTTGTGCCTTTTGGCAATTGACGAATAAAGACTCGAGCCGCTTCTTGAGCTGCTTGGAAACGGGTTGGCACAATATCTTTGGCATCCATAGATAAAGAAACATCAAGGGCAAGAATAATTGTGGTTTTATTGTCAGGCACGGGTATAGGCGCATTTGGACGTGCCAATGCCACCACCGAAAAACCTAATGCTAACAAAAACAGCAAGGCTGGTAAATCACGTCCTCTCGAGAAACGAGTTCGACCTTTCTGGGCAATTCGCTCGAGAAATTCGGCATCTGGATGGTAGACAACGCTTTCGGCTGGACGCACTTGGTTACGCAGGTACAGCCAAGCAAAAATAGGAATAACGATCAGTGCCAGTAACCACCAAATCCATGTAAAACTCACGGTTTCACTCCTTTAAACTGCTTCATACCAACACCTGCTAGCAGTGGCTTCATGCTAATCTCCGATGCCAAAGCAAATTCTGAACAGCAGCAATCATCAATAACAACAGAGCAATACCCGATAAAATGGCGCTTAACTCGAGTTTAGTAGCTTCAAACCGAATAGCTGTACCTAGTTCTTGAAAAATTTTGGTTAACTCGGCTTTGTCAGGAGTCACAGCCACGCCATCACCAAGTTGGGCTAATTGCTTTAAGGATTCGGCGTTAAATGGAATAAAGTAATCCTGACCATCTATTTTTGAAACAGCACCACCTTGTTTACCAATGGCTACAGTATAAATTTTGACTTTATATTTCTTAGCAAATTGGGCAGCTAAACGCACATCTGCACCTGCATTGCCGACACCATCGGAAAGTAATAAAATTGCCCCTGGAGGTAAAGTGTCAATATCTATGGGTTTAGCTGTTGGATTTTTTTGACCATCGCGTAAAGCACCAGGTAAGCCTTTAGGCACTTCGGCACTGGCACGTCCAGGTAAGGATTTGACACCTGCCACAATCGGGTCGGCAAGACTAGTGGTATTAGATACTTTGACTTTGCCAAGTCGCTCGAGTAATTGTGCTCGGTCTGTTGTGACTGGAACAACAGCAGCAGCACTTTCGGAGAATGTTACTAACCCAATTCGGGTATCTTGTGGTGCAAGTTTAACAAAATCTTTAACCACACCTTTTGCGACCTCGAGCCGATTGGGTTCTACATCGGTGGCTAACATCGAACGGCTGGTATCCATGGCAATCATCACAGCAGCTTTGTTTTGTGGCAAAGAAAGCGTGGCACTAGGGCGTGAAGCTGTGAAGAATAAAAAAGCCAAAGCTAGCAACTGTAAAACTCGAGGGATATTTGCATGGGCTTTAGGGGCATAACGAATGGTTTTACCCAGTAAATTAGCATCGGCATAGGCTAAAGCTGTGTTTTTTCGCCGTGACTCGAGCCGAGTTAAGCCCCACCAAGCCAGCGGCACCAACAACAATAAAAGTAAAAATTCAGGAGCAGCAAATGACATATTAACGCCGTCCTTTTCTACGAATTGCAAATTTCAGCAATGGATCGAGAATATCCTTAGCGGTAATTAACTCGAGATGATCTACTGCTGCTCGGCGAAAAGATTTCGCAATACGTTGTTCGCGCTCGAGCACCATTGCTTGATGGGCTGTTTGCACCGATTTATCGGACGTATCCACCCACGTTTCTAAACCCGTACCAGAATTATGGAAACGTGCTCCGCCCACTTTGGGCAATTCGCGTTCAACAGGGTCAATGGTTCGGGCACAAATTAAATCGTGTTTTAACGAAAGCCTCGAGAGGTTTTTCTCCCAATGAATAGGTGGCTCGAGAAAATCGGATATCACAAAAACCAAGCCTCGTCTGCGTAAGGTTCGTGTTACTTGTTCAAGGGCATCACCAAGGTGGGTGCTGGCGGGTGCAACTTGCGACTCGAGTTTGAGTAACTCGTCCACAATTCGTAGGGCTTGCTGTCTACCGCTGCCCGCTGGAATCAGTTTGACACCATTAGCACCAACAGCTAAGGCACCCACTTTATCGCCATGCCGAGTACAAATTCTGGCAGCCAGCGCAGCAAACTCAAGGGCTAATTGATATTTAGTGCAACGCCGTGTACCAAAGTGCATACTCGCATTGGCATCAACAATAATCCAAGCCGTAATTTCGCGCTCCTCGAGATACTGGCGGACATGTAATTCGCCACTACGGGCGGTTACATTCCAGTCTATGCGGCGGACTTCATCACCTGGTTGGTATGGGCGCACTTCAGCAAGGTCTAAACTAGGTCCATAAAAAACACCGCTATAATCGCCAAAGAAAAATCCATCCAAACGCTTTAAAACCGTAAACTCGAGTTGGCGTAACAATTGCTCTGGCAAGGCTCGAGCCGATAATGGTTTGGTGCTGGTCGGTACTGGTGGCACGACAGGTTGCTGTTTTGGGCTACGTCGCCAAAACGAGGTTCTTGCGGGTTTTTCAGGAACGGCAATGGTCACAGATAATTCCTTTTGCAATCTAAAACTTACAGGTTGACATCAATGTTGTTCATTGACGTTGGCACGGCATCCACGGCTTTGTACGGATCGCCAAGGTGAACTCGAGGTAAGGAAATATTTTGCACAATCTGCGAAATAATAGATTCAGTGCTAACACCATCTGCCAGTGCATCGTAACTTGGAATCATACGGTGACGCAGCACATCAAATGCCAAATCACGCACATCCTCGGGCAAGGCATACTCGCGCCCACGCACAATAGCTAAAGCTTTAGCCCCTAAAATCAGATTGACACTGGCTCGAGGGCTGGCTCCAACAGAAATAAATTTCTTCAAATCGGGTAATTTTGCCTCAGAAGGTTCACGGGTAGCTCGGGCTAAACGCACAGCGTACTCGGTGACACTTGGGTGCACGTAAACTTGATCTGCCATTTCTTGCAAATGAATCAGTTCCTCAAGCGACAATTTTTTCTCGAGTGGTGCGAATTTGGTGCTGACCCGATCAACCACAGTCATTTCTTCATGGAAACCAGGATAAGAAATCACCACTTTAAACATAAACCGATCCACTTGAGCTTCTGGCAAAAAGTATGTTCCCTCAGATTCAATGGGGTTTTGTGTTGCCAACACCAAAAATGGATTCGGTAACTTAAACGTTTCTTGCCCAATCGTCACTTGGCGTTCCTGCATACCCTCGAGCAAAGCACTTTGAATTTTGGCTGGTGCACGATTAATTTCGTCGGCTAAAATTAAATTCGCAAAAATCGGACCGAGTTCGGTATCAAATTTAGCTTCTTTTTGATTATAAATCCGCGTACCAATCAAATCGGCTGGCACAAGATCAGGGGTGAATTGCACCCGCTTAAAGGACGCACCAATCGCGTCTGCCGTACTTTTAATAGCCAGAGTTTTCGCCAAACCAGGCACACCTTCGATTAAAATATGCCCACGTGCAATTAAAGCCACGAGTAAACGCTCGAGCATCACATCTTGCCCAACAATGACGCGTTTGACTTCAAACAAAAGGGTTCGCAATTTTGCACTTGCCTCGAGAACTTCTTGTGGATTTAACGGTGTATTCATGATGACCTCAGTCTGCGATAAAGCAATGAATGCTCTGTGAACGAATTAACTACGCGGTGTTGGTGTACTTGGATTGGTTGGTGTTGGTAAACGCGGACTCGAGGGAACACCTGGTGAATTGGGTGTGGTTGGTGCATTTGGGTTTAATGGGAACAATTCTTGACCACCACCTTGACCGGGTTGTTGCCCCTGACCATTGCCCTGACCAGGTTGTTGCCCAGGACGTGGAAATGTATACAACTGCCCATCTTGATAAATCTGCACAGGACAATCTTGTGGTGCTTGCCCCTGACCAGGTTGCGGTTGTTGCCCCTGCCCTTGACCTTGTTGTCCATTGGGGTTCAGCGGAATTAACTCTCGAGGGTCGTTGGGGGCTTGCGGCGCTGGTTTAGGAGCTGTGTTTTGCGCCAACTGCAACGAGAAAACAGGGGTAGCTCGAGTTTCAGATACTGTATTTGGCGCTGTTCCTCGACCCAAGATAAAACCAGCACCAAGTAAGGTACAGGCGGCGGCAAAGAATGCAAGAGGTTTCATGTTGCCTATTGTACTGCTTTTAGTGTGAAGGAATTGAAAAGAAAGTCATACAACTGTTCACACAAACTTCAAAAAGCTATGCTGCACCCATGCCAGATAGCCTTGGAAAAAATACTTTAAGCCTTGAACTCGCACAAGCAATTGTTGCAGCTCACTGCGGCTCTGCCCTGCAAAAACTCGAGGTACTCGAGGGTGGTTATTTTGCCTCGGTTTATGCAGTCACGCTCGAGCATGGTCAAAAACTGGTGCTGAAAACCTCACCACAAGAACAATCCAACATGACTTACGAAAAACACCTCATGTACGCCGAGAACGCCGTATTACAATTACTAAGGCGCTATGGCTTACCAGTACCAAAAGTGCTGGCATTTGATACTTCAAAACAATTTCTCGAGCAACCTTTTTTACTGATGGACTTTATCGAAGGTGTCACCTATAACACTGTTAAAACATCACTTACCGAGGCAACTCGAGCCAATATCGAACAAAAAATTGGCAAGATACTACGGCAAATTCATGGCATAAAAGGAACAGCTTTTGGTGGTATTGCCCCTGAAGCTGTTCGTTTTCCAACATGGCGTGAAGCTTTCCTAGCAATGCTCAACAACGTTATAGCGGATGGCAAAAAAAGAAATGTACCTCTCCCCTGCGATTGCGACCTTCTCGAGCAACAAATACAGCAAGTAGCAACCGTACTTGACGTGGTTACAGAACCTCGCTTGGTCTTATTTGATTTGTGGGATGGCAACGTCATGATCGAAAACAACACTATAACAGGCATTTTTGACCTCGAGCGAGCATTATGGGCAGACCCTTTACTCGAGTATCAATGGAAAACATTGACCCCCAACCCAGATTTTCTAGTTGGGTATGGTACAAATTTGTTACTCGAGCCAAACGCCCAGTTACGCCGCAGTTTGTACAATCTGTTTTTAACCCTGATTATGGTGATTGAATGCACATATCGCCAATATACAACCCCTGATTTTGAGACTTGGGCACGAGGCGAATTACAACGTGAACTCGAGTTGTTCGAGCAATTGCGCCAAAAAAGCTAAAAAATTACGGAAGAAAACGCCGAACTGTTGTACACTGCATGCTGTGAAAGTTTGGCGAATCACCACAATCCTTGGTGTGCTGCTCTCGAGTGCAGCACTGGCAGCACCATATACTGTGCAGCCTAAGGATACATTGTTTGCCATTGCCAAGAAATTCAATGTGCCAATCGAAGTTTTACAACGCCGCAATCAGTTAACCAGCAACGAATTAAAAGTTGGACAAATCCTCGAGATTCCCGAACGCACCCACGTTGTGAGCAAAAGCGAAACCCTTTTTAGTATTGCCAAACGTTACGGCACAACCGTCGTTGCCCTCAGTAGCCTAAATAAATTAGGCTCGAGTGGCTTAAAACTTGGGCAAGTGTTGCTCATTCCGTGGGAAGCAAGTGTGTTTACCACTGGGGTCGCACCTCAAACCACAAAACCAGCAACCAGCTCGAGTGGAGCAAAACCCATAACATCAAGTGCTACAAAACCGATAGCCTCGAGCCAAACCAAACCAGCTACACCTGCGAATCAAACAAAACCAACTTCCTCAAGTACAATCAAACCTGCCACTCCCTCGAGTGTTGCAACTCCTAAACCTGTTGTCCCAGCCGTTGCTATTGGCGTTAACCCTGCTGTACCAACACCAGCCATTAACAATACCTCAACTATTCCTGATATACGCACACCGCTCGCGGCTACTCCACCAACCCCAACTGTCAGTAATACTGTTTCCAGCAAACCAATAACCTCGAGTAGTACAACCCAGAAACCACCTGTCTCTGCCAGCAGTTGGCGCATTGAACCAACCACCGTATTGCCACAATTACCTCGTCCTGAGCGTCCTGCCAGTACTTTCCCTACCGATAGCAACAGCGCAAAACCAAAAAACTGGACAATGCTTCCCTCAGCACCATTACCTGTACTAGGTGCGACACCTGCTTCACCACCCGTCCCTGACCCTGTACCACCCGAAAATACCTCGAGTGCTGATCCCCAATTTTCGTATACCGTGGTTGCAGGTGATACTCTGTACAACATAGCTAAACGCTTTGGTTTAACCGTGGATTTACTTCGCAGCCAAAACAATTTACTTTCCGATACTGTGCGTATCGGGCAAGTGTTGCAAATCCCCCAAGCCAATGCCTTACCAAGCAAAAACCAAGACTTACGCACCATTGCTGAGCGTTACCTTGGCGTGGATTATGTTTACGGCGGCTCGAGTGCAAGTGGTTTAGATTGCAGTGGTTTTACCAGCATTGTTTTCCGTGAATACGGCATTGTTTTACCGCGCACCAGTCGGCAGCAATTTGTTTTTGGTCAAGCTATTGAAATAGATAACCTAAGAGAAGGTGATCTGGTATTTTTTGATACCCTTGGCAGTGGTGTCAGTCATGTGGGCATTTATTTATCCGATAGCGAATTTATTCATGCTGCCAGCAACCCAGGACGGGTGATCAAATCCAAATTAACAGAAAAATACTACGCCCAACGTTACCTTGGTGCTCGGCGCGTCATCAGGGACGACTAAGCCACGCAGTCACATCGTGCACCCAGCAACTCGGCTCGAGGGTGGCATCTAATTTCAGCACTGGGACGTGCTGCTCGAGAAATGTCATGGTTGGTACCACACTCTGACAGTAAAACTGGTACCGATTGGCAATGGCTTCGAGGGTATCATCAGCTCGCCCTCGAGCCAATAATCGGCGTTGCATAACAGCGTACTCGAGTTCTAAATGAATCACACCCAAACAAGGAATACTGTGTGCTTTAAGTGCCGATAACAAATGTTGAGCAGCGGCTGGACTGCGCGGGTAACCATCAAAAACCCATAGCCCCGAGTAATCGTGTTGCTTGAGTTCGTGTTCAACAATACTTTGCGTCCATACATCTGGAATAAGTAAACCCGATTGCACCGCGTGCTGTAAAAAAGCAACACGACTCGAGAAACCAATCGGAATTTCACCAGACAAAAAGGTTTCAAGGCTAGCGTCTGTCAAACGTTGCCGTAATAGATCACCCATCGAAAGATGCTTGGCAATCAGATTTTCTTGTAGTAATGCTTTTGCCAGTGTTCCCTTGCCACTACCACTGACACCCAATAGAAAAAAAACACCCTGCTTTGGCAAAGTGTTAACAGCTTTCGAGGGCAAGATCATCTCGAGGTTTGAGTTTACAACATTGTTCGGTACTTTGCTTCGCCGTAAACACTCCATGCCAAAACCACTTCTTGCCACAATGGATGCTGCCCCAGCAATTCATGAGTCAATTGCAAATAAGTGGGTGCTTTTACCTCGAGAAAAACAGCTTGCCGCTCAGGAGCAAGCGAGCTACTGCCACGCAAATTATCAAGTAAATCTGCCATTTTAATCGCCCATGCTTCAGGGTTCCGAGCTATTTCCAAACGACGCACCATACCAGCCCAACGCTGATCTTTCTCGAGATTGGTTCTGGCAGGAATGGTCATATTGTGGCTGGCTAAATCCACTAGGTTCAGCACATTTTGATTACATCCCAACACAGCTAATTCCTCGAGACTAGTGTTGCCATCTTCGACAATATCGTGCAACATTGCACCAAGCACTACATCTGTAGCAAAACCATGCCGTGCCACAATCTCAGAAACCCGAATGGAATGCAAATACGCAGGGTCGGAGCTGCCTTTACGGGTTCCTGGGATGCGTTCTTGTACCAATGCGGCAGCAGTTGTGATATCCATGTGAACAGTTTACACCTTGTGCTAGACATAATGCTGCCCCAAATTCACCTTATTTTCATCGAATGGGTGTGAACTAATAAGGAGTCGTTCGCACCCAACCCCTCCCAGTGCGAACGACTTCGTTTTACAGCGATTCAGCCATCCCAGAATTACTCGAGTCAATTTGGGTAAACTACCCATATGATTGTGATGGGCATAGACCCTGGATTAGCTAACCTTGGCATTGGCATGGTGCGCGAAGATGGTAAAACCCCAGTGTACTTACACAGCGAACTGGTACAAACCTCGAGTAGCAGCACAGCCGCCAACCGCCTTGCATTCATCCACAAAGCTGTTAAATTGCAGCTTGAATTACATCAACCCAATGCAGTAGCACTCGAAGGACAATTTTTTCAAGCCCAACACGCCATGACTGCTTTTAAAGTTGGTGAAGCCGTTGGGGTTGTTTTACTGGCTTGTGCCGAACTCGAGATTCCTGTATTTGAATACAGCCCCAAAGCTGTTAAACTTGCTTTAGTAGGCAATGGAAATGCCAGTAAAGACCAAATAATTTTTATGGTTCGTGCCACTTTACAACTGCGTGAAAACCCAAACTCGAGCCATAGTGCAGATGCCCTAGCACTGGCATTAACCCACCTTGCCTCGAGACGCGTCAAAGAATTTGCTGGTACATTACGCAAAGTATAAAACTGTAAGTTTGAGTGGTTATTCATAACGTAGAACTCATGACTGACAAATAAATTAGTACCCATGAACTGCAATTTAATCCAAAGTGCTACAATCATCACAAGGCACAAACAATACCCGTGCTTTTCTCGAGGTAAACAATGACAACAATGCCCGTAGAAGCTGTACCAAAAGCCTCAAACCGAGGATTATGGCTGATCTCCCCTTTTTACGATTTAACCTTTATTATTTTCTCGAGTGTGTTATTGGTACTGCCACATATTGGTTCGCTGATTGCAGGGCAATATACTTTTGAAGGCGCAATTACCCCCAATGTGCTGATTGATTTATTGGTCACCGCTTTTATTGGTGGTCCGCACTTATTTGCCACTTATACCATGACTTTTATGGAACCACGATTTCGGCAACGGTACACCAAATACACTTGGGGTGCTTTATTAATGCCTGTGCTGGTCATTTCTTTAGCGATTTATAATTTAACTTTGCTGGTCACCATTTTCTTTTTCTGGGCAAGTATTCATGTGATTCACCAAGCAGCCTATATCGCCGATTCGTACCGCTTCAAAGACCCGCGCCATAACGCCCAACCCAAGCTCAAACGTGCCCAACTGATCTCGAGATTCATTGATTACGGCACATTACTCACCAGTTTATACCCGATTGCGACCTTTAGATTCACTGGCACACCACTTTGGATTGGTGGTCAAAATATTTCTTTACCCTTCGAGACTGGCGGACGGGCATTATTATTCCCCGAATTCCTCAAAAACGAGTGGTTTGCTTATCTTGCCAGTGCCGCTTTTGGTATTTTTTTCTTGGCTTTTATTGCTAAAACCATTTGGGAACTACGCGTTGGCTTATTTCATGGTCCTAAGACACTGCACATGGTCTTTGCCAGTGTCTTATTTTTTATTACCCCTGTACTCGCTAATTTAGATGTCGCATTCCAAGGTTTAAATGTCTGGCATTCATTCCAATACCTTGCTGTGGTGTTATTCCTCAACCGAGTCCGTGCCGAAAAAGGTTTAATCGGCTCGGAATTTGTCTCAAAAGTCTCTAAAAACGGACGCAGTTTGTATTGGCTGTGCTTTTTATTTACGATCGGAGCAGCCTTAGCTTATGTACTGGTTCGTGTGATACTGCATTTTAGTGGTACATGGGCTGGCGATGTTGGACAACAACATTACTTCTCTTTTTATAGTGTCGTTTTAAGTGCCTTACTGATTCACTATTACTTCGATCATTTCTTATTCTTACAAGTAGACGATGTCATCACACCAAAATGGCAATAAGCTACACCAGCGCAAATAAATCGGTTTGCACCAGTGCTTTATCTTCTTGTGGTAAAGCACTAAATTCTTTAAACTCGAGACCCAATGCTTCGAGTTGTTTATGAGCTGGTTTAGAAATACTCGGCGCAGCCAGAAAACCCCGCACCGTTTTATTTGGCAAACTAGCACGAACTGCTTGCACATACCGCTCGAGTTGATGCACTGCTTCTTGATTGGCTTTAGAACGTTTAACTTCAATCACCACCAAGTTACCAACGGCATCCTGAGCAAAAATGTCTATATCGCCAACCCCCACAGGTAATTCATGCTCGAGCAACATTAAACCTTCCTCAAGCACCTGTAAATCTTGTTTTAAGGCAATGTGCATTTGCAATTCCGAGCCATGCAAACTAAAAATCTTTTCGTCACGCAGCTCGAGTGCAATCGCTAATTGTGTGCGATGAAAGGTAATCTGCACCAATTCGTCTGGCTTGAAGCGCTCTGCCATCAACACCACACGGTCGTCTTCATCTCGAGTAAAACGAATACTATCTGTACGTGGTTGCCAGTTAATCGGCTTAACTCCACGTGCACCATGCACTTGAATGCTGCCATCAGGTTTGACCATAACAACATACTCACCCATTTCGGTGAGGCTTGCCGCCCGACCAACGTAAACCACTTCGCACAAACCAATAATTTGCACAAACAAACCTTGGTGCTGTTGTAAAAAAAGCTCGAGGGCTTCACGGGATGGGTGCTCGAGAATCATTTATAAATCCTCAAGTAGCGTTTCAACAAGTACAGCTCGATGCAAAGCAACATCTTTTAGCAATGCAGCCAAAGTACCGACCCTCAAAGGTTTGTGCATTGGCACTGTGACGTGATGTTGTGGTTCGTCAAAATGTGTCATTCGCACATGGCTTCCATCTTGCCGCACTTCAACATAACCTAATCTTCTAAATAGTCGCTTTAGTTCCTCGCCACTTACATCTCGAGGAACTTTCACGCAACACCAACCGCTATCAGTTCGTCACGCACCAAGTGCATCCGAACCATTGGCGGCTTTTGACGATCAAAGTAATGACAACGAACTGCCTCGAGAATATTGTTTTTCAATTCAAGCCATGAATCACCTTCTGTAAAAATACTTTCACCCAAGGCTCGCGCCCAATATCCGCCTTCTTCAGCTTCATGGATTTCAAAAATCAATTCGCTCATAGAGAACAGTTTAGCGCATTACTAGCAACGTTTCATGCACTGCCTTTAACCCTTTCTCGAGGTCGCTAATCAAATCGTCAGGATGTTCGACTCCAATAGATAAACGCACTAAGCCATCGGTTACGCCTTGCCGAGCACGTAATTCTGGCTCGAGGAGTTGATGCGTGGTACTGGCTGGGTGCGATGCCAATGATTCTACATCGCCAAGGCTAACTGCTTGAACAAATAACTCGAGGTTGTTTAGGAAAGCTCGAGCTGCGTCTATGCCTCCCTCGAGTTCTAAAGCAATCATGCCACCGAATCGCTGCATTTGTTGTTTTGCCAACACATGATTTGGATGATTCTCGAGTCCCGGGTAATGCAGTTTGCTGATACCTTTTTGTGTACTGAGCCACTTTGCCACAACTTCCGCACCATCGCAATGGGCTTCCATACGTAATGGCAAGGTTTTAATACCTCGTAAAAATAAAAAAGCTTCCTGTGCACCTAGCGAACCACCAAAGTGCCGTAAACCTTCGAGCCGCACACCCATGCACAACTCAGCACTGGCACACATCGCACCACCAATGGCATCGCCATGTCCACCAAGGTATTTGGTCATGCTGTGCAGTACCACATCAAAACCAAACTCGAGCGGACGGGTTAAGTATGGGGTGGAAAACGTGTTATCAGTTACTGCCAATGCACCAACCTGATGGGCAATCGCTGCTACTCTAGTTAAATCCAGAATTCGTAGATTTGGATTCATAGGGCTTTCGATATACACCATTTTGGTTTTGCTGGTAATTTTTTGCTCGAGGTCAGCTTCATCCGCAGCTTCGATGGGTACTAAATTGAATCGCTCGAGAGTATCAAGAAAAAAGCCTTCAGTACCGCCATACAAAGGTCCGATGAACGCCAGTTCATCGCCAGGTTTCAGGACAGTCATACACAACGCACTGATAGCAGCCATGCCACTCGAGAAACAAAGTGCATCTTCGCTATTTTCAAGACTAGCAAGTTTTTCCTCGAGTGCCCGAACTGTCGGGTTGTTGATTCGGCTATAAATAAAGCCTGCTTCTTCGCCCGCAAAAAGCCTTGCTCCTCGGTCAAAGTCACCCAGAGCAAAGGTACTGGTTTGATAAATTGGCATGGCATGAGCGCCAGTTTTAAGGTCGGGCTTGTGCCCAGCGTGAACGGCTCGAGTACGAAAATGGGTCATAATCAGCCATCATCGTACACCAAACAAGCGTTTGTTTCTATTTGAGAACAGTTTAGGGCAGATAGTTAAAAATCGATTGACCGTAGGAGCGAGGCGTGCCTCGCCCCTATAGGACAGTGTTTTGGATGAGTAGCAGTTAAATCAACTGACTATTAACCCCGTATCACAGTTTAGAGTTGGTAAGCTTCAAAAGGTTGAATATCTGGTTGCCCATCCGTGATCCACATGGTTTTTGTCTCGAGATTCATAATCACACCACAAATCGTTGCCACCCGATCCTCTGGTGGTTCCTCGAGATTTGGATAACGACAAATGCCATCTGGGTCGTCATCGCGGTCTTGCAAAAATTCTTGAATATCCTCGAGCTTTAAGGGTCGGCGACTTTCGAGAAGTGAAGTCATTCGATCCTGACGATGATAACTATGCGGACGACGCTCTGATGGTGGTTCGGTAATCCCCATACTTTGCGGGTCTAAAAAGTGATTGGTATGCGCCATACTGCCAAGATTACACTCGAGCATCCGAATCCCATTGGGTGCCGTTTCAAAATCAATTGCCAGATTAGGCGCTTGTGCCACAAGAAAATTGGTACTACATGCTTTCGTACCATCATCAATAATTTTATTAGCAGCCTCGAGGGTTTGAGATCGCAGAATCTCCCAGCAACGTGCATGGGTCGGACGGGCTTCCCTCGACCAATCATCATCCATGCTGGTTAGTCCCGAAATACACAAACCAAGCCCTGCACTATTTAAACCAAGTTTAGGCGCAAAAATACCAGCTTCGGTAAAGCCCAGTGTCTCGAGTCCATCGGCATGTCTGGTACGAAGCAAGGCACCTTTCACGCCTTCGATCCAATCCCAGTTTTGCCCAATGGTCAAATGCCCAGTTTGGGTAGCTTCTGGCAAAGCAGCAAAAATCGTGCACCCATCTGGACGGCGATGCTCTGGGCTGGCACTGACTCGAGTTAAACCCGCATTCTCGAGTCCAACAGTGCCATATTGGTAATACAAAATTTCGTACCGTGCATTGAGCGCAGCAATCTCAAAAAAATTCCGACCCGTAGCCCGCGAAATACCACGCATACCTTCGGAGTAATCTGGCGAGAATTTCTCAAAATGGCGAGCCACTTTTGCTGCCATTGACAAAGTTTGTTCTCGAGATAACTTAGCTTCTTTTTCAAAACGATAAAAATATAACTCGAGATTATGTTCTATTAAGTCCTTGAGCGCTTCGCCATGCTGTTCGCCTTGCTCGAGCGGCGAACCAGATAATTCCACTAATCGAAAAGTCATACCTCGAGTTTACAAGGATTTGTGGTTTAGGTGCATCATGCAAATGGCTGACACCAATAAACGCGGGAGACCACAAAATTCTTGCCTAGAAAAACGAAGTTTTATCTTGTGCAACAGGGAGACCACGAGGGTCTCCCCTACCAAAGCTTGTCTTGTCGGAGAGGTGTTCTTTGCTGTTAGCATCCAAATCAATGACACACAACAAGTCAGCGTTCAGAACTGTACAACTCGCACCATGTCAGCACTCGAGGGAAGGTAATCGCTTCACAGGAACCAAATAAAGCGTGTTTCGTCAGTTTGGCTCGAGTTGTTCTTGGGCTGGTCATACCGCATAAGAATCTGGCAAGTTGTCGTGGTTCGTTTAAGGCATCTGGATGGGTTTGCACCAATTGTTGAATCGATCTTGGCTCGAGCAAATTCTCGAGTGCTGGTTCTGGTTTGGCGGCTGGTAAGTTGATTGTTTGCTTTTGGCAGGCACTACATTTGCCGCAAGTGGCGGTGTCCGTATCGCCAAAATAATTGGCTAGTGCATCGGTGTAGCAGTGCGTGTTTTCAAAAAAAGTTGGAATGCTGTGTAATCGCTCTAAGTCAGCTTGTTCTCGCACAGCGAAGCGTTGCACAAGCATCTCGAGTAATTTGGGTTGATTGCTGATTTCGTTGGCTCGAGTAAATTGGTGTAGCACATCAGAAACACGTAGCTCAACCAGTTTTTGTTCAGAAAAGTAATTGATGGCAGCAACAATTCTTTCTCGAGGTTGACCAATTGCATCGGCAATGGCTCGAGGTTCCAAGGTCAGCCAATCTCGTCCCATTTTGCCATGACGAATAATTTGCTCGAGAAATGTCCTGCGTTCGCCCTGAAAGCGCTCGAGTACAGTTTTTTGTGGGCTGAGGAACTTCAACTGGTACGTGTCGTATTGCGGTGTGCCTTGTTGCAAAATGTTTTCCAACTCGAGGTAGGTAATGGCAGTGCGTAAAACCAATTGGCGCATATCCGTTTGGGCTGCAAGTTGATATAAACTCACCAGCGTTTCTGGTGGTTGAGTTGCAAAAAATTCGATTAAGCGTTGCAAAGCTGCTTGGCTGGGTGTATCGCCGTAAATAAATTGCTCGAGAATCGCGCTGTCTTCAAAGCTGCCAAACATCACAGCCACAGATGGTAAACCATCACGCCCTGCTCGTCCGACTTCTTGGGCATATCCCTCGAGACTTTTTGGTAATTGATAATGGTACACACCGCGTACATCGGCTTTGTCTATACCCATGCCAAAAGCAATCGTGGCAACCACAACGGCATTGGGCGTATTCATCCACCAATGTTGCACCTCGGAGCGCAATTCATCGGCTAATCCAGCATGATAGGCTCGAGCTTGCAGGTTGTGTTGTTTCAGATACTCAGCAACTCGCTCTGCATCTTTTTGCAGTGTGGCATAAACAATACTTGTGCCTTTATTTTGTTGCAATACCTCGAGTAAAGCTGCGTCTCGAGCGTCAAGTTGTGTGGGTTGTGCCAATAATTGTAGATTGTCGCGGCGAAACCCTGAAATTACAGCTGCTTCGTGTGGGATTTGAAACGCCGCACAGATGTCTGCCACGACTGTTGGCGTAGGTGTGGCTGTGAGTGCCAGAATTCGTTCAGCGCCAATATCGCTGGCAACTCGAGCCAGTTTTAAGTAATCGGGACGAAAATTGTGTCCCCATTGCGAAACACAGTGGGCTTCATCGAGGGCAAACAACGCGATTTTGGCGGATTTGATTAAAGCATAGAATTGTTCGTTGTTAAATCGTTCGGGTGAAACATAGACGATCAGGGATTCGTTGTTTCTGATGGCGGCATTGACTCGTAAAAGTTCTTCTCGCTCGAGACTCGAGTCTAAGCGAGCAGCAGGGATTCCCAAGGCTTGCAGAGTCTGTACTTGTTCACGCATCAAAGCAATTAAAGGCGAGATGACCAAGGTGATTCCCTCAAGCATCAAGGCTGGCAATTGATAGCACAGCGATTTGCCTCCACCTGTTGGAAAGACGGCTAACGCTCGGTTTTGCTCGAGTAAATGGGTGATGACGGCTTGTTGTCCAGAGCGAAATGTGTTGTGTCCAAAACGCTGTAAGGCTTGCTCGAGTGTCATAGGCGGAGTCTAGCATTGCTATAACAAATAGCTTATTTGATTTGACAAATACCGAATCAGATACTACCATCTGATTCTATGAATACCGAATCAGATTTACTGGCTGCTGCCAAAGTTGCCGCGCAATTCGATAAACTCACACGCCATGTTGCAAGCAGTTTCAAACACCAACTCGAGATCGCCCAAGCTGCCAACGACAAAGACGAAATCATCAAACAACAAATCAAACTCGAGGTCTTAAAAGCAGCCCGCATGATGTTTTCAGGGTCTTACAAAGTGGCATTAAAAACCGCGCCAGCAGGAGATTGGTCTGATGCCTAAGCTCGAGTCTGAAGCTGAATTCTTTAAGGCATTAGCCCACCCAAGTCGGCTTTTAATCCTTGGATTATGCAAACAAAAACCACGTCATACCGAAGAAATTGCGGGAATCCTAAAACTCTCCAAAGCCACGGTTTCACACCACCTGAGTTTACTTACCACAGCGGGTTTACTCGAGTCCGAACGCGACCAGTATTACCAGAATTATAAACTCAAAAATGCTTTACTCGAGCGTAAAATTGCAGATATTATCTTCACTGGTTTAGAAGATTTTTCCACAAACACAGACCCATTTCGTACCAAGGTTTTGCGGGATTTTTTTAAGTACGGGCGTTTAACCCAAATTCCAGTCCAACGCAAAAAGCGCAATGTGGTGCTCGAGAAAATCGTGCAGAGTTTTGAATTTGACCACGCTTACCCCGAAAAAGAAGTTAATCAAATTATTCTCGAATTTCATGATGATTTTGCAACCATTCGCCGTGAGTTAATTGGTTTGGGTTTATTGCACAGGGAAAATGGGATTTACACAAGAGTTACGACCTAATCCAAATACAACTCTGCTTGAGGAATAACTAAAATCACCCCGCACTTTTTCTCGAGTGTGGGGTGATTGCATTAACAGTTGAAATTGTGAGGTGACTGTCTGAACGGTTTAATTTTCTGGAACATCTCTCACGGCGATGACTTCGTTAGCAGCTAATGCTCGTCCGTAAACACGTACTGAATCTATGAAACCCTTGAAGTAACTGCCTCCGCCATTGCCAGAGTCTTTGTCCCAGCCAATAATGAATGGATTCGCTCCTGGATTGTTGTAAGTCACATTTTTACTTTGGCTTGCGACTTCTGTACCGTTTCGGTAAAGTTTGACAGTGGTACTCCCCGCGTTCAAGGATACCGTAGCCGCATAGAAAACCCATTGGTCAAGAGCAGGAGCGGTTGGATCAGTAACCACAATGGTATTGCCAGCCAATGGCACAATCATTGAAACTTTGCTGTCTGTCCCAATCAGTGTACTTGAGTTAGCTAAGTCATTGGTTGTTCCTAAAAATAACCTTGCCCAAGGATTATTGCCATTGCTTGCATTCTGACCCATCAGCCAACTCGAGTTCAGCGAACCAGTGGGTTTAATCCAGACACTAAAGGTAAAGCTCTGCGTAAAAATAAGGCTTGGTACGGAGATCCGTCCAGTTTGGTCTAATCCACAACCTGCACCAGAGGCATTGTTAAAATTGTATGCCGTATCGCCTAGGTTATCTTTGCCGTTCGCACTTTGCACACAACCTGCGCCTCCTATCGAACCAGCCGTACCACCAACGAAGTTGTTGGTATTGTTATTGAACTTAAACCAAGCCAGTAAATTGCTGGTGATGTCTTTAATATCAAGAACTTTGCTGACCATTGTGGTTTTTGGTGTGCTGCTCGAGTCTGAAGCGGTTAAGGTGACGGTGAATAAGCCACTGGTGGCATAGATGTGTTGGGTGTTGATGGTTTTGGCTAGGTTGCCTGTTAAGACCGTGTTGTTTGTGCCATCTCCCCAGTTAATCACCGAATCTTTCAGGCTTGGATTGGCAACATTGGCGACGACTGTGGCGGTTTTACCAACCAACGTCACATCAAACCCTGTGATGATTGGATTGGTGGCAGGGTTCAGTGGGTCGGTATCGAGATTATCGAGTGTGCCATCTGAGTCTGTGTCGTTCAGGAGTGGGTTTGTGCCAGCGGTTTTTTCTTGGGCATCGGTGAGGCTGTCGGCATCGGAATCCACGGCTTTAGGATTGGCATAGACTTTTTTACTTGGCTTACCAACGACTTGAACATTCCAACCAGTGCGTACCTCATCAAAATCCGAGATGGTATCAGCATCGCTGTCTGAATTTGCATCCGAGGTTTCATAAAAATACTCTTCGTTCTCGAGTAAATTATCGCCATCCACATCTCGAGCCAGCATCAAACGAATTTCTGTCCCAGATTTCACCAAAATATCG
Organism: Deinococcales bacterium; assembly: GCA_013298595.1. GTDB lineage: Bacteria > Deinococcota > Deinococci > Deinococcales > JAAFIG01 > JAAFIG01. The sequence continues at coordinate 48,544 of JAAFIG010000008.1, read as the reverse complement.
TCCACGTTGCCTGTCATGTTTAAGCCATTTGAACCGATCACCACCCACAGTGATTTCGGGTCTGCCACGGTTTTAGAGCTAATTATCTGACCAAGTTTTTTATCGGTAATACCGTTCATGACCTTAAAACCAGTTGCCGTATCAGCAATTGTTGTATAAGGCAAGCCCAAAATATCGTTCAGGGCTTTACCGAGTTTCACGCCAACTATCGTTCCAGCCACACGTTCGACATTGGTTGCTACGCGCTGACGCACCACATTGCCGTTGCCGTAATCCACCACAATTTGGGCAGTCTGACCGTTAGTGAAATCGTTTTGGAAAGCAAAGTTTTTGTCGTTACCATCTTTTAAGTCGTAGCCTGCTAATTCAAAACGTAAATCGGCTGGGTTTCGCATGATCTCGAGTAGTTCGCTGGCATCGGTAAAGGCTAAGGTTGCACCTAAAGCACCCGAAATTACATTTTTACCTAAAGTCAGGCTTGGAGGCGTGCCAGAACCCAAGTTTGGGGTCATTGAACCCACAAATTTGTATTTTGTGGAATCGTTCGGGTCGCGGCGTAACACGCTAATAGCGAGATTGGTTAATGTAAAGGCAACATCACCTGTGTTTTTCACCTTAAAACCAACGGTCATTGTACCACCACCGATTTGCTGCCCTTGGGTTGAACTCGCAGTGCGGGCAGATTCGGCGGTTTGTTGGGTTGAACGCCCAGATTCACTGGTGAAACTCTTGGTGTTTTCCGTGCCATACCCTGCGGTCGCTGTGACACTCGAGGAGGCGGTCACACCACCATCTAAACCAGCTTTGGCTTCTACCCCGACGGTCACGCTGACTTCGGCGCTAAAGCGTTCGGTGTTGGTGTCGGTACTGCTTTTGCTGCTGCTTGTGCCAAGGGCAAGGCTCGAGGATTTTGTATCCACGACTTGACTGTCCGAGGTTCTGACAATGTTTAAGCTGATACTTGGCGCAGAAGCAAACTCGAGTTCAAAACGTGGGGTATTGGCAATTAATGGCTTAAACTCATTACCTAAAGTAATAGCTTCTTGGAAATCAGTAAAGAAGTCGCCGTCTGTGTCTGCTAAAGTCGGTGAGGTTTTATAGGTGGCTAATTCGTTGCCATCGAATAACGCGGAGTTGCTTGTCGAATCATTATCGGTGTCAACATCGGCTGGATTAGACACCCAGACATTGACTTCATCGGCATCTTTAAGTAAATCCGCATCGGTATCATCAGTGTTTGGGTCTAAGAAACGGCTGCGTTCTTGTCCATCGGTCAGACCATCACTGTCGGTATCGGCTTTGCTGGGGTCGGAAGTGACTTTACGGGTGGAAAGTTGCGTACCACCCCTCGAGATCACCACATCCCAGCCTGCTGATTCATCGGCATTAGAAACCCCATCGCTATCGGTGTCCGAGCCACCAGCCGTAGGTATTCCAGCTACCAACGCAGGGGTGCTAGAACCTTTGGCATTGACGGCTTTCAAGGCATACCCGTAACTTGTCCCAGCGGTTAAACCCGTGTCGGTGTACGTATTGGTTGTGCTTGAAGGCGTGGCAATTTGGGTTTTTGCACCACTGGCAACACCTCGCTCGAGAATATAACTGGTTGCCCCAGAAACCAGAGTCCAAGATAAGCTAATGCTGGTGGCGGTGGTACTCGAGACCACAAAATTGGTGGGTGTGGCGGGTACATCACCAACAGATGGAGGGGCAGGTGGACAGGCAACTAATGTGGCTGCAAGTAACGGAATCAGTAGAAAACGAAATTGAAAGGGGTTTTTCATAAAATTCTCCTTGAAATATGGCATTTACCAAAAACTGCTCGCGGCATTTGCGGAACGTTTATAGGCTATGTGAGGAGCGTCACACAGCCGTTAGACAAGCGTCACATCAGAGTCATTTAACATCAATGACTCCGTGAATATCGGCAAAAATGCACTTTTGGCAACTTTGCTAATTGTTAAGCTATTTTCAAAACGGTTAGGGTTACGGCTGGCTGATACAAAACTTTATCTTTCCAAGCAAGCACAGCTGCTACAACTTCAAACAAACCAAGTTTTTCGGCATCAAACTCGAGTTGGGCTTGCTGAGCAGGAGTCAGAACGCTACTCGTGCGCCATTGGATTTGTTGTGTTAACCAGTCCTTTGGCGGCACTCTTTTGATCTGATAATTTTGATGGACACAGGCAGCCACGAAAAATAAGGCATCTTCGGTTTGCTCGAGATGATAAGCAATATCAGCAAAAACATGAATCACGTTAATCATTGCATAACGCCGCTCGAGACGCGCCAGTATCTCGAGGGCTTGGCTGCTGTACAAAATAGCTTCTTGGAATTGTTTTTGTCCAAGGGCATTACGACCAAGGGCTAATAAACTGGTGGCAATACCTTGTTGGTCGCCAAGTGAGCGTTTTAAGTGCAAAGATTCTTCGTGTAATACTTTCTCAAGGGCATAATCGCCTTGTTTACCAGCGATGGTACCCAGTGTGGCAATGGCATAGGAAATACCTTGGGTGTCTAAAACCAAGCGTTTTAAGCGCAATGATTCTTCAGCATGGGTTTTGGCTAACTCGAGTTGGTCTTGTTCGATAGCAATCAATGCCAACGAGTTATGACAAGTTGCAACACTGTATTCGTTGTTGAACTCGGCAAATAAACCTATGGCAGTTTGTAAATGGGTTTTGGCTAACTCGAGATTACCTTGTTCATGGGCGATAAATCCAAATAGTTTTTCCGCGCCGCCCAACCGCGACCGATCACCAAAAGCAATGGTGGTTTGACAATATACGCTTAGTGTTTCTCGAGATAATTCGTATTCGCCAAGTTCTTTGGACATACTGATCTTTGTCCATAATGCCCGTAGCCGCGTCTGATCAGTGTTGGTGTACAAGTCGGTAAATTTTGTTGACCATTGCAAACCCTCGCGGTGATGTCCACGGATATACCAGAAATGCTCGAGGTAGCCAGCAATTGTTGTGCCTATGGGAATATCGTGTTGCAATGCCCAAGTTAATCCAGCTCGGATATTATCGTGATCTAACTCGAGACGATGACTCCATTGGGCAGCTTGATCGCCATCTCGGAATTCAAACCATAATTCGGCTAACTGTAATGCAACTGCTAATAAAGACTGCATGGCTTGGTGTTTATCCGTATTGGATAATTGTTTTTCGCTGTACTGACGAATCATTTCGTGAATCACAAAGCGTTGTTCGCGGCGCGTGACTAAAGATTTATTGACTAAGCGTAACAACACAGGCAAACTCGAGCCTGTTAAGCGCAACGCCATATCCTTATCAAAACCACCTTGGAACAATGCCAACTGAGCTAACACTGTTTGTTCGGTTGCCGATAGTAATGTCCAACTCGAGTGAAACACAGCCGCAAAACTCTTGTGCCTTGTGGGCATATCAGGTGCATCTGAAGCGAGTACATCAAGGCTTTGCTCGAGTTCTTTGGCTATTTCCTCGAGTGAAAGTGTGCGAATCCAACTGGCAGCCAATTCTAAACCCAGTGGCATACCATTGACCGCTTGGTAAATTCGAGTAAACGCTGCGATATCAGCCGTTTGTAAGCGAAAATCCGTTTGGCTGCGTTGGGCAACGCGAGTAAAAAGTTGCGCGGCATCTTGGGTTTCGAGTGGAAACAAGGTGTCAGGAGCAGGCATACCTGTTATTTCAAAAATATGTTCACTACGAAGCCCTAAGCTTTCTCGAGTGGTAATGAGAATTTGTAAGGCTGTGGTTTGTTCAATTAAACTGCCCACTACATTACGGGCTGTCAAAACATGTTCAAAGTTATCAAGCACAATCAGTACGGCTTTATGGGCAAGTAAGTTCTGTAAACGCTCGAGTGGTTGCTGTTGTGGGCGTTCATCAAAAGCCTCGAGAATGGCGTTTGGCACAAGGTCGGCATCAGCTAATCTGGCTAAATCGATAAATACTGCACCATCTGCAAATTCGTTGGACATCCGAGCAGCCGCTTCGAGGGCTAATCGGGTTTTACCAATCCCTCCAACGCCAACAATACTCAGCAACCGACAATGCGGCTCGGCAAATCGTTGCCGAATCAAATCCAATTCGGCTTGCCGCCCAACAAAAGCGGTGTGGATGGTTGGTAATTTTGCTCGAGGTGCCGAAGCTACTTGAGTGCCAAACAAAGATTCTGCCAGTAACCGCAAATCATCAGGGGGTGGTAATTGTAATTCTTGAGCTAAAATTTTTTGGTAACGCTCAAAAGCCCGTTGACCAATTTCAGGTGTGGTTTTTGCAGATTCAAGCAAAGCACGCAGTAAATCTTCGCTCAGTGGCTCGTGGACTAAGGCTTGCTCGAGTAGTAAAACCGCTTCGGCAGGAGGCAACACAGCCGCTTGCTCAAGGGCTGCTCGCCGAAATTGCGCCGATAAAGTGGCACGTTCTAATAAAAACCATTCCTCAAGTTCAGCTTGATCAAAAATGGCTTTGTGTAACAATTCGCCTCGGTAAAGCGCCAGAGCTGTCTGCCAATCCCTATTTTGGATGGCACTACGAAACTGACCAACATCAGATAACCCAGTAAAGCGCAAGCTTGAATTGGTGGTTTCGATTGTTGCGCCAAACGGCATTTGTTTTGCTCTGTAAAGCAATTGCCGCAAACGTTGCCGAACAATGGCTTCATCAGCTGTGTCATCCCACAATAAAAGCATGACTTCATCTCGAGTCATCCAATCGTTATGACAAGCCAGTAACGCCACTAGAAACAGGGTTCGTTCTAAGGTGAGTTGGGTGTTTTCGTATAAAACAGCGCCAAACAAACGAAGCATACGCAGTATTGTACGAGATTATGGCAGCACAAATACCAAGAATCACGCATGTTCAGGTTAAAGTCACAGCTGAGTGTTCAGGCTAATCTTTTTTAATTTCTGAAGCATTAGACCTCTACATGAATCTACATTGTTTTCAAAAACAGAGCGACCACAAGGGCGCTTGACCATAAACGCATGGTCGCTTGTACCCACCCACGTAGGATAATATTTGTTTACTTATGCAAGAAGTCTATTTAAAGATACGCCCCTTCGGCTTTCAAGGCTGTTCGCAACTCGAGTCCATCAATTTCTCGAGCACCTAGGTTTTTACTTGCCATCCAAGCCGCTGCTAAGCCAGCAGCTTCACCCATGCTATGACAATTTTGCTGTACCCGAATGGCACTTTGGGCTTCAAAGGTCGCACTGGCACAACGCCCTGGCACTAAGACATTCTCGAGGGTTTGCGGAATGAGACTACGATATGGTATTTCGTGAAAAGCTTCGGGTTTAAAATATGGTAAGTCGCCGCTGCGTTCGTGATACAACTTTTTCCCTCTGGGGGTATGAATATCTACAGGATAATGATTGCGACAAATCGCATCTTCAAACGTGTGGCATTCCAGAATATCCTCGAGTGTAAGCACATAGTCGCCAGTGATACGTCGTGTTTCGCGCACCCCTGGAATGGCGGCATAACTGGCAACATAACTCTGTTCACAACCTGCAAATTTGGCTCGTAAGAATTTCACTAAGCGGTCTATGGCATGTTTACCATCAATTTGTGCTTTAGAAAGTGTCCACGCATCTGCACCATCATTAATTTCGGCAGCTAAACGCGGATTATTAAAACTAATACAACCTGGCATCCCAGGAACGCTAAACCCTTGGAAGTAATCGCCATCTCGTTCCTCGAGCACTCCTGCTGCCACAGCGTCTCGAAACAATGGCTCGAGGCTAGCATTTTTACCCCAAACCATCCAAAAGTGCATAAATTCTTTGGCTTCTTGCACTTGCCCATGACTGGCTAAAAATTCGCAAAGCCGTTCTTGGTCTACGCCACCAAGCATAAAACGTAAACTCATGGCTTGGTGCAAACCCGTCTCGAGTTCACCTGCTTGATAAGGTGCGCCTGCTCGCACACACAAATCGGCATCGCCTGTGGCATCTACAAAAGCTTTGGCATGCAAACGCACCAGACCATCTTTATTATGGACAACCACACTCGAGACCTTTCGGCTCACACCTTCGCTGACTTCAGGGGCAACAAAGTGTGTGTGGTACAAAATTTCGCCACCTGATTCAACCAGCATCCGCTCGAGCACGTATTTCATGCCTTCTGGATTAAACCAATTATCGTTGTTATGCTGGTCAGTTGCGCCGTCACCTTGGGCAAACAAACGCTCTTTTAATTCGTTGGTTAAACCTTGGTTAAGGTTAATTCCGCTGCTACTATTTCGCATCAGCGGGGTGACTTGGGCATTTGTTCCTGTGCCACCAAGACTACCTAATGCTTCAACTACCAAGGTTTTAGCTCCTGCTCGAGCAGCTTTAATAGCAGCAATAGCGCCGGCGGTACCGCCACCTAAGACAATGACATCCCATGAACGATTCGACTCGAGAACCTTTAACATGGGTTAGAGCATAGCAAGTCTAGGCTGGGATGAAAAGTTACTGTAGTAATGCAGCCATACTGTTGGCTTGAGGCAAAATCGTTAAACTGGTGTGTTTAATCCGCCGCGTTTGTATGGTTGTGCTGTTCGCAAATTCTAGCACCGTCACTTTGACACCATATGCCCGTAACCAACGAGCAATAAATTCAGCCGCGCTGCGTTTATTGCTACGAACCAAAATGCTTTTACTTGGTCTGGCTAGTTGCCGTTCGAGGACAAATACTTCAACACCAAGATGTGGCGCAACGCGTTTAGCAATATCACGTGTATAAAGTTGGCGTTGCAAACTTTGATCTAATCGCACGGCATAACGCATATTCCACCCTCAGGCTAGGCAGTGTAAGTTTTTTGTCAGTTTTTTGCTGCCGAGTTTTTCACAAGTAACAGTGGTAGATTAAAAAGCCATGAAACCAATACCTGCAATTCTTGAACCGATAGGCTTAGCGGGTTCACCACTCGAGACCATCGAAGCCCTCGAGACAGCTTTGCGTGGTCAAAAAAATGCAGATGCCATTGTGGTGTTACTGACTGATTGGGCTGAACACCGTGAGCAGGCTCGAGTGGCTGTTCTGGTGCTGCACGCAGAGCAAATTGTATTGTCACAAACTGCTTTTGGTGGGCGGTACGGCGAGGCAGGACGATTGGGATTATGCCATTTGCTGACATGGTTACTCGAGCAAGGTGTAACCAATTTTAAAGAAGCTGTCTTCGCACCTCATGAGCTGCAAAGATTGTTAGATAATCCAAATCAGCAAGTTCTGGTGCAGATTCGTGCCATTGCCAATCCGATTGATCCAGCCATTTATTGCCAAAAACGCTCCTGACCTGCAAGGCAACACACGAAATGCTAGAATCACAAAAATGAAGAGTTGATCCTCAGAGTCGTTTAGGAGTTTATGGTCGTGCAAACAAAAAGTAATGTTATTTTCGGTCACGGCTCAAATGTTGGGCGAGTGCGGGATCATAACGAGGATTACCACCGCGTTAAAAATTTTTTTGCTGGACGTAACCCGATTAGTTTTTTCTCAGTTGCTGACGGTATGGGTGGGGCAGCCGCAGGTGAGCGTGCCAGTAAAACCGCTATTGAAGTAGTTTCTAAAGCTGTTACTGATTATGTCGAATTTATTGCCGCTGGCAACCAAGCCATCCCACTTGATAAAGCCTTAGAGCGTGCCCTAATTGCAGCCAATCGCAAAATTAACCGCGATGCCCTCGATAACCCTGAACTAAGCGGCATGGGAACTACCATCACTGCTTGTATTGCCTTAGATCGTAAACTAATTTTTGGTCATGTTGGCGATTCTCGAGCCTATTTGATCCGCCAAGGCGAAATTAACCAAATTACTCGTGATCACTCATGGGTTGGTTTTCAAGTAGAACATGGTATTTTAACTGCCGAAGAAGCCGAGAACCATCCAAATCGTAACCAGTTAATGCGTGCATTAGGAACTCGAGCCGAGGTATTAGTGGATATTGGTACAATTGAAACAAAAATTGGTGATGTATTTTTGCTCTCGAGTGATGGTTTGCATGGTTTTGTAGACGATCATGAATTTCTAGCAGAATTAAAACGTCCAGGGCTGAATTTACAAACAGCCGTTGAATACTTTATTGGTATGGCAAATTCTCGTGGCGGTTTAGATAACATCACTTGTGTGATCGCGCAGGTAACAGCATGAGTCCAATAACTTTACTGATTTTACTTGGTGTCTGTATCATTGCTGGTCTCATTTTTTGGCGAGTGCCAGCTCGAGTTTTTATTTTATCAATCTCGGGGGTTTTGTTGATTATTGCCCTTGGTTTGTTATTCACAAATTCTTTGCCAGACCTTGGCGGTGGTTCCGCTCATCAGGGTCGGAGTATTAGGGTCGGAGTATTGCCATTCTCAGTATTGTTGGTTTATTAGTCGCGGCTGCCTTTATCCCACTCGAGCATGATGCAACGCCAAAATTGCGACGACAACAAAAACGCAAAGGTCCTGCGCCAGTTGCTTCAAAAACACCAACCCTAACCAGTGTTGGTGGTAAACGCCAAGTTGAACAAGGCGCACAGCTACTGCGTTACGAAACCTTAGACCGTATTGGTATTGGTGGTATGGCAACGGTGTATAAAGCCCGCCGCAAAGACGATAACCGCATGGTGGCTTTAAAGATTCCGCAAGACAAATTTATTGCCGATGCAAGATTTGTACGTCGTTTTCACCGTGAAGCTGATGTATTAATGAAACTCAGTCATCCAAATGTGGTTCGTGTCTTTGAACACAACAACGAAGCCTCGACCCACTTTATTGCCATGGAATTAATCGAAGGTGAAGCCTTAGAAAGCTTAATTGAAACTCGGCGAATCACCCTCGAGCAGAGCGTACAAATTATTAAACAAGTGTCAGATGCGCTGCGTTATGTGCACAAACAAGGCATTATTCATCGTGATATCAAACCTGGCAATATCATGGTCACAAAAAATGCAATTAAAAACGATCCTAACGCCTTACTCGAGCTTGGCAGCGTTAAGCTGATGGATTTTGGTATTGCTGCTGGTCGTGTACTGACACGTTTAACCATGACAGGTGCTCGAGTTGGTACACCTGTATACATGAGTCCTGAGCAGGCTCGAGGCAACAAAATCGATCATCGTACCGATATTTATAGTTTAGGTTTGGTTTTTTATGAAATGGCAACTGGACAAACTGCCTTTAAGGGTGGTTATGAAGCTGTGGTGCAAGCCCAGATTTTTCAAACCCCACAACCACCACGACAAATTAATTTAGAAGTCCCTCCTAAACTCAACGATTTAATCATGCGAATGATTGATAAAGACCCAGATAAACGCCCAACCCTGACCGAAGTCATTGAAGAAGTCGAAAAAGGTTTATTTGACCAACAAACCGATTTACAAGGACCCGCTCATTTGGTGGTCAGCTTAAACACCCGTAAAGGACCACTGCGTGTCCTCGACCTCAGTGGTAACCTCGAACGCAGCTTTGGTCAGATTGCTGCTGGACAACTGCCTGGTGCTCCTGTTGCTGTTGCTGCTGATGCTGAAATGAATTTTTATATTTCAGTCCTTGAGTATCGTTCTAATGACCCAACCGCTCGGTTACTGCGTAAGCTAGATAAAGATGCTAAGGAGTTACTGGCATTTGGCGCTTACGGTATGAAACCAGGCGAGTTACTGTACCCAATGGCATTAAGCGTTGGGCATTGGAATCAGTTATATGTTTTGGATGGCGAATCTTACGCTATCTCGAGATTTGATTTAGATGGCAATTACCTCGGACGTTTTGGTGGTCGTGGCAATACCGCTGGTTTATTCGATGATCCACGCAGTATTGTGGCAGCCGAAGACGGTATGGTTTACGTTTTAGACTATGGTAATCACCGTGTGCAACGCTTCTCACCAGAAGGCGAGTACGTCAATCGGTACTCGTTTAAAGTTAATAAAGATGCACCCGAATTGCGTTTACTTGATGGTGTAACCGCCTCAGCCAACGGCACTGTCTATATTGGTGATGCCACTTCCTCGAGAGTTCGGACATTATTGCCACCTAAAGGCGCGCAGGGTCCTTATGCCATCATTGATACCTTAACAGGTGAAGATGCCAGCAATGCACTGGATTTAGTCCTTGACCACAGCGGTCATTTGTATGCTTCAAGACGTGGTGGTCATCTGATTCGCAAATTTGCTCCAGATGGCAGCTTGGTTCAAACCATTGAAACATACTCGCCTGTGCAAAGCTTAGCAATTTTTATTCGCCCAAAGTAGGAACTTTTGCGCTCTCACTTGCATCTCAAGACAATATGAAACCCGTCGTAGCCCTAAGCTTAACCATTCTTGCTTGTGCAGGTATTGCCTCGGCTCGAGGTGGTTTTGAAACCATGGCGTTTAAAGTTATGAAACTCGAGCGTATCAGCAGCAGTGCCTTAGCCAAAGGTAATTGTCAGATTTGTCATGTCAAACCAAGCGGTGATGCTCCTTGGAATAGTTTTGGTTTAGCTGTGGGTTTCTGGCGTGGTAAAAAACAAACTGTTCCTGATGCGATTTACAGCGCCTTGCGTTATGGTGGCGATTCTGACCGCGATGGTTACCCAAATACCTTAGAGAAATTAGCAGGCACCGATGTAGCTTCTCGAGATGATAAGCCTAACGAAAAGTTAGATGATTTAAAAAAACGCTTTGATGACAATTTTAAACTCGAGGCAGATAGCGATGCTGACTCATACCCAGATGCGCTCGAGGTTTTAGCTGGCACACTCCCAGGCGATGTGACCAGCAAGCCCAATCAAAGCCAAGCCGAATTACTCGAGCAATTGACTAAACTGGGTGGGGTTAGTTATTTTCAACCAACAATCAAGTAAACAGTAAAAACAAAAATGCGAACCAATTGGTTCGCATTTTGTTTTGGTGGAGGTGGAGGGATTCGAACCCACGACATCCTGCTTGCAAAGCAGGCGCTCTCCCTCTGAGCTACACCCCCTATCACCTAAGCTCGAGGATAGTAACAGGCAAACGCCAATTGGTCAAGGGGGTAACGCCTATCTGCGCCGCATCGAGAGTGGACGCTCGAGGATTTCGCTCCAAATAATACCTTCCGCAGCATTTTTTGGATTGATAAATTGCTTTGCTGGACGAGTAACAGAACCAACCGTTTCGACAATTGCTTTACCACGAACTTCATTGACTCGAGAAATTGGTGCTAATTGACTAAACAATGCCGCATTTTCGGCAACACGTGGGTCTTTGTTGGGTAAGTCAAAATGCGGTTGGCGTTTCGAGTGCCCTAAACTATCGGGCAGAGAATCGTTTCCAAGTACTTCTGGACGAGTTTGCTCGAGATAAACTTCGATATTTGATTCGATGGTACTTTCAATTGGTTTGCGATCTGGTCGAACAGGTGGACGTAACATACCAGCAGGTGCAGGAGGTGGTGGCATTCCGCGCCCAAGTGGAGCTTGAGGCATAGCCGAGCTTGCGACGGTCGTTTGACCCATAGTGGTGGTTCGACCCATCTTCTCGGCGAGTTTACGCCGCAATTCTTCTTGCGGATTAGTAGCAGGTGTAGCCGGCTGTGTGCCCATACCCAAAGCCTCGAGAATATCGGCTTGTAAATCCCGCATTTCCTGATTACTTTTGGTATTGGTTGGCGTAGACAACGTTTGACTAGGCATTTCGGTACGTTTCAAGTACCCATCGTAACTTTGCGTATCTGGATCGGCTTCACGGCGTTCCTCGTCAAGCATAAAACCACGACGACGGCGCTCCTCTTCCGCCGCTGCTCGGCGCTGAGCTTCTCGTAATTGCTTACCCGAGTTGTTAATAAAATTAAACACACTCGAGAGAATGACAATCGCAATGACGATAAATTCAGGGTTTTTCAAAAAGATATTAATCAGAGATTGCAAATTCATACAAACCTCGAGCAAAACGATACAAGCAGTCGGGAAAGTGGTGTGGTGAAACACTTTCCCTGACTCATCTTACTTACTAGCATCGCGTTTAGCTGATTCCGAAATGGCACCACGCATACTGGTATCGGCTTGTAAATTCTGCATATTGTAATAATCCATGACACCAAGTTTGCCAGTTCTAAACGCCTCGGCTAATGCCAATGGCACTTGGCTTTCGGCTTCGACCACTTTGGCACGCATTTCCTGAACTCGAGCCTGCATTTCTTGTTCAACAGCCACAGCCATTGCGCGGCGTTCCTCGGCTTTGGCTTGTGCCACACGTTTTTCGGCTTCGGCTTGATCGGTTTTTAACTGAGCACCAATGTTCTTACCAACATCCACTTCGGCAATATCAATCGAAAGAATTTCAAAAGCTGTACCAGCATCTAAACCCTTGGCTAATGTTGTCTTAGAAATAATATCGGGTTGCTCGAGCACGGCTTTATGATCCTGTGCCGCACCAATGGCTGCTACGATACCTTCGCCAACTCGAGCGATAATGGTTTCTTCACCAGCACCACCAACCAAGCGATCAATTTTCACACGCACAGTAATCCGAGCTGTTGCCAGCAACTGAATACCATCTTGCGCCATACCAGTCACCATTGGAGTTTGAATCACTTTAGGATTGACCGAAACCCGCACAGCATCCAAAACATCACGTCCAGCCAAATCAATAGCTGTGGCTTGCTCGAATGTCAAAGGAATCTTTGCTTTATCGGCTGCAATTAAGGCATCCACCACTTTATCCACATTACCACCAGCTAAAAAGTGAGCCTCGAGCGTATTCTGAATCACGTCTTTTAAGCCTGCTTTACGCGCCTTAATTAACGGATAAATAATTCGAGCAGGAGCGACTCGGCGCAAACGCATACCAATTAAACTAGGCAAACCCACAAAGACACCGCTTGCCAAAGCAGAAATCCATAAGGCTGTTGGAATAACACTAAACAGCACCCATAAAACAATCAGAACAAAAACGCCACCAATAAACAACGAACTACCCAAAAATTCCATTATATTCCTCCTAGAAAGAAACTGAGGTATTACCCTCGAGCTTTAACAACAATCCGACGACCTTCAACTCGAATAACCTCGAGCATTGTACCCACTTTAATAAATTCACCATCTGAAACAACATCTATACGTTCGCCTTCAATGCTGGCAATACCACTAGGACGTAAATCCGAAACGGCTGTACCAAATCGTCCCTCGAGTCTGCTTGGATTACTGCCAAGCGGTATGGTTAAAGCACCATCAGATGTTGCCATCGTTGTATTTAAAAAGATAGACCTGTTTAAAAATGTACTTTTTGGTAATCGCCAAACAGCTAAACCAAGCAGTGCACCACCAAGCACAACAGCTGTACCTGCAACGGTGCCAAAATTCTGTCCAAATTGTAAGTAGATACTTGCAGCAATACTGCCAGCACCAAGTAACCCCACGACAGTAGCCCCTGGTATGACAAGCAGTTCTGCCATTATTAGCAATAAACCACCAATAAATAAAATGAATGCAACTGTGCTACCGCTACCTGTCAATAAACCGCCCATAAAGTATGCCACCAGTGCCACACCCCCAATAATTCCTGGAGCAGCCAAGCCAGGATGGAATAATTCGATCAAAATACCGATAATACCAATTGCTAACAACACACCTGCCACAATTGGATTGGTCAGAACAGTTCCGACTTGCTCGGCTGCTGACAACTCGTATTTCTCGAGTTTAAGATTTGCAAAACCAGCTTGTCTCACAGCTTCTTCGATGGTATTAGCCGTAAAATCTGCAACATTATTTTTTACAGCTTCAGGGGCAGTGAGTGTTAAAATCTCACCATTTTCTTTTAAGCCAGGAATGATTTTTTTCGGATTCACCATACCTTCAGCAGCATCTTTATTACGACCCCTTGTTTCGGCAACACTACGAAATTTTCCTCTGACAGCACTATTAATTTTTTCGCCCACATCACCTTCGATGGCTTGACCTGACCCCGTAATTGGTAATGCCGCACCAATTTCCGAGCCGGGTAACATAGCAAGTTGCTCGGCGCTCATGGCAATTAATGCACCAGCACTAAAAGCATTGGTGACAACAGCTAAGGTTGGCACTTTACTCGAGAGAATTGCATCAGACATATCTATAGCAGCATCCACCCGACCCCCAGGGGTTTTAATTTCGATCACCACAAGTGGGCGTTGCTCAAGGTTAGCTTGCTCAAGTTGTTTTTTGAGTAGCACTGCACTAGCGGGTTGAATTTCGCCTTCGACCCGAATGATAATACCTGCTTTATTGGGTTGCGCTGGTTGAGCAAGCCCGATAGCACCTAGCAAAACCAAAATTGGAAAGAACCATTGCCATTTCATATGTACTACTTTACGCGGTTTTTCTCAAAAAAGTTCCACAGCCTGAAAATAATGTGTCTCGAGCCACTTTTAGAATCGGTATACAAAACCAGTTCCGCCGTAACACAAGGCATGGTCGAGGTTTATACAACTGCCCTTGGCATACTCAAACGGCTCGAGCACTTCGGAGGCTTTGCGTTGTACTAATTTATAAACTGTGGTGTGCCCATGCACAATACGCTTTGCCCCAAACCGAGTTGCAAATGCTCGAGGCACAATTTCGGGTTCATGCAAAAATGCCATTCGTGAAGCAAAGCGTTCCTCGAAACGATCTAAAACCTCGAGTTCTGGTTGCTCAAGCATCAAGCGAATAGTCTGGTTAATTTCCTCGAGCGTACTGCCATACTCAAGGTAAAATTCGCTATCAGCGTGCATCAAAAGCGTGTCTTCAATTATGTGCATTGCTGGGCGTTGGCTTAACCACTGCACATGCTTAGCCTCGAGCCGTTCAAGGTCAGTGATTTGCCCACCAGCATTCTCGAGCCACATGCGCTTAAAGCTCATTTCGGTACCTTGGCGCAAAAAACCTGGCGAGAGGGTATCGCCAAAATGGTACACCTCGAGCATAATCACATCATGGTTACCAAGTAATGCAATCACTTCCCCGCCCAAAGCTTTAGCTTCCACCTCGAGATTCATGATGAAATCCAGCACACCAATACCATCCAAACCACGATCCATATAATCGCCCAGAAAAGCCAGTGTGGTCTCCCCTGCTGCCCATTGATGTTTCGAGTTGATAATGTTTTCACGCTCAAGTAAAACAACTAATTGCTCGAGGCATCCGTGAATATCGCCAATAACAACCGTATCTTTACCCTGCATATGACTAATCACTTTACCTTTATTTTAATCCGCCCTCGAGTGTTTTTGTCACTCGAGATTCAAAGAAAATATAGAGTAGCAAAATTGGCAAGCTGGTCAACATGGCTGCCGCACCAAGTTTACCCCAAGCATTCGGGTCTTTACGTAGCATATCTGTTAATGCAACTTGGACTGTCCACCACATTGGATTGTCCAGCACCACTTTTGGGTAAAGCACCAAATTCCAGTGAGCCGCAAAACCCAGTACCGCAGCGGCTGTCATTTCAGGACGCAGCAACGGCGCAATCACGCTGATGATGATTTGTAAATTATTCGCACCATCAAGTCGGGCTGCTTCAATAAAAGTCCACGGTAATTTTGCGATGCCGCTGTATAGCAAAAACACAATAAATGGATTGGCAATAAATGGAAAAACCAATGCCAACGGGTTATTAAGTAACTGCAAATCTTTGAGCAACCCATACAACGGAATCAGCATTAACTCCGCTGGAATCGAAAGCAATAGTAAATACAAAGGCAATAACTTAGCGCCACTGCGAATTGCATAAGCAGCAGGCAAAGAGACCGTTAATTGCAAAACAGCCACTAAACTCGAGACCACTAAACTCAGTAATAACGGGCGAATAAGTGTGTCAAATGGGAGTTTTGCAAAGTTCTCGAGGGTAAAACCAGTTGGAATTCCCGAGGTTTGCAGCACAGCATCGGCAGGTAAAAAGGCACTGTATGCCAACCAGAGTATTGGCAATAAAACAAATACCAACACAATTGTAACAACGATTTTACCTAACCAAGTGCCTGATAAAGTCGCAGTTTTCATTGTTCACTCCCGCGTAACGCTCGGGCTTGTAAGGCTGCAAAAGTAAAGGCTACAACTAAGGCAAAAATAGATAAAGCTGCACCGTAACCAAATTCAAAACGTTCAAAAGCTGTTTCGTATAAAAAATACCCAAGCACTTTGGTACTGCCAAATGGTCCACCTCGAGTTAATAAAAACACAGCCGTATAACTTTGCAAAGCATACAAACCACCAATTACGGCTAAGAACGTTAAACTAGGGCGTAATAATGGCAACACAATTCTCCAACGTATCTGAGATTCATTGGCACCATCTACTCGAGCTGCCTCGAGGGTTTCGTAAGGAATACCTTTTAAGCCAGCACTAACAACCAGCACGGCGTACCCAATATTTTGCCAAATAGTAAAAGCCCCAACCAAGGTTAAGGCTGCCCAGCCCTGATCGCCCCACGGTAACGCCAACGCGCCATTTGTGATGGTGGCAAGAATGCCATAATCAGGAGCATACAAAGTGTACCAACCAATAGCACTAGCTCCTACAGTCCATAGCCCAGGCAAAAACATAATCGCTTTAATCAGCCGCTCAAAACGAGTACCCTCGAGTTCAATGGCAATGATTGCTGCAAGTACAACAAAAATAGGTAAAACAAAAGCCGCTAATGTCAAAGTGGTGATTAAGCTACGCCCAAGGTCGGGGTCGGAGAATAAACGCTGGTAATTACCAAAACCAATACTTTCGCCAGCCGCTACGCCATCCCATTTTAAACTCGAGATTTGCATCACTTGCAGCAGTGGGTACAGCACAAAGATTGCCAGTAGCGTTAAGCTCGGCACAACCCCCCACCAACCCGCAGGTAAGCGTAACTTCATGCTATTCACAGTAAAAAGCGAATACCGAGCGAAGCTCTGGCATAACCAATGGTGTTGTAATCAAAGCTAAATTCAAAACCAAAAGTCTCGAGGTAGTAACGTGCTGCTAATCCTAAATCAAAAGCATAAATGCCATCGCGTAAAGAAAATAGCGATGCGCTAAAGGTTGCGTAAAATGGCTCGAAGTTAATGTTCAAAAATGGTCCAAAAGCCACTTTAAAACTGTTAATTGTTGTGGCGATATTGCGAAAATCCATGTCAAACCAAACGCCTGCACCAAGTAAACCACCAGAAAAAGATGGCAAAATCAGCACTTTAGCCAATACACCAAGGTTAATTCCAAAACCAAATGATGAAATTCCAAAACCAACTCGAGGGGTGATACTGACATCCACAGGGACTGGCACCGCTACAGGCAATTCGTACTCGAGGGCTAACGAAATAGCTTGTCCACTCGAAAATGAATAGCCAACAGTTGCTGTAATGGCTGTTTCTGAAACAACCCCCAAAGGTGCAGCTTGTGCAGTCGGTACAAGCATTGTTAATGCCATCAGCAAGGGTGCCGTTAAACGTGCCAAGAGTCTTGTCATAGCATCAGTATACAGTCTGACTTAATCTTGAACATCAAAAGCGTTAATACCATGTCATAGAAGAAGCCTACGTAAAACGCATAGGCTTCTTTGGTATCACTCGAGCAGATTTAAACTGCTAAATTCGTTTTGACCACTTTATGGGGCTGCGAAGGTGTACCGAAAAACCTGTCCTTCATAATGATCAAAAACAACGATGTAATCCGTGGTTTTATAGGCTTGGTTATAATTTTTTCTTGCTTCATTGCTGAACTCGAGTTTTTCTGATTCAAACTTAAAAGCGATGGTGCAATCTCCTTGTAAGCGCCATCCTGTTGAACCTGAAAATGAATTGCTGGCTATCTTCACCCGATACCCTAAAGCATTTTGATTCACTTTTCCATAATGTTGATAAATAACTGTGAATTTTGGGGTGAATCCGTTTGACACCAAGTAACGCATGGATTCTACTTCCCCACAAAATGGGTCTCTAATTGCACCAAAAACACCAGCCGATGTCAAAATTGAAGGCTGTTGAGTTATTACATTTTTATTCCAGTAACCGTACTGACCGTTTATCAGTTGTGCAGAACTTAAACCACCTAACAAAACAAGACAAAGCACAAGTATCTTTTTCATTAAATGACTCCTTAAGCATCTCAATAGTTTAGACTACAGCTTAAAGTGTAAAACTTGGGAAAAATTAGAGACGCAGATTTTATAATCTGCGTCTTTATTTGGTAGGCTCGAGCAGATTTGAACTGCTGACCCCTACAGTGTCAATGTAGTGCTCTACCCCTGAGCTACGAGCCTTTACCATGCTGGCTGTGGAGGCGTTGGGCGGATTCGAACCGCCGGATGAGGCTTTTGCAGAGCCTTGCCTTACCACTTGGCTACAACGCCGTCGCCAATGCCCAAGCGGGTGACTCGAGCGGCGAGGAGTTTATCACCTGATTTGCGGTGTGTCAAACAGGTAGACTGAGGGTATGATAGACGACCTCGAGACTGGGCAGAATTTAGTGCATTTGAATGGTGTGGAATTGTTTTACTCCGATCAGGGACGCGATGATGCTCCGACCATTATTTTTTTGCACGACCTTGGTTACAATGCTTTTAGCTTTGAAGCCATTTTGGGTGAATTTTTAGATAAATACCGTGTGGTGTACTTAGATCAGCGCAGTTGTGGGCGCAGCGGTCAACTCGAGGCAAACCCAGAGTTATACACTGTGGATGCTTTAGTAGAAGACCTCGAGGCATTACGGCAGCATTTGGGAATTCGCCGCTTTGCACCATTAGGGCATGGTTTTGGGGCTGTGATTGCCTTAGAGTACGCTCGGCGTTTCCCTAACCATATTGACCGTGTGATTGTGGTCAATCCGTGGGTGCATTTTCCTGAACTCTCGAGGGTGCTATTAGATAGTGCTGCCAGATTAGCTGATAAGTCTGTGCCTGTACCCGAGGATTCCGAAGCTCGAGCCGAAGCCGCTTTTGGTTTACAGGATAGTTTGTTATCGGTGCTGCATTTTCCGCAACCCAGTGCTCGTTTACACTTAGAATTCCTTGATTCTGAATCTGGCTTATTTGGCAGTGGCTTATTACAAGAAGGCTTGGTCTTTAACGAACTCTGGAATCTCGAGTATCCATTGTATTTTCCTGAAATTAATAGCCCCGTGTTTGTAATTGCAGGTATCGAAGATAGTACAGCGTACCCGAGCCAAACCGATTGGTTGATTGATTTACTAAATGCCGAGTTATACGAACTAGAAGCTGGGCATTACCCGTGGCTTGAAGATACCGAAGTTTTTGTCAGGGCATTAGACGAAGCCATGTCCACTTGAAAATTCTTAATCAAGCATTGTAACGGAGCAATCTTAGCTCGAGCATTGTTTAGAGTAAACTATATGGTATGAATCTCGCAGCTCAAAAAAATCGTTTACTGTTTTGGTTAACGATTATCTTAGCCGTAGGGTTTTTGGGCATTAGTTTACTCAGCTACTATGTTTCTCGAGATTCAATTCGCAAAGGCATTGTCACACAGAGCTTACCCTTAGCTGGTGATACAGTCTACTCTGAAATACAAAGCGATATTTTACGTCCGATTTATTTGTCGGCACAGATGGCAGAAAATACTTTTCTGCGCGATTGGGTACTTGGTGGCGAGCAGGATGAAATGAAAATCCGTAACTACCTCGGTACGATTCAAAAACGTTTTCAAGCCAATACAGCTTTCTTTATTTCTGATCGCAGTAAAAATTATTACCATCCCAAAGGTATTATTGAGGTTATCAATCGGTCAGATGCTCGAGACAATTGGTATTTCGATTTTCGACAAAAGAACATTGAATATGAATTAAATGCTGACCCAGATTATGCAAATCGTAATCGTATGACAATTTTTATCAATTACCGCTTGCAAGATCAACAGGGTCGTTTTTTAGGCATTACAGGTATTGGAGTCACATTTGACACGTTAACTGCCTTGGTTAGACGCATCGAACAACGTTTTGCAGACCGCGTATACTTTGCCAATGCAACAGGCAGGATTAGTTTTGCAGATTCCAGACACAGCGAGCTTAAAGGTGATATCAAAAACCTATTTGGCATCTCGAGTATTGCACGACAAATTCTGGCTAAGAAAACACCCCAACAATTAACATATAGTAACAAAGATGCTGTGGTACAAGTGAATTCTCGCTTTATTAGTGAACTTAATTGGTATTTAATTGTCGAGCAAAATGAAACGCTGGCTTTTGCACCTTCTGTGCGGATACTACTGATTAATTTGCTTTTGGGTGCACTTGCCACAGGATTAGTGCTTGGCTGCACAATTTTTGTAATCAATCAGTACCAAAAACGCCTCGAGCGATTGGCAATGATAGACTCGTTAACCGAAGCCAAAACCCGTTCGGTCGGCGAAGGGCTACTCGAGCAAGCCCAAAAAGAAGCTTTACGTGAGAAAAAACCATTATCTGTCTTGCTTTTTGATATTGATAACTTCAAGCAAATTAATGACACCTATGGTCATGCCACAGGCGATATGGTTTTACGCGAAGTGGTGCAATTAACGCAGGCACTCTTGCGAACAACTGATAGTTTAGTGCGTTGGGGCGGCGAAGAATTTTTGATTATTCTAAAAAATTGTGCCCTCGAGAATGCCGAAAGTATTGCCGAGCAAATCAAAAGCCAAGTTGCAGCTCATCCGTTTTTAGTAGATGGTGCCAGTATTCGTGTCACTATTAGTGTTGGTGTAGCCCATCTCGAGCCACAACAAAGCATTCAGCAATTGGTGCGTTGCGCCGATGATGCCCAGTATGCCGCTAAACGCAATGGTAAAAACCGTGTGGCTGTTGCAACTGTGCGTCAGACTCGAGCCTTATGAGTTTAACTGAACGCTTTGAAACCCTTCAAGAACTTGGCGTTGGTGCATTTGGGCGTGTTTACTTAGCTCGAGAACGGCATAATCAGCATTTACTTGCCTTAAAAATAGCTCACCCTGGTTCGCATTTGCTTGTTTCGGCACGAATGCGTCGTGAGTACCGAGCGTTAAGCAAATTAAATCATCAAAATATTGTTCGGGTTTACGAATTTGGTGAAGATCAACAACAAGCTTTTTTAACCCTCGAGTATATCAATGGTTTGACCCTCGAAGCTTGGTTACATGCTGGGCAGGTATTAAGTAGCATTGTCGAAAATTTTTCGCAACTCAGTCAAGCTATAGAAGTTGTCCATGATGCTGGGTTGTTGCACCGCGACTTAAAACCCGAAAATGTGATGTTAAATAGCTCTGGCACGATCAAACTCATGGATTTTGGTTTATCAAAACTGAATGACTCGAGTTTGCAACTGACCAAAGTTGGCACCATGCTTGGCACTGTTTTATATATGAGTCCAGAACAATGTAGGGGCGATACCTTAGACGCTCGAGCCGATTGGTATTCGTTTGGTATCATGCTTTACCGTGCTGTTTGCGGGCAGTTACCTTTTACGGGAAACAGTTTGCCCGAAGTGGTGATGGCGCATTTGCAACGAACGCCAAAAAAACCGAGTTTATTAAACCCAAGTATTCCTGTTGTGCTCGAAGAATTACTGCTGCGTTTATTAGCAAAAAATCCTGCTGAACGTCCAAATCATGCCAACGAAATTCGTCAAGCTTTACAACAAAGTCTCGAGCAACCACAACACAGTGTGGTCACTAAACCACATACACCTCGAGCCGATCAAATCTTGGTTGTGCCTTTGCTTGGGCGCAGCAACGAATTGGTGGCTCTTGAAGCCGCTGTTTCGCAAAATGGTGTGACCGCAGTTCGTGGCATTGCAGGCATTGGTAAGACCCATTTATTACAAAGTTTTGCTCAGAATGCCAAAAAAACTTGTATCTGGAGTGCTGCTACAGCCGATGACCAAACACCTTTTGGCATGGTCTCGAGATTGGTTAGCAGCCTTGCCAATGAGGATTTACTAACAAGTGCACCTGTGGCATTGCGTCAACTTTGGAAACGCTTTGCCCCTCGAGCCAACTTAGGTTTAGATGCAACAACTTCAGCAGTATTATCCAATGATCCTGCCTTAGCGCAACTTGAACTGCTTGAAGGTTTCCGCAATTTACTCGAGATCGTCGCAGACCAAACAATCATTATTCTCGAGAATATCCACTGGGCAGATCAAGCCTCGCTTGAGTTGCTGCGGTACGCCTGCGCCCAAATTCCAAATACCAATATCATCTTATCGTATCGCAGTGAAGAACTGAGCAATGCTGCCAAAGTGCTACCCGAAATTCGCCACAACATAAACCTCGAGCCATTACCACAAACCATTATGCAAGATATTCTTGAAGGCTGGCTTGGTGCAAAAATCGAAGCAGCTTTAATAGATGAGTTACTCATCCCTGCTAGTGGCAACCCGTGGTTGCTGTCCCAACGGGTCGAAACCATGCTCGAGCATAAATTGCTAACACAACGAGCAGGGGTTTACGAATGGACTCGTTCTAGTGTGCACCTTCCAATAGGGGTACAAGACCTTATGCAGCAACGCATTGCACACCTTGGACAAACTACACTCGAATTTGCTCGAGCTGCCAGTATTTTTGGACAACACTTTTTTTATGAAGATGTTAAAACAGTGCTTGATTGGACTGACGATGCTTGCCTGAATGAAATTGAAATTTTACTACGCACCAGACTCATTCTCGAGCAAAAAAATGATGCCTTTACATTCACCCACCCAGCGTACCCCGAAGCCTTACATGGCGATATTCTTGGTTTAAAATTACGTCGTTGGCATCGCCGAGCCGCCGCTATTCTCGAGCAACGCCCAGACCAACTGATCACCTTAGCGCGGCATCATTTGGCTGGCGGTAACGCCGAAGCAGCTCTGAGTGTTGCCCTGAGCAGTGCGGAGCAATTTGCCAACCAATTTGCTTTTCCACAAGCCGAAATGGCATACCGCATTGCATTAGAAGCGCTCGAGTTCAATAGCCTAGACAGCACCGCGTTACGCGCCACCATCCAAAGTGGCCTAGGCAAGACTTTATACGCCACGGGGCATGTTGATGAAGCGATTGCCTTATGGCGGCGAGCCTTGACCGTGCCAGCGTTGTATCCAGAACTGAGCGCCGAAATTAAAGTCCAACTGGCTGCGGCATTGTCAGCACAGGGCGAAGGAAGTCAAGCCTTAGTTGTTTTGCAAGGACTACAATCAGCCAAGGCATTGTTGGAAAAAACCAGTTGTTTACAACGTCTGGGCGAAAACAAAGCAGGCATTCAAACTGGCTTGGCTGCTTTACGACTGGGAAAAACTGCGGGCGACTTAGCAGTGCAATCACAAGCCTTATCGTTACTTGCATGGTTGATGCACAATCAACAACGGTTCACTCGAGGGCAACAATTAGCAAACTTGGCGATCAAATTTAGCGAAAATCATCCTTACCAACGCATGCTGGCATACCGAGCCTTGAGCAGTAACTTATACGATTTAGCCAAATACAACGAAGTTGAAGTGGTCTATCGCACTGCTTTAACCATGCCGATTACTACCGCTCAAATTCAACATCAAGCATGGTTTTCGTTTGGCATGGCAAACATATTGCTCATTAAAGAAGATTTCGCGCAAGCCGAATTGCAATATCAAGCTGCCTATCACAGCAGTATTCGGGCAGGCTCGGAGTATTTACAACAAGATGTTTTACTCGCCTTGGTTTATGTTGCCCATGTGCAAAACCAATTAGAAACAGCTCGTAAGTGGTTTGCTTTGCTCCCTAACGACAGTGTCAAAGCCATTTGGCAGTGCCGACTCGATTTATGTGAATCTGACGTGGCAATGCTGCCAGAACGGCAAAGTATTCCGACTTGGGCAGAGCCGCTGTATCCGGTGGCGGAACTCGAGTGGTTGCTGGCACATAAACAGTACGCAAGGGTGTTGGCATTGTGCAAAACACCGCAAACCCAATTTCAATGGTTTTGGGCATTAGCTGAACTTCATGCCAGTTGGCGTTTAGGGTTGCAAACACACAGCCTTGGGCAGCAATTGCAACAAGACTTTGCCGATGCTGGGATCAGTAAAAACCTGAGCCAGACCTTAGCGCCGCTGGTTACTCAAGCCATTGCAGAAAAAGGCTTGAGTAAGGCTCTCGAGTCTTGGCGACACAGTGTGATTGGCATTTTCGCTCGAGACGTGACCAACACTTAGCGAGGTGCAACAATGATTTCTGGGTTACTTGGTTTTTCTTGTCGCGGACCTGTTGGCACACAACTTGCAAGCACTATCCCAAGTATTAAACCTGCTACCAGACAACGCCAGAGATTTTTCTTTTTCATCTTTCCTCCAAAGAAACCGATTGCATTATACTCGAGAATATGATTTTCGTTGAATGTCCTCGAGATGCTTGGCAGGGTTTAACACGTTTTATTCCAACCGAGCAGAAAATTGCTTTTATCACAAAATTACTCGAGGCTGGGTTTACTCATTTAGATTGTGGGAGTTTTGTTTCGGCTAAAGCCGTACCACAAATGCAGGATACAGAAGCTGTACTCGAGGGTTTACCTGATACCACTGCCGATTTATTATGTATTGTTGCTAATGAAAAAGGTCTCGAGCGTGCCTTGGCTTGTGGGCGAGTGACCAGTGTTGGATATCCGCTTTCCATTTCCGATACTTTCCAACGCCGTAACACCAATCACTCACTCGAGGATTCATGGGATATTGTGGCAGAAATGCAGTCTCGAGCGGGGCGTTTGCGTTTTGTGGTCTACCTTTCGATGGGTTTTGGCAATCCGTACAACGATGCTTGGAGCCAAGATATTGTGCTTGAAAGTGTTGCAAAATTACGTGCTTTGGGTGTTCAGGATATTGCTCTTGCCGATACCTACGGTCAAGCTGATGCTACTCGAGTCTATACAGTAACCCATGCAGTGATTGATCAATTTGGAGCAGCTGGAATTGGAGTACATTTGCACGCTCGAGCTGAAAACGCTATCGAACTAACACATGCGGCGTTAAAGGCTGGTACAACGTGGCTCGAGGGTGCGCTTGGTGGTATTGGTGGTTGTCCATTTGCAGGCGATGATTTGGTTGGAAATTTACCAACAGAATTCATTCTGCCATTATTGATGCCCCAAACTGATCTCGAGCGCTTACGGATGTTAACCGCTCAAGCGCTCGAGATTCGAGATCAATTTATTTAAGACAGGCTATCTTCTCCTCTCTGTCTGCACTACTGAATGGCTTCTTACAACCGCGAGATACTCTTTTTTATTGGTAACACCTCCATGACGAAACTCTTTACTAACTTAGCCAATCAACCTGATGCTTACCTGACACCTCAGCAACCAAATGGGTTGGCACCTCCAGGATTGACTGGCTTCATTGGTACTGACACTGTTTTTGTAGCAATCAGGGTGGCTGCTAGTGTTTGACCAGCAGCTAATTCACGCTCGAGAACAAAACTATTGTTTGAAAATACGAAACCCTGATTTGGCGCAGCACTGAATTTCCATGTTTCACACAGCCATTCATTTAAGCGTATATTCACAGCTCGAGTTTTAATGTTTTTGACTAAAAAATTGATTTTGTATTTGGTGACGATTTGTGTACGAGAAGTTATTCGCTCGAGCAACTGCGCCGAACGTACTAATTTCGTATCAAAATCCTTACCAAAATTGAGTTTAACATTGCTGCCCAAGGCAGTATTCTCGAGGTAAACTGCACCGATTAATTGCCCATTTTCACGCAATGTGACTTCGCCTTGTGGCAATATTTGTTCGGCTTTGAAGCGGTACATTCGCAACAAACCAGTTTGCAAATTAGCATTGGCATAAAACTGATTGCTATACTCGAGCACGCGTTTCACCTGTGGTTGCGATTTGACAAAAGGCAAACTCATCGTGGTTCGACCAGCTAAAGTAAATTTATTAGGGTACTCAAATTTTTGTAATCCAGCCACTTCGCCTGCACTGATAATTTTAGGTCGTGTAGTTACAGGAGCTGTGGCAACTATCTTAGGCTTGGAAACACTAGAATCGTTGGCGCTTGCACTAAAACCTGCAAACAGTGTCGCTTTGACTGCCGTATATCGCACTAAAGATTCGTTTTTGATATCTGCCCACGCTGTTAAATTTGCTTGAGCACTGGTGTTTTCATCTTGATTTAAGCCCAAAGTGTACCGCGTTTGAAGCCATTGCACACCTCGAGTTCGGTATTGCAATTGCGCGGTTCGCACAACGGGTGCACGCTGCCAAGAGTATGTGGCAGCGATTCGCCAACCCTCGAGATTTGGGTATAACACTTGCGACGAGGCAATCTGCACATACGAGTTGCCAATTTTGAACATACCAACATTAGCGCTAACCACGGTTGCTGTTACATATTCTTCATTAAACCAAACTTGGACTTCTTTGCCTTCAAACATCTCGAGTAAACTTGGGGTGGGTGGTAATAAACTCATAAATAAGACGTTTGGGTCGTCTAACTCGAGACTTTCTGGTTGTAAGTACGAGCCTAGGTCGGCGGGTGGAGTCCAATCGAATTGCTCGCCGTTCAGTTGAACTGTTTCGCGTACTTCTGCAAAAGACGGGTAGATGTTGAGTTCCGAAGCTCGAGCCGATAAGCCACTACCTAATAATGCTGCTGTTAAACAAACTATTTTTTTCATTGTTTCCTCCGTAGAACCTGACCATAAGCAATCAACCTGATATTTAACTGATAGAATTTGCCTCACAGCCAAAAAACTTGTAGACTCGAGTCAAATCATGATTTCTGCAAAACTTCTCGATGCCATTCCACCACCTGTTCAGCGTTAAGTCTGGGCTGGTCGTTTGTGCATTTGCGTGGCTCGAGTTTCGGGTCTAAAAAGAGGTGTTTTATGGGATTCATTAACTTAAAGACAAGTGTTCCTGGGGCAAAATCAAAGGAACTCAACGAGCGTCGGGCAAAAGCTGTTTCGGGTGGTTTAGCCATGGCAAATGGTATTGCTGTTGTTAGTGCCGAGGGAAGTTTAGTGCACGATGCTGATGGCAATACTCTGATTGATTTGGCTGGTGGTATTGGTGTGCTGGCTGTTGGACATCGCCCGAAAGCTGTGACCGATGCAATTCATGCTCAAGTAGATAAGTACTTACATATGTGTAGCATCGTGGCAAATTACGAACCTTATGTTGAGGTTTGCGAAACCCTAAACCGTTTAACACCAGGCGATTTTGCCAAGAAAACATTGCTTTCTAATGGTGGCGCAGAAGCCGTCGAGAACGCTGTTAAACTTGCAAGAAAATTTACCGGTCGGGCTGGAGTGATTGTCTTTGAAGGCGCGTATCATGGGCGGAGCAATTTAACGATGGCTATGACCAGTAAATGGGGTTTGTTCAAAAAAGGATTTGGACCGTTTGCCCCAGAAATTTATCGTTTACCATTACCCAATATGTACCGAGTGCCAAAAGGTATCTCGAGCGAAGATTATTTAGATTGGTGTTGCAAAAATTTAGATGATGCTATGATCAGCCACATAGACCCAAGTGCTGTGGCATGTATTGTCATTGAACCTGTGGTCGGCGAGGGCGGCTTTATTCCTGTGCCGAAAAAATTTCTCGAGAAAATTCGTGAAGTTTGTACCCGCATTGGTGCAGTGATGATTGCTGATGAAATCCAAAGCGGTTCAGGTCGGACAGGCAAACTCTGGGCAATTGAGCATAGCAATGTTGTACCTGACATGATTATCAGTGCTAAAAGTTTAGCTGCTGGTTTGCCTTTAAGTGCAATTACTGCTCGAGCCGAAATCATGGATAGTGCTCATATTGGTGGTGTGGGTAGCACCTATGGTGGTAATCCATTAGCGTGTGTGGCGGCTCTTGAAGCCCTGACGTTATTACAAAGCCCTGCCTTGCAAGCTGGAGCAGCGCATATCGAAAAAACCGTGCGAGCCATGTTTGAACCGATGAAACTCGAAATTCCAGCTGTTGGCGATGTGCGTGGAATTGGTGGCATGATGGTAGTCGAATTTGTCAAAGATCAAACCACCAAAGAACCGTGGCTCGAGTTGGTACCTGAAGTGGCAAAACGTTGTCTCGAGGGTGGAGTGGTTTTGCTGCGGGCTGGTTTGTACAGCAATTGCATTCGTTTCTTGCCACAACTCGATATTGCTCCCGAAATGCTGCATGAAGCTTTAACGGTTGTGCAAGGCGCAATCCGCGATGCTTACGCTGCCCATAAACCCAAAGAACTCGTGGCTGCTTAAATTCTATGTTCAATCTTCCTACTATCGTCTCGAGTGCCGATGGGCGTTATCAAGTTGTCAATAGCAGCTTAGAGATGCTCTCTGATCTCGAGCAGATTCAACGCATTTCGTTCCCAGAGTTATCCGATGGCGAGTTAATGTTATCCGAGCATTTTGCTTCGCATATCAAAATTTTTCCTGCTGGACAACATGCCATTATTGATACACTCGAGCAAAAAGTGGTGGCAAGCTCAAGTGATATCATGCTCGAGCTAGATTTCGGGCATTATCAACACAAGTTTTTTCCAGCTGTGGGTGATGGTTTTTTCACCACCCATAACCCAAATGCCCGTTGGTTGTACGGCGCTGATATTGGTGTGTTACCCGAGTATCGCAGTCAAGGACTCTCGAGTTTACTCTATCAGGCACGGCAAAAATTGGTGGTACAACTGGGTTTGCATGGGCATTACGCTGGTGCCATGCCCAAAGGGTACGGTGCTGTACGTGATGAAATGCCAATCGAAGCTTACTTACACGAGGTGATTCGCAATGAACGTTTTGACCCTGTGCTGAGTATTCAACTGAAACGCGGTTACCGAATTTATGGGGTGATCCCAGAGTACCTCGAGGATGCCAGTTGTGCGAATTACGGCATTTTAATTGTCTGGCGAAACAGTGCGGTGAATTGGTCATGATTGATTTACTGATCAAAAATGCCAATATCTGGGTGGCTCGAGGGAAAAAAGCTTCGAGTTTAGCAATCGATCAGGGTGTTGTTGTGGCGCTTGATAATCCGCAGCTCGAGGCTCGAGAAGTGCTGGACTTAGGTGGTAAATCTGTCTTTCCTGGTTGGAATGATGCTCATGTACATGTCTGGAAAGTTGGGCATTTACGCACCACCATGCTCGATTTGCGCGAAGCAACTTCACTCGAGGAAGTCTATGCGTTGGTGGCAGCTCGAGCCAAAACCCTTGAGCCTGGTCAGTGGTTGCTTGGACGTGGTTGGAACGAAGCAAAAATTGGTGGTAGCCCTACCAAAACAGCGTTGGATGCGGTTGCACCACTTAATCCTGTGGTACTGACTCG
The DNA here is from genome assembly GCA_013298595.1 of Deinococcales bacterium. Taxonomy (GTDB): domain Bacteria; phylum Deinococcota; class Deinococci; order Deinococcales; family JAAFIG01; genus JAAFIG01. The sequence continues at coordinate 19,401 of JAAFIG010000008.1, read as the reverse complement.
CACCTGTGCTCATATTCACGCCGCAAACTCGAGAGCGTTGCAGCTTGCCAGTATTGATCAAAAAACCATACCGCCACATGGTGGAGAAATTCATCTCGAGCAAGGTTTGGTTTTTGAAACAGCGCATGGTTTGTTGCTGAAAGCCATGCCTGCTTTTTCGGTACAAGATTATAAAATGTTTGTGCTGGCAGGGCTGAAGTGGTTAGCCGCTCATGGTATTACCAGTTGCACCGACCCTGCCGTAGACCCTGTGCTACTCGAGGCGTATCGGCAACTCGAGGCAGAAAAAGCTTTACCAATTCGGGTGAATGTTTTGTTTATTCGTCGTCCTGATGGTGGTTTAGAAACTTATCCGCTACCTGAGAAATTTGTCTCGAGTTTTTTGCGGGTAGATAGTGTTAAATTTTTTGCCGATGGTGGTTTAAGTGGCGCAACCGCTGCGGTCAGTATCCCATATCAAAACACTGATTTCCCGAGTCAGGGTGTGTTGCGTTTTGAAACCAAGGAGCTATACCAACTGGCTCTCGAGGCGCACCAAGCTGGGTTTCGGATTGGTACTCATGCCATCGGAGATCGGGCGTTAGATCAGATTCTCGAAGTTTACCAGCGGCTTGCCTCGAGCAATACCACTCAGATTCGGCATCGGATTGAACATTTTGGTTTAGCTAATGCTTCGCATTTGCAAAAAGCTCGAGAACTTGGTGTGATTGTTGTACCTCAACCGATTTTTCTGCACGAATTAGCTGGCAATTTTGCTAAGTATCTCCCAAAAGAATTTGTACCTCATTGTTATAATTTGCGTGCCATGTTCGATGCTGGTTTAACTACGGTTTTCTCGAGCGATGCACCAGTGGTTCGTGAAGTCAATCCTTTGGTTGGCATTCATGCTGCTACCCTCGAACCATTCCAAGCTGGTCATCAGGTGACGCTCGAGGAGAGTATTGCTGCCTTTACAGTGGGTGGAGCGATTGCTAGTGGCGATGTGAATAACCGTGGCACTTTAGAAGTTGGCATGTTTGCTGACTTCACGGTGTACGATGGTACCCAGAAGCCAGTTTTGGATTGGCAGTTGCTCGAGACTCGGGTAGCAGGGGATAAATTATGACGTATACAGAAATGCTCAAAATCTATTTACAAGTTTGGAATGAACGTGATGCCGCATCTCGTTTGTCAAAACTTGTTGGTATTGTACAAGCCAATGTTGTGGTCTTTGACCCAATGGGCAGATTAAATGGCGCTGTGGCAATTGCCTCATTTATTGGCAAAGTACATACGATGTTGCCTTTTGATCGGCTCGAGTACACATCCGAAGTGCAAAAGCACGATCATGGCAATTGGGTACGCTATAACTGGGGTATTTATGTCCAAGGACAGACCGCACCAAGCCATACTGGAATGGATGCCCTCGAGTTTGCGGCTGATGGTCGAATTGTGCAAGTTGTTTCGTTTACTGGCAAACTTGAGTAAATTGCACTTTGCACTCGAGTAGTTATACACAAAATAGTATAGTTAGAGTTGTGTTCTGGCGTAATTCATTGTATTCTTTTGGCAATATCAGCCGAGGTGACAATGAAGACATTAGCCGCCATTTTACCAAGTTTAGACACCACTCCTAATTCACTGAATACCCCACTGTGCAGTAGGGTATTCAGGTTTTTTGTTTAGAATTACTGGACTCGAGCAATTGAGATTTGATTGGACAGCAAATCATGGCTAAAGTTAAACCTGCCTTTGTAGAATTTATTGAAGAAGCCCTTATTCCTGTTGGTGCCCGAGGAAAAAGTATGTTTGGTGGTTGGGGTATGTATGTCCAAGATCGGATGATGGGTTTAATTGTTGAAGATGTGTTGTACCTGAAAGCCGATGCTGAAAATGTGGGAATGTTCCAAACAGCTAACCTCGAGCCATTTACGTATGAAGGCAAAGACAAACTTGTGCAAATGAGTTATTACCGTGCTCCAGAAGATTTACTCGAGGATTGGCAGGCATTAGAACCGTGGGTCATGGGAGCCATTGCTGCTTCGCACAGACAAAAGAAACCAGCCAAAAAATCGAAGGGGTGATGTTATGAGTGCAGCGTATTGGTTGCAATTTCGTCAAGGAAATACTTTGGAAACCCAAGGTAATGATTGCCTTTTACTTTGTGAGTACACCGAACAACTGGATGTACTTTGTCAGCAACTCGAGGTTCCAGAGCTTTCTGGTTTTATAGACAGTACCGATGCTGCCTATAATGTGGGTGTTTTCGATGAGGTCGCCGAAGAATTTGATCTCGAGTCCGAAGACCCACCCTATCCAATTGAAAAAATGCAGTGGTTTACAACTGCCAGTGGTTTACAGATGTTTAGAGCTTTGCGTGTGGCTTTGATTGAAGAAACAGTTACTTTGCCAGAATTGAGTATTGAAGAAAACATTGACCTACTCGAGGAAATTGCCGATTGCATTGGGCAACTCGAGGATAGTCAACTTCAATTCTTTCACTTGGCACTGGTGATGTGAAATCAATTTAAGAACTTTTTCTTTGTGTTTTCGTACTTTTAAGTTGGTGCAATAGGTAAAACAGCAATCACTTGAGTTGGGTGGGTTGTGGGTTGTTGTGGCTCGAGTGAAACAACAATGGCTCGAGTGTCTTCAGCAACCAAAAAATCACTTTGGTTGCTACTGATTCGCTGCATAGCTCGAGGGGTAGTATCGGTTGGAGACATTGCCCAGATTTGCCAGTGCATACTGTCTGGTTTCTCACTATGAATTGTTAGACGGTACGTCTGATGACCAATTTGCTGAATTTCGGCGAGTGACGCAACTTTTGGTTTGTTACGAATTTGCTCGAGGATATTGTGCTGCACAGCTTGACTTGGCTGACTGGCAGGTAAAGCAGCACTGAGGATTTCGATACCCTCAGATTCGATGCTGGTACGGCGTTGCTCAAGCATACCAAGGGCTAATTTGGCAAAGCGCTCGAGATTATCCATATCTTCTTGGGTAAATTGTCGTGTTTTCAGATCAAAAATACAAACAGTTCCAATGGCACAACCATCAGCAATAATTGGTGCTCCTGCATAAGCTTTAACACCCACTTGCTCGAGTGGTGGCATATCGGAAAATCGGGCATCTAAACGCACATCGTTACAAGCAATGACTTGAGCTTCGGCAATGGTATGGGCACAAGTTGCCCATTCACGACGATTGACTTCAAAGGGCGTGCCGACTTTGGCTTTAAACCAATGGCGTGTTTCATCTATAAAACCAATCACTGCAATTGGTGCATTCAGGGTTGCTGCCACTTGTTCAGCAAGGACATCGAAAGTGGCTTCGCTAGGCGTATCCAGAATTTGGTACGACTGCAAAGCAAAAAGACGTTGCGGTTCGTTCCAAGGCAAAGGGGCAATCATGATTCCACCATCAATTCTAAGGGTTTTTCTGAGCCTAAGATTTTTTGTAATTTCTCGAGGCTGATTCGTAAACGCGATTTAATTGTGCCCAGCGGTAATTCTGTTTGCCGAGCAATTTGTGAATGACTTAAACCAGTAAAAAATGCCAACTGAATAAGTTCTTGCTCAGAAGCAGTTAACACTTGCAGAGCTTTGGTCAGCATTGCTTGCTCGAGTGGGTCGTGACTGGTTTCAAAAACAGTTCGCTCGAGATAGTTTTCTTCTGGATGATCGGTTCGTCTCGAGGTGCGTCGTCGCAAAGCATCTATGCTGGCATGATGAGCAATGGTCATAATCCAACTGGCGGCATTGCCTCGTGTTTCAAAAAAAGAATTAGCCCGTTCCCAGAGTTTAACAAAGACATCTTGGCAGGTGTCGTCGGCTTCACTAACACTGCCTAAAATCCTGCGAGCCAAAGCATGGACTCGTCTCGAGAAACGCTGATAGAGTTCGGTCAAAGCGGTTTCATCACCAATGGCGATTTGCGCTAGTAAAAATTCATCACTGAAACTCGAGTCGGTTGGCGCACTTGCCATGACATAAGTATACGGTGCAAATGGGGTCGGAGAAAACAGCATTAAAAGGCATACGGTTCAAATAGCTGGTTTGGATGTTTTAATGGTTTTGGCAAATCGCATAGAGTTTTTCTATTTGCACAGCTAATTCATGGATGTTATTACGGTCTATTGCAACTCGAGACCCGTCGAGGTTTCTGGTCGTTGGAGGTGTACCACCGTACTCAAGCGTGATGGTTTGCAATTGTTTTGCTTGGGGTATGACCTGTTGTAAAATTTGGTAGTCAATCTCGAGCATATGGTTGTGTTGATCGCGCAGCCCTTCGGCTTGCAACCTTGGTCCTGAAATATGAATTTCGCGGACTCGATCTAAGGGCAACTTTGCTAAGTATTGACTTATTTCTTCTTGGCGATGGGCAGCACTGACTCGAGCATGGGCAATATCGAGTAAGAAATCTGCACCACTGGCTTGTATGACTTGACCAATAAATTGTGGGTCTGAAAATTGTCGTGGCAACTTACCCCACGGATAATAAACACAATTCTCGAGGGCAATGTGTAACCCTGTCGCTTGTTTGAGAGCGATAACATTGTTGCAAATCTGTTCAATGATGTCTTCAACATTGCTAAGTACTTCATGGTCTTCGGAAATTTTGGCATCCAGATGCACTGATAAGTAGGGTGTTTTTGTCAGAGCGATCCATTCTCGCAATTCCTCGAGTTTTGGAATATCTGGTTGCATAATTCTGTACGGAGCCGTTAAACCGTGCAGCAAAATAGTTTTGTTTTTGAGATTATGGCTTGGTGGAGGTGTCAGTGTTGGAATTTTGATACCATCCACCATATGTCCATGTGTTTCTAAGAGAGATGCCAGTTGTTCTGACCAATTGATTATCAATTGTAATGGCATGATTCCCTTACGCGTCGTAACCCATGGCTTGGATGCTGCCAATACTAAGTTCTTCTTCTCGAGTTGGAGCACGGCGTTGGTCTATGTGCCAACCTTGGGGCAATTTAGGTGCTTCACGCAGTTTGCCTGCTAAGCGTTTCCGCAGTGTATCGAGCTTAGCAAGGTTCTCGAGCAGCGCACTTGGGTCGTTGCGTGGAATGCGGATTTCGCGTCCTTCGCGGGTGTGTCCGATATCGGGGATGCCACCGTACTCGAGGGTGATGGTTTGTAAAGCGGGGGTGCGGGTAATTGCCCATTCGAGCCAATCAAATTCGGTTTGTTGCATGGGTAAGTGGCGATCGCGCAAACCTTCTGATTCCATACGCGGAGCACTGGTGTGGATTTCAATGGTTCGCTCGAGTGGTAAAGCCGCCAAGTAACTTTCAGCATCTTCGTTACGATGATAAGCACTGACTCGAGCGTGCGTAATATCGAGTAGTAAATTTGCTCCACTTATCTCGAGGGCAGCTGTTATCCAATGTGGGTCGGTGACAAATTTTGGACGTTCGCTCCAAGCGTACTGGGCAACATTCTCGAGCAAAATTGGTAAACCTGTGCTGTCCGCAAGTTGTGCGACATTCTCGGCAATGCGCTCGAGGGCTGCACCTGGGGTTAGGTGTGCCATATCCTCGGGTTGAATATCGAGATGTAAACTCAGGTACGGGGTATTGCTGGTAGCAATCCAGCGTTGTAACCGTTCGAGGTTAGGGAGTTGACTCATGGCAATTCGCCAATGGTCGCCACAACCATGCAGTAGCACTGGACGTAATGCTCTGGCACTCTCGAGTTGCAAGTCGAGGTCTTTCTCGAGGGCAACTTTGACATAGTTGAGAGGTGGGTTGATTTTGCGAAGCAGGCTCCGCAGGGCGCTTGAGTCGTTAGCAGATAAGGCAATCATTTTAGTCTCCAGTTTAACTTTGAGTTATTTACACATTATACTACTTTGAGTATAATTTCATGAGAATCAAGGTTTGCGTGTCCTCAACAAAGCAATCGCACAAGACACCAAAAACAGAAATGTGTTTTGAGATATTTCATACTCATACATTCTTCGTATTTTTCATTTCCGCCTTTTACATCAAATACAGCCTTAAAATACCCTTCCAGACAAGATAAATCTGTTTTGCAGCGCAACTAATCGCACTATCAAATGCTTTTAACCAACAATAAAACAGCAACCTGATTTCAACCTGACAATAATTTGGTTCAGAGAGAATCAATTGTTGCAACACACAAACACCAGCCGCTAACACTGGCAATTGTGTTGCACGGGACATTCTGGGTTTGACCTTCTCGAGCAGCACCACTAAAATAAGACGCTTATAGATTTATTTTAGAGGAGGCAGGAAAGTGGATTACACAACAGAGGTGACGGGTGCTTTATACATCGGTCTCTTTGCAATCATCGGCGCAGGAATCGTGTATGTCACGCTGGAAATTGCAAAGTTAGCGTTTTTCTTTGCGGGTTCAAAACGGTATGGTAGCAACAAAGCCAAAGACTCTGTGTACGAATGCGGTATGGAAACCATTGGAGATACCAATGTGCAATTCAATTTGAATTACTACTTGTTTGCCATGCTCTTCGTGATTTTCGATGTCGAAGCAGCCTTACTTTACCCTTGGGCACTCGCCTTTGATGGTTTAGGTCTGGCAGGATTAATGGCTGTTATTTCGTTTCTAACGATTTTGTTCCTCGGCTTTCTTTATGCACTACGCAAAGGAGCATTAAAATGGGTTTACTAGGTACACAAGCCCGTCCGGACAACGTTATCCTCGGTTCGCTTGACGATCTGATCAACCTCTCGAGGTCACGCAGTTTATGGCCTTTGACTTTCGGTATTGCTTGTTGTGCTATCGAAATGATGAACTCGAGCGCGACTCGTTACGACATGGATCGCTTTGGTGTTTTTTATCGCAACACACCACGTCAAGCCGATGTGATGATTGTTTCTGGCACAGTGAACAAAAAAATGGGCAAAGTTGTCCGTCAACTCTGGGAACAAATGTCTGAACCCAAATGGGTGATTAGCATGGGCGCTTGTGCCAACCAAGGCGGACCATTCCGTCAGGGGTACAGCGTGGTTGAAGGCGTGGATAAAATTATTCCAGTGGATATTTACGTTCCAGGTTGCCCGCCGCGTCCAGAAGCCCTGATGCAAGCCTTGTTGTTGCTGCGTGACAAAATCGCTGATCCTGCTGCGCGTTATGTACCTGGCACACTGATGGATGCCGATTTTGATCCTTTGGCAGAACCTGGGCATGATGGAAGGGTGTTGCTGTGAGCGAACCAACACTTGCACCTGCCAAAGTCTGGCATATCCCGCTGCTCGAGTCGGATAAAACCAATGGCTTAGTGGCTGGGTTGAAGGCTCGAGTTGAAACCATCATGGATACCATCCAGATTACAGTGGCACTCGAGGATTACCGCACGCTTTGTGAGCGCTTATTCAAAGCGGGTTTTGATTTCCCCTCGAGTATGAGTGGTACCGATTTTGAATGGGGTTTAGGGGTTGCTCTGCAACTACAACAACTCGAGTCTAAGCGTAAAATCACAGTTCGCACTTATTGCACTTACGAAAACGCTCATGTGCCCACGGTTTCTGACCTTTGGGGTGGCGTGGACTGGCATGAACGCGAAGCTTACGACCTTGTAGGCATTATTTTTGATGGTCATGAAGACAGCCTAGACGGACATCCGCGCCGTATTTTGCTCGAGGATCACTGGACGATCCATCCTTTGCAAAAGCGTTACAACACTCGAGGGTATTTAATTGATGGTTGGAAAGCTAAACCATTTCCTAGCCCAGCTCCGTGGGAAGAAGGTTTTCAGCCATTTGCTGCCGCAGCTCCAGCCGCAGCCCACGCACCCACTGCACCAAAAGCTGTTGCTGCTCCAGTTGCACCAGCTGCTGTTGCCTCGAATCCTGTTGCTGAAGCACCAGTCAACCCAGTGGTTGCCGAAAGTGCACCAGCCGAACCACCAAAAAAAGTGGCTAAGAAATGGGTTCCTAAAGGTGAGGCGGCTCCTGCTGCTGCACCCTCGAGTCAACCTCAAACCCTTGTCTCGAGCCAACCTGAACCAGTTGCAGCCCCTGCCGAAGCTGCACCAGTTGCCGTTGAAGCTACCTCACCAGCTGTTGTCTCGAGCCAAGATGATTTAACCATTATCGAAGGTATCGGACCAAAACGTGCCGAAGTTCTGGTAGCGGCTGGTATTGCCACTTTTGTGCAACTCGAGCAAACCAGTGTTGCCAAAATCGAAGAAATCATGAAAGCCGCTGGTCTTGATCTTGCACCGGGAATTGAAAGTTGGAGCAAACAAGCTGGTTTGCTTGCCAAAGGCGATATGGTGGGTTTCAAAGCACTGACCGATGCACTGGTAGCTGGTCAAGAAGAAAAACCACGGAATCCTAAAATTAAGCGTTGGGAACCAAGATAAGGAGGGGATGATATGACGGCAGTAGCAGATAAACCAAACAATGCACGCAACACATCTGGCTCAGTCATGAACCCGACAAGTGTTGAACGAGTCGCGGGTCGCTCGGACGAGATGTTATTAAATCTTGGTCCACAACACCCCGCAACTCACGGTGTACTTCGTGTGCTGATGGGCGTAGATGGCGAACGTGTGACCAAAGCCATTCCGCACATTGGATACTTGCATCGCAACCACGAGAAACTCGAGGAAGTCCGCACGTATACACAGTGCATTCCGTACACAGATCGTATGGATTATGTGTCAGGGATGCAGAACGAATTGCCGTTGTGCTTAGCTGTCGAAGAAATGCTGGGTATCGAAGTACCCGAACGCGCCAAGTATATTCGCACCATTTTATTTGAACTCAGCCGTATTGCTTCGCATATGGTCTGGATTGGTACATACATGCTTGATTTAGGTGCGATCACACCTTTTTTGTATGCCTTCCGAGACCGCGAAATGATTCTGGATATCATCGAAGAAACTGCTGGTGCACGTCTACTGCCAAATTACTTTACGTATGGTGGTATTCGCCGCGATCATCACCCACGAATGATGCAGGATATTCTCGAGTTCTTAACGTGGTTTGAGAAAAAACTACCTGAATACGAAGCTTTAACCATTGATGCACCTGTGTTCCAAGCCCGTACTGTTGGTGTTGGTGTGCTCGACCCACAAGTGGCACTGAATCACGGTGTGACTGGACCAAACTTACGTGGTAGTGGGATTAACTGGGATTTGCGCAAAGACGACCCATACGATGCTTACCCGCACTTGGATTTTGAGGTTTGTGTTGAGTACGGTTGCGATGCTTACTCGAGAAGCCGTGCTCGGTTCCGTGAATTCCGCGAAAGTATTAAATTAATTCGTCAAGCCATTGCACAATGTCCAAAAGCTGGAGCTGTGCTACCAAAATTACCACGCTTAAAACCTGTCGCTGGAATGGAACGTTACCGCGCTGTGGAAATCTCGAGAGGTCAACTTGGTGTGCATATCGTAGCTGATGGTTCAGAGAAACCTTGGCGTTCTAAGCACCGCAGCCCAAGTTTTTGTACTTTACAAGCCCTTGCTGATATGGCTGTTGGTTCTAAATTCTCGGATGCCATTGCGATTCTGGGCAGTATTGACATCGTGTTAGGAGAGATTGACCGATGAGCATTTACGAAAATAAAGAAGCTCGTTTACCCCTCGAGCGAGTGCAAGTCCCAACCGATAATCATTACCGCATGAGAATGAAGCATCATGGGCTACTCAATGCCAATCCACGTAAATCGGGTTTATTAAATGCCATTATTGGCTACGCCCTGTTGTTCGGCGCAGCCCACGGAGTGCTGATTCTGGCTTTCCAAGTGATTCCATGGTTGTTGATAACCCTTAAACTCGAGCGAAATACTTTTTGGTTCAATGTTGTCTACGGTATCCTCTCCCCTGTTTTGGCATTTTTGTTTATTGCTGTCGTGGCTTTAATTAACATTTTGATGTTACGTAAATACCTTGGCAAAGTTCAGAACCGTTATGGACCACTGCATAACGGACCTTCTGGCAGTTTACAAACTGTTTACGACGCACTCAAACTGGTTTCTAAAGAAGATTACACTCCAAAAATGGTCGAAGAAACTATCTTTACTCTTGCACCAGTCTTGGTTTTTGTTAGCGCCTTTTTATTAATGGCAGTTATTCCATTTGCTCCAGGTTGGGTTTTTGCCAATGTTGAAGCTGGCGCAATCTTCATTATTGCTGCTGGTACACTTGGTGGGTACGGCGTACTCTTGGCTGGTTGGAGCATGAACAACAAGTACGGTCTGATGGGTGGGCTGCGTGCCGCTGCTCAACTTGTCAGTTACGAAGTGCCACTAAGCATTAGTTTGCTTTCGGTTTGTGTCTACGCTGGCAGCATGAACCTTTCTAAAATTGTCGAAGCCCAACAAAGCCTGTGGTTTGCCATTCCATTATTTATTCCTTTTGTTGTTTACTTAGTTGCTGGTCTTGCCGAGTTAAAAATGACTCCGTTTGACCTACCAGAAGCCGAATCCGAACTGGTGGCTGGCTTTAACACCGAGTATGGTGGCATGCGTTTCGGCTTTTTCTTTGTTGCCGAATTCGCCGAATTGTACTTACTCCCTGCGTTACTGGCTGTGTTTTTCTTAGGTGGTTGGTTTCCACCTAGCATCCCAACGTTTAATATCCCACTCCTGACCGAATGGGCTGGCGGCTCGAGCACATTGTTACTGATGTTAAAAGCCAATATTTCCGAAGGTGAAGCCAGTAGCTGGTGGAACACACTTTTCCAACCAGGTGGTTTGTTGGTTGGTATTCAATACAGTTTTTGGTTTTTACTCAAAGGCGCAGCCGGTGTGTATTTCTACATGTGGATTCGTGCCACATTACCTCGTTTCCGTGATGACCAACTGATGGAACTTTGCTGGAAAGGTTTAATTCCACTTTCTTTAATTGGTTTATTACTGGCAGCCGTCTCGAAGTTATTACCCGCAGTTGGTATTGGCATTTCGATTTTAGTGGGTAGTGCGTTTATTTTCTTAATCGCTCGAGGCGCATTCTTCCCGAGTAAGCAGGTGAAAGCATGAGCCTCTTAAAAGATATTTGGAATGCTGTGTCTGGTGTTGCCAAAGGCATGGAGAAAACTTACGATGAGCAATTCGACCCTATTTTCACCGAGATGTACCCGTTTGATATGCCCAAACTGCCACCAACCAGTGTGCAAAGTTTGGCATTGATTAAAAACGAAGATGGTTCAGACCGTTGTGTATCTTGCCTAGCTTGCGAAAAAGTTTGTCCAAGCCAAGTGATTACCATTGAACGCAAGAAAAACCCAGCTGGTAAGGGTTTTGTGCTCGAGCGTTTCGATATTGATTTGGTCAATTGCATGTACTGTGCAGCTTGTGTTGAATCTTGCCCAGCTAGCGCCATTGTCACCATCCAAGATTTCGAGATGAGTACCGCCAACTTACAAACCTTAAAAGCCGATAAAGACTTTTTGGATGTTCAAGGTTTACGCGCTCAACAATGGTACAGCCCAAAAATTGGTGTTGAATACCGCGAGAGTGTCTCGAGCAGTAACCTGCATGGCGCTATTGTTAAAGCTCCATTAATTGACCAACCTGGTGGTGCAGCTGAACTCGAGAAGTTACGTGAAGCTGGCACGGAAATCCCTGTCAATAATGCGCGTCGTCCTGCGCTTGCCATGTCTGAATTACCACCACTGATGTACAAAGAGTTAAAGCATGAACCAATCAGTGCAACTGCGCCTAAACTCGAGTTACAGGCACCAGTGGCGCCTGTTGTTGTGAACATCCCCGCTCCTGCAACCGTAGCTGCAGCTGCTCCTGTTCCTGCTGCTGGTGCTGCACCAAAAAGTAAGAAAATTAAGCGTTGGGGCGAAGCAAAAGAAGAAGACTCGAGCGAAACTGCGCCAGCAACTGCTGTAGTCTCGCCCAACCCCATCGAAGCTGTTGCACCTGTTGTTGCTGAAGCTGCTGTACTTGTTACAACTGCACCTGTGCTCGAGAAACCAGCCGAGGTCGCACCTGCAACAGAGGAAAAACCACGGAATCCTAAAATTAAGCGTTGGGAGCCTAAGTCATGACCGTCAATACTGTTTTCTTTTACTTAGTGGCATTAGGTATTTTATCCACCGCGATTTATGCTGTTGCCAGCCCTAAACTTTTGAATGCTGCGCTTTCCTTAGCTTTGTCGTTCTTTGCTGTTGGTGGCTTGTTTTTTATGCTTGGCAATGGTTTTTTAGGCGTTTTACAAGTGCTGATTAACGCTGGTGCAATTCCAATTGTCACAGTCTTTATCATCTTTATGACCCAGTCACGCCGAGTGCGCTTGCGCTCTAACCTCAATGCTGTAGCTGCATTACTTGCTATTGTGATACTTTCGGGTAGTTTATGGTCTTTTTGGAACAGATTTCAACAAACATCAACCACCCGAACAACAGCCATTACGCCAACTGCCACAGTTGATTTGGGCACAAAATTACTCAGTGCTCCTGAACTCAATGGGACTGAAGGCACATTGCTGGCTTTTGAAATTGCCAGTGTTTTATTGCTACTAGCGATGGTTGGGGCAATTGTGTTGACCAAACGTGATGGCGAAACAATTAAAGGCGATGTTGGTGTGCTGTCCGAAGTTGCCTTACCTGTCACTGGAGGCGCACTCGAGCGTCCAGCTGCAACCATCGAACAAGCCTCGAGACAAGAGGTGGCATCATGAACTTTGATATTCTTGGAAGAATTCGTGAATTTGCCAACAGCGATATTACTGTCAATCACTTTATTGCTTTGGCAATGCTGCTTTTCTTGGTTGGTTTGTATGGCATCATGACGCGCCGTAACATCGTGGCTATTTTAATGAGTGTTGAAATTATGCTCAACTCAGCCATGCTGGTCTTTGTTTCTGTGGCTGCTTATAGTGGCGATGCAAAAAATACGGGTCCATTATTTGCTTTGTTTATCGTTGCCATTGCTGCCGCCGAGGTCGCTGTTGGCTTAGCCATTTTTATCAATGTCTTCAGAAGTAAGGGTGGCGTTACCACCGAAGACTTGATGGAAATGAAGAATTAAGGGGAACTATGTTTATTGATTACGCATTGCTTATTCCCCTGCTTCCCGCGTTCGGCTGGCTGATTATTTCGCTGTTCAGCAAATCACTGGGCGGCAAGGGTAGTGCATGGCTGGCAACCACAATGATTGGTTTGAGTGCTATTATAGCCATTGGTTTATTTGTAGATAGTTTTAACAGCGCACCTGTTTGGAAAACCCAAACACTAAATAAAATTTATAAACTCGAGAAAGAAATTAAAACCCTCGAGAAAGCCGAAAAAGCAGCCCATAAGTCCGAAGGGGCGACTGCCGAAACCAAACCTGAAACCACGATGGCTGAAAGCGAAACGCCTTCAAGCGAAATGGGCAAAGAGAAACACACTGCCAGTCCAGAGTTGCTGGCTAAAGAAGCCGAACTCGAGGAATTGCAAGCCCAAGCACTTGAATCTCGAGCCAGTGGTGGTTTCCCATTCACCAGAGATTGGACTTGGTTGGCTTTAAAAGGTGAATCTGGTTTGCCTTTTGGTTTGTATGTGGATCAACTGGCAGCAATTATGTTATTGATGGTCAGTGTTGTCTGCTTTTTGATTCACTTGTTTAGCATTGGGTACATGGCACACGAGGAACGTTACCCAACGTTTTTTAGTTATATCAATTTGTTTGCGGCTGCCATGCTTGCCATGGTACTTGCCAAGAATTTATTCCACGTGTTGTTGTTCTGGGAAATCATGGGCTTAATGAGTTACTTGTTGATTGGGTTTTTCTACAAGAAAAAGAGTGCTCAGCAAGCGCAGAAAAAAGCTTTCTTGACGGTTCGTATTGGCGATCTTGCCTTTATGGCTGGGTTGTTCTGGTTGTACAGCGCTTTTGGCACACTCGATATTCCAACCCTGCTTAGCACGCCACTGCCTGAACTCGAGACAAAACTTGGTGGGGCTGCTTTTGGTATTGGTCTGCTGCTTTTTATTGCCGCAGTTGGTAAATCTGCGCAGTTTCCACTCCACGTTTGGTTACCCGATGCGATGGAAGGTCCAACCCCTGTTTCAGCTATGATTCACGCTGCCACCATGGTTGCGGCTGGTGTGTACTTAATGGCTCGAGTTTTTCCAATTCTTGATATTGGTGGGGTATTGCCGATTATTGCTTGGCTTGGTGGCTTCACAGCCTTGTTTGCTGCCAGTATGGCACCTGCCCAAGCCGATGCCAAAAAGATTATGGCATTTAGTACTTTATCGCAATTGGGCTTGATGTTCATGGGCTTGGGCTTATTTGGTTATGCCGCTGCCCTTTTCCATTTGTTAACCCACGCGTTTTTCAAGGCGTTGCTGTTCCTTGGTTCGGGTAGCATGATTCATGGTGCTGGCACTCAAGATATCTTTGAAATGGATAACTTATCCAAGTATCAAAAGTACACTTGGGCAACGGTTTTAATTGGTTCTTTAAGTCTGATGGGTTTCCCATTAACAGCTGGGTTTTGGTCTAAAGACGAGATTCTTCACGTGGCACAGAGCGCAAACCCAGCCTTGTATGTGGTGGGTTGTGTCGTTGCCATCCTGACCGCCTTTTACACCACCCGCATGTTCATCATTGCTTTCCATAAGCCAAAACAAGTGTCTCCGTGGGGTTTAGCCGAATGGAATAACCAAGGCGAACCAACCCTTAACATGTCACAAGCCGAAGTCGAAGAACAAAAGAAACACGATCATGGACATGGGCACTCAGACCACCCGCACGAATCAGGACCTGAAATGTTGATCCCACTGATTTCGTTAGCAACCCTAGCAACCATTATGGGATTTGTCGGCAGTCCGTTTGCCAATAATTGGTTACAACGTTTTGTCTACTGGGGCGTAACCCCAGAAGTACCACCACTGGATTCGCTCTGGGCAGGATTTGCCATCAGTGCCATTTTGGTGGCTGTTGGTGCAGGAACGTCCTTTGTAATGTACTGGAATGCTGATGTCACCAAAGCTCGAGCACCATTGTGGCTAACTCGAGTTTTACAACGCCGTTATTACATCGACGATTACTTTTACGCCGGTCCTGCCAAAATTTCTAACGATATCCAATGGTTATTTGCTTGGTTGGATAAAAATGTTGTTGATCGAGCCGTGGACTTTGTTGGTGGTTTGGTGGTTGTGATTGGTGATGCCAGCCGCAGGGTACAAACAGGTGCTTTAGGTTGGTATGCAGGTTTAACCGTGATTGGTGGATTGGCATTGATTCTTGCATTTGCTGTCGCTTTCGCAGGAGGTGGCAAATGATTACAGCTTTAATTCTGATTCCTATCATCGCAGCGATATTAGCGGCTGTCTCGAGTTCTGAAATTGCTAAACGTGTGGCTGTGGCAGCCAGTTTAATTACCACAGTGATGAGTGCCATTATGTACTTTTCTTATAACACGGCTGGTGGACAACTGGCATTTGTAGAAAAAGTGGCATGGATTCCACAAGCTGGTATTGGTTACTTTATGGGCTTAGATGGTTTGAGCCTGCCCTTTGTTTTTCTGACATCGTTACTGACTTTGGTTTCGGTTTTGGCTTCGTGGGACGAACCAAAGAAAAGTTTCTTTGCCTTGTTTTTGGTGATGCAAGCCAGTGTAACAGGAGTTTTTGCTGCGCTGGATTTAATTCTTTACTTCTTATTCTGGGAAGTCGTTTTAATCCCCATGTTCTTTATTATTTTGGTTTGGGGTTACGAGAATCGGCGTTACGCTGGAATTAAATTTGTGATTTACAGCCTGACAGGTTCGGTGCTGATGCTGGTTGCCATGCTGGCAC
Source organism: Deinococcales bacterium (assembly GCA_013298595.1). Lineage (GTDB taxonomy): Bacteria > Deinococcota > Deinococci > Deinococcales > JAAFIG01 > JAAFIG01. The sequence goes on along the minus strand of JAAFIG010000008.1, from coordinate 3,683 downwards.
TGGCATTTGGTGTGGCAGGTGCAACAGGCAAACCACTTTCCTTTGATTACGAATCTTTACTGGCAAATCTCGATACGATTAAAACGCTACCCGGCATTGCTTGGATTTTCTGGGGTTTCTTGATTGCATTCTTGATTAAACTGCCTGCCTTTCCTGTGCATACTTGGTTACCTCATGCTCACACTGAAGCCCCAACGGGTGGTTCGATCATGTTGGCTGGTGTGCTGTTAAAAATGGGTGGCTACGGCATTTTGCGCTTTAATCTTGGTTTGATGCCACAACAAATGCAGCAATTCCAAACGGTGCTGGCTATTCTTGCGACTATTGGCGTGATTTACGGCGCGTACTGTGCCATGGCACAAAAAGACCTGAAACGCATGGTGGCTTACTCGAGTGTTAATCACATGGGGTATGTGCTGTTAGGCATTGTTTCAATGACTGCCATGGGCATTCATGGTGCGGTTTACCAGATGGTGGCTCACGGTATTATTACTGGCTTGATGTTTATGATGGTTGGTTTTTTAAGCCACCGCACCCACACTCGAGAAATTGCCAAAATGACAGGTATTTACAATGCCATGCCAATTCTTGGTGCGATCATGTGGATGGCATTTCTGGGTGGACTTGGCTTGCCCGGTATGGCTGGTTTTATTGGAGAGTACACGGCGTTATCAGGTGCGATTAAAAACCCAGCCACGATGTGGTACGGCTATATTTCCTTAGTTGGCATTATTGTCACTGCTGGATTTATTTTGTACGCCGTGCAACGTGTATTGCTTGGGCGTAACCCTGCCGCTGCCGACGATCACGCGCACGACGACCATTCGCACTCGAGCCACAACACAACACAACACGCTTATCACGATCTCTCGGCACTCGAGATTGCAGCCGCTGCGCCCTTGGTGATTCTTGGCGTGGTGTTGGGCTTATACCCCGCTTTGCTGACACCGTGGATTGATGGTAGTGCACAACTCTTGCTCGAGACAGCTCAACGGGTGATGGCTTTGGGAGGTGGACAATGATTTTTGCTGCACTGGTTTTTTTGACCATCTCTGGTATGGCTTTGTTTATTGCAGCAACCTTTAAGGGCGCAGAAGAAAAGGGTGCTGGTCAAATTTTTGGTGGTGCCAGCCTTGCTGTGTACGGTATTGCGGCTTTGTTCGCTGCTATGGCTTGGAACGATACAACATTGCATTATGGTGTGATTAAATCTGGTGGACTTGCCAGTTTAGGCACCATCATCATGTGTGGCATTGGTGCTTTAACTGTGGCTGGTGCGATGGCGAACCCCGAAAAATACAAGGCTGGGGTGGGCGAATTCTTTGGCTTTATTGCCTTTGTGGTACTTGGTGGCGCAATCATGGTCAGCACCAATCACTTACTGGTTTTGCTGCTGGGTATCGAACTCTCGAGTTATGCCACGTATATTTTGGTTGGCTATTACCGCGATGACCGCTTTTCCAACGAAGCTGCCAGCAAATACTTCTTACTCGGCGCGGTTGCCAGTGGTTTCCTGATTTTTGGTATGAGCCTTGTTTACGCCTCAGTAGCCTTTGTTAATGGCAGCCTCAGCTACGCCGATATTGGCTCCACCCTGGCGGGACTTGTAGGACAAACCACAGGCTTACCTGCACTGATTTACCCAGGACTTGCTATGCTGTTGGTTGGCTTTGGTTTCAAACTTGCCCTTGCCCCATTTCACTCGTGGACTCCAGATGCCTACCAAGGCGCTCCGACCATGGTCGCTGCAATTCTTAGCGTTGGACCAAAAGCTGCTGTTGTCATTGCCCTCTCGAGCTTACTCGGCACAGCATTCCCAATTAACGAACTGAGTGTTGCTTGGAAAAATGCCATCGCAGTGCTTGCCATTCTCTCCATGACCCTCGGTAACTTAATGGCACTACAACAAACCAATATCAAACGCTTACTTGGTTTCTCGAGCATCGCCCAACTGGGTTATGTGGTGATTGGTGTTGCCACTGGCACACTCGAGGGAACCAGTGCCGTTATTTTGTATGTGGTGGGGTATGCCATTACCAATATCGGTGCGTTTACCTTGGTTGCCACTTTGCGTGAAGCTGGCGTTGGCGAAAACATCGAAGATATTGCTGGGTTGGTTAAACGCAACCCATTTGCAGCTGTGATGCTGACAGGGTTCTTTATGGGCTTAGCTGGCGTGCCGTTACTGGCTGGTTTCCTTGGTAAGTTACTGCTATTCAAAAGCGCCATTGATGGCAGCATGTTGGCATTAGCCATCATTGCCGCACTGAATGTTGTACCCAGTTACTACTACTACTTTCGCATTATCATCAGTGCGATTTTTAGTGAACCAAAAGACTCGAGTACCTTTGAGTTAAACCCAACTGCCACAACAGCACTTGCTTTTGCTTTGGGTGGCGTGGTTTTGTTGGGTATTTTTCCAACGCCTTTGCTTACTATTATCACCGAGGCAGTCAGAGTATTGCCATTATTTGCTTTACGATAAAACCCTCGAGCACAATAAAACCCCCGTCTCGAGACGGGGGTTTTTACTTAGAAGTTTATTGCACCACAAAACTGATCTGTTTACTGTCTTGCAAAATATTGTTTTGCGACAAGGTGATATCGAAAGTATAAACCCCAGCTTGCGTAATACCAAGATCAGAGAATTCACCTCGGACTGTACTGGCATTGGTGTACCAAGAATAGGCTGGGACTTTTAATGTGTAATCTTTGCGTTTAAGTTGCCCAGCAGCTCCAAGTAAACGAACAGTCATGGTATACGTTTGCACACTTGCAGTGATATTCGCAGCTCGAGCAACGTATAAGAATTTTCCAGGCATTCTACCGCCACCACGAACAAAGTTATTCCCCAAGGTTGAGTTATTTGGTAACAAATTTTGTGGATCATCCCAGAAATACCCTTGAGTATTTGGGCGGCTACCATTCCACTGCCATCTCGAGACATCACGTTCAATGCCACGACTAAAAGCACGGTACACAAAACTCGAGCCTTCTCCATAATCGTTATCTTGTTCTTGTAACACAATACTGCCGCGTCGTTGGGTTTCTGGTTTGGGGTCTGGCATCATGGTTAGCGTAATCAGTTCTGCCGTTTGGGTACGGTCTACCACTCTTTGACGAAAAGCATTCCAACTACCCCAAACAGCGATGGCTGGCAGATTTGCAAATACAGGAGCAGAATCGTGAATCCAAATATAGTTGCGGTTCGCACCAACAGCCACAAAAGCGTGTCCTAGTTTGAACGACCCAAGTTCCACTGGGCGTGGTGATAAGAACTTATCGGGGAATGGACGACCATAAACCTTAAATGGATTAAACCCAGCCACACTTAATCGAACAAAGTTAGTAAACGCATTTGAGGGAATCAAATCTGCATCCCAACGTAACCAGAAGTACTGATTATTGGGCACACCAGCATTCTGCATGACCAAATGCTGCCAAGTGGTTTGCATAATGCCTTGGTTATTGCTGGCAGCCAATCGCCAATTAGTCACATTGCCGCTGAGCACTGGCAGGTGGTAGTTCATCACCATACTTAATGATGTTGGTACGCACCAATTTGAAGTGCTTTGTTGATAGAAAGGCACTTGTAACACAGAATTATCTGGCAATGGAGGCGGAGGTGGTGGAGGCGGTGGAGGCGGTGGAGGTGGCGGCGGTGGTGGAGGTGGTGGAGGCGG
>JAAFIG010000007.1:65573-158085 GCA_013298595.1 Deinococcales bacterium | reverse complement strand
CTTTTGGCGTATGAATACAAGCCAAAAAAGTCAGGCTCTTCGGAACCCAATAAAACTCTTGGGTTAAGTTTTCTCTTCCTGCTGTCCGTCGATAAATTTTGGTTGGTTCAAAAACTGTTTTACCTGTATTTACATCAAAGAAATAAGTGTCATAAGCATGAAAACTCATACTATAAGCCGCAGTAACAACAGCCGCAATATATTGAGCGGTTTCATCAAAAACCAAACTGTGTGCAATTGTAAAAGCTCCGTTTTCTTTATTGCCAGGGACGCGCATACTCGAGCGTTTTTTGTTCGTTGAAACCTCGAATATGTTGATTGTATTAAAATCTTCACTTTGCTGTAATTCAAATTCTGCAAACAACTTCCCATCGTCACTGCAAGCAGCAAGAGGTTGACTACTCGGACGGTTTTTTAAGCGTTTTTGGCAAGCATTTTGTGATGCTGCTGGTTTCGTAATTTGTTTTGCATTTCCAGTACGTAAATTAAACTCGAGGTATTGACGATCATCTTTCTCGAGAATCACAGTATTTTCGCTGTTCATGCGAATCGGTTTGTACTGTGCTTCGCGTTTTAATTGCCATGAAGCGATTTCTTTGGCAGTTCCAACTTCCCAGTATTTTATGATTCGGTTTGTGTCAAGCGTGACAAGGTATTGTCCTTTGGGACTAAATTGTGCAACATCCGAGGTTAAGTATGGGTTATCAGGAGAAGGGTTTCGAGCGGGGAATAAACTACCGCTTTCATGTCCTGGTGCATTGATTCGAGCGACAATCTCGAGCTTAGATAAATCAATGGGTTTGACCTGCGCTTGTGAAGAAACACCAAGTAAAAGCGCAACACTCGAGAGCGCCAAAGCTAGAAAAATCTTTTTCATATTATTGTCCTTTGAAAATAGCGCTGTTATCTCGAGTTCCCCAGACATCAATGATATTGCCTGACCGCGCAAGAAAGTAGCGTCCATCAGGACTAAATTTGAAAGTGGCGTGATTGCCTGGGCAACCAGCGATAGGCTGTCTAATGTACTTATTCTGAAAAATCCTAGGAAGTTTTAATTCAGATTTATTCTGCAAATCAAACATGCGAACATCATCTGGAAAACAGGTTGTATCACCATCACCACCCCATTGTCTTTCAAGGAGTAAGACCCGATTTCCAGGGGCTATGGCAGTAAAGTCTGAAGACCAAGCTTCCCATTTTCCAGCGTTCTTGATTTTGAACCAACCCATTCCTTCACCTGTCAGTGAATCAATACTCGAGACACCAATGTCAATTGGTTTTTCAGGACTTTTGTAAAAAACTTCAAGTTGCCGAGCAAATATTTTTCCATCAGGACTAAAAACCATTTCCGAGCTTCCATCCCGCCAATTGCCTGTCCAAAGAGCATTTCCATCACGAATGCGAACCATCGATAAACGATGGCGCTGCCCCACTTTCTCAAGTTGTAAAACTGCTGTAGAGCTATTGGCAAAATGCAAACTTGAGTTTTGATTGATTGGCGGTAAAGGAATTTTTGCGCCGTTTTTCGTACTGTATAAACGCAAGGCTTTGTGGTCAAACTCAACTCCTAAAACTTGACTGTCAGCGCTGAATTGGAATTTCATCGTGTAATAATCATTTTTTATATTGAGTTCTGCCGTTGGCGGCAATTGGATATAACCAATTTCTACTCCTTGCAAGTTCCACAAATACATCTTGAAGCTGCTTTCTCCTAAAGTGACAATAACATCGCCTTTAGGGCTGATTAAAAGTTTTTTAATAGCTCGATTTCTACCTATTAATCTCGAGGCTTCATTACCTGAACGGACATTCCAGACTCGTATTGTACCTGCCTTTGAACCAGTAATTACATCACCACTGGAGGTAATATCAAAATCAGTAACACTATGTCCAAAACGTTGAATTAGCTTCTTGGTTTTTGCCTCAAACAGAACAGGATATGTGTAATCTTCAATTTCAAGGTAGTACTTTTTATCAGGGCTATCAAGTTTATATAAAATTTCTTTTTGCTCAGTATCTTTGCAGTTATTAAGCATTTTGCCAGTTTCGAGATTAAATTGTTTGACTGGTATAATATTTCCATTAGTGGTTTCTTCAGACAGGCAAATTGTATTTCTGGTTGGAAAACCTGTTAACATAAATTTTTGTTTTTCATTTGCCCGCCATAAACGCCAAGACTCGAGTTGTTTACCAGTACTCACTTCCCACCAAATTAATCTACCGCTGTTGTCAAGAACAACAAAGCTTTTACTATTTGGGCTAAATCTTGCATGGTCTTGCAGAAATGGGTTTTCTCCTGGTCCTGAATTGATGAGCGTATCTGGCGCATGACCAGGAATCACAATTTTATTCAGCAACTCGAGTTTACTTAAATCAATGGTTTTCACTTGTGCTTGTGAAGAAAAACTGAGTAAAAGTGCCATAATCGAGACTATTAAAACGAGAAGAACCTTTTTCATAATTATTGTCCTTTGAAAATAGCGCGGTTATCTCGAGTTCCCCAAACATCAATGCGGTTGTCTATGAAGACCATTAAGTAGCGTCCATCTGGACTGAATTTAAATTGTGGGGGATTTCCTCCTTCAGTTGCAACAATAGTTCTGATATAACTATTTCCCAAAGCAGCAGGTAACTTAAATTCAGATTTGGTTTGTAAATCAAACATCCGAAGACCACCAGAAGACTGTGAAACATCGCCACCATTTGTAAAGGCTTCTAACAACAAAACTCGATTGCCTGGGGCAATAGCATTTAGCCTTAACCAAGCCCTTTCTCCAATGCCAGCATCTTTAATCCTGAACCAGCCAAACCCTTCGCCAGTGCGCGAATTAATGCTCGAGATTCCAACGTCATAAAGCTGTCTTGGTGCGTAATCAAAAACCTCGAGTCGTCGAGCAAATACTGTTCCGTCGGGGCTAAAAACGATTTCTGAGTTCCGATCACGCCAATTACCAACCCAAACAACGTTACCATCAGCAATCCTAATCAATGATAAACGCGAACGTGTTTGAGTGTTACTGCTGATTGTTTGCTCGAGTTTTTCTTCTTGGATTAAAACATCTGAATGATTGGTAAAAATTAGGCTTGAGTTTTGATTGACTAAGGGTAAAGGAATACTTGTACCATCTCGAGTGCGGTATAAACGCAGTTCTGACTGAACATAATCTGGAAACTCTACCGCTAAAACTTGACCATCGACACTGAATCGAAGATTGCCTGAGTAATTTTGACTGTTTTTCCTACCAAGTTGTGCAAGTGATGGCAATGGAATACGACGAATTTCTGCACCACTCGAGTTCCATAGACGCACCTCAGAGGCATCCTTGGCTCGAGTAGCAATAACATTACCTTTAGGGCTAAATATGAGTTTTTCAATACCTTTGGAATCACCTTCAAACCTAGAGATTTCCTTACCTGTTTTCATATTCCAAGTTCGTATCGTGCCTGCTTGTGAACCCGTAAAAACAGTTTCACCATTTGCAGTCAAATCAAAATCGGTGACACTATGCCCAAAGCGCCGAATGAGTTTCTTGGTTTTTGCATCATATAAAACAGGGTAAGTTAAACGCTCAATTTCGAGATAATACTTTCCATCAGGGCTATACGCTTCTCGAGAATCAGGGCTTTGACTCGTATTGTTGCACCCATCAAGCATTTTCCCTGTCTCGAGATTGAATTGCTTGATTTTATTGGAGGTCTGTTCGAGTAAACACACGGAATTTCGATTTTGAAAACCAGCTAACATGAATGTTGTATCACCCCAAGCACGCCAAACACGCCATGACTCGAGCTGATTGCCTGTGCTCACCTCCCACCAAATTAGACGACCTGTTCGATCTAAGGAAACCATGCCGTTTCCGTTAGGACTAAACCGAACTTGGGTGTTGATGTTTTTGCCAAAGACTTCGTAAAAAGCATTTATTGCATGACCAGGAATCACAATTTTATTCAGCAACTCGAGCTTAGATAGGTCAATGGTTTTCACTTGTGCTTGAGAAGAAACACTGAGTAAAAGTGCCATACTCGAGAGTATTAAAACCAAAAAAATCTTTTTCATATTATTGTCCTTTGAAAATAACGCGGTTATCTCGAGAACCCCAAATATCAATGTAATTGCCTTTTTGTACTAACATTCGGTTTCCTTGTTCTGAGAATGTCAGACTTGGGTTAAATCCTCCACAAAAAGCCTTACTCGAGTTTTTCAGATTTTTTGTTATAGCACTTGGCATTTGAATAGCTGCTCCTGTTTGTAAATCAGTTACTAGAATCTCGTGGAAACTGGGGCACATTTCACCTATTGAGTACAGCCTAAAAAGGAAACGGTCTCCTTGGGGAATAACCATTGAATCTAAGAGAGCGCCATTGGTTGTTGATTCTGCTAGCTTGAAATTTTTGATGACTTTCCCAGTTTGAATGTCCATAGCAGTAAAATTTTCTGTTTCTTGGACTTTATAAACCAATGTATTACCTGAATTTCCTATGACCAATTTGCCAGATGGTTGCCAATCACTTTGCCAATACACTTGATTCTGGTCTTTCATATTTCGCAGACTGATTTCTGTTTGGTCTCGAGTGGATTCTGTCGCTAAGCAAATGTATTTTTCGGGTGAACGTATAAAGTACAGGTTGCTGTTGTACCCGCATGTTTTTAGGTTTATGGTTTTACCTGTTTTTGTGTCCCGAACAAAAGTCTTTCTACTTTCAATATACTGAACTGTTATTGCCACTTGTTGACTATTAAGGCTGAACGAAAGTTCGCTGACTTGATACTTTTCATCTTTGGTTTTTGCTAACCATTGTTTATTGCCGTTTAAGTCAAAAATCGCGGTTTGATTGTTTGTGGAAACAGCAATCCATTTTTGATTAGGGCTGATTGCGATTTTTTCAATGGGTGCATTAAGTGCTTGAAATCTTGAGTTTTCCTTTCCAGTTTTTGCATTCCAAATTCGCACTGTGCCTGCGCTCGAGCCTGTAATAAATATAGTGCCATTGGGGCTGAGTGCGCTGGCACTGACACTATGTCCAAAGCGTCTGATCAGTTTGCCTGTTTTGATATCTTGTAATTCTGGGTAGGAATCTTGTTGAATCACGGCTCGAGTTTTGCCATCGGGTGAGATTACGATTGGGCTTGGGAATTGTTGATTGATGGTTGGTCGGAGCTTGGTTGGTTGGAATTGGGTTGTCTGTAAATTAAAAAGTGTCTTTTGATTATCGGTCTCGAGCAGAACGGTATTACCTGTGGGGAATCCGATGAGTTTATAATTCATCTCTTTGAGTTGCCAGTGGTTGATTTCATTGGCTGTTCGCACATCCCAAAGCTCGAGTAAACCATGAGAATCGAGGCTGGCAAGTTGTGTGCCATCTGGGCTAAAAGCAAGACCGTGGAAATACGCACCTCCTTCAAAAAGTCCAAATCCGTAAGGAGCATGTCCGATAATCCGATGACTATGGAGTAATTGTAAATTATTAAGGTTCGATGTTTGTGGTTTAATTTGTGCTTGTGAAGAAACACCAAGTAAAAGCGTAATACTCGAGACTATTAAAACCAGTAAAATCTTTTGCATATTATTTTCCTTTGAAAATAGCGCTGTTATCTCGAGTTCCCCAGACATCTATGCGGTTATCTGCCCAGACCATTAAGTACTTTCCATCTGGGCTGAATTTGAATCTTGGTATGTGTCCAACACCACCAGTACCAATCCCAATCTTGTAACCAAAAGCAAGACGCGGTGGTAATGGCAATATCTCTCCTGTTTGCAAATTGTTCAATCCAATACCAGAGTGAATTTCACCCTCATACGCATTGTATGTTTCTGTGAGTAACATTCTATTGTCTGGTGTTATTGCTAGCAAACTTGGATAGCTTTGTGGTACATACGAAGAAATCCTAAACCAGCCTTGACCTTCACCTGTTTGCGAGTCAATACTGGAGACTCCAATGGCGGTGCCTCGCCCCAATCTTTCATCGTCAGAGCAAACGTAATCAGGGTTGTAATTCTCGAGATGACGCGCAAAAATACTGCCATCGGTACTAAATAACCAATCTTGGTAATCGCTGTTACGCCATGAACCCACCCAAATCACATTGCCTGTGGTTAAAGAAATCATGGATAATCTGCGTTTCTGAGTGCAATTCTTGTAAGCTTCACCTAGGACTTCTTCTTGTAATAAAACATCAGAGCGATTGGCAAAAAATAGTTTGGAATTACCATTGACTGCGGGTAGTTGAACTTGACGACCATCTCGAGTTTGATGAAGTTGCAGTAAGTCGTGTTGTTTTAAGGGTTTTTCGCCGTTACTGATAGCAAGTATTTGATTATCTGCGCTGAATGCCAAATGAACACGGTAAATATAATTCCTTTCAGTTGGAAGCGTATTAACTTTAATTTTGAATTGTTCTCTACCACTCGAGTTCCACATTTGTACCGTGTTTTCTCCTGAGACAGTTGCCATGAACTGTCCATTTGGACTGATAACCATGCCTTGAATAGGTTGATCTATTCCTGTAAATCTCGAGATTTCTTTGCCAGTTTTTACATTCCAAGTTCGCATGGTTCCTGCTTGTGAACCTGTGATGACATCACCATTGGGTGCAATATCAAAATCTGTTACCACGTGTCCAAAGCGGCGAATGAGTTTATTGGTTTTTGCATCAGATAAAACAGGGTAATCGTCTTGACGTGTTAAATAAATGGTTTTATCTGGCGAGTATAGTTTTGTTAAATTTGCAACTTCTTGGCGATCAAGTCCATTGCGCGGGTCTGATCGCATGTTGCCTGTCTCGAGATCAAATAATTTGAATTGCTTTTGATTCTCGAGTAACAAAATGGTTTTACGATCTATAAAACCGCGCAACTGAAAGGAATCTGAAAGCTTCCAGCGTTGCAGTTGTTCGCCTGTGCTGACTTCCCACCAAATGAGAATGCCTGTGCCATCTCGAGTCACCAAGCCTTTTCCGTTTGGGCTGAACATGGCTGTTTCAGGCAGCGAACCGAGTCCATGTCTGGGTACGGCAATACGGTTGATTATCTCGAGTGTGGATAAATCTATGGCTCGAGTGTTGGTTTGTCCGAGTGCCATGAGGCTCGAGGCGAATAGCCCAAGCGCAATTACTCTTATGAGTTTCATACTCAGGTGAGTATACATCAATGGGGCTTTTTTTCAGTTTATCTTTCCTTTATTTAGACTTTACTGCTTACTCGAGCACCTTAAATACTCGAGCATCAAAAAAACTCGGTTTTGTTGCATCTTTGCAGCACAACCCACAACGAATCACCTGTGTTTTGGTTCATACTAAAACCCATGCCCGAACTCCCCGAAGTCGAAACCACGCGCCGTATGCTTGAGCCTCGTTTGCTAGGCAAAATTGTCCGAGATGTTGTTCATTCCGATGACTCTCGTTACCGTAACACTGTTGCTATGTTGGGTAAGCAAATCCTGAAACTCGAGCGGCGTGGTAAATACCTAATTTTGCGTTTAGATGATGGTTTAGATGTGATTGTTCACCTGAAAATGACTGGTGGGTTTCGATTACCAACCGAAACGCATTTCCTCGAAGTTCCGCGTTTTGAACGGTTGCGTTTGGTTTTACACGATTCTGAAGTCAGTTATGTGGACTCGAGACGCTTTGGTTTCTGGGAGGTTCTGCCCACAAACCAATGGGCGCATATCAAAGCTCTATCCGAAATGGGTCCTGAACCGCTCGAGGCTGGGTTTTTGTTAAAGCCTTTTCAAGTGGCAATGGCAAAGGTTTCTAAGGTTAAACCTGCGCTTTTAAGCCAGAAACCCGTGGCTGGGGTGGGCAATATTTATGCGGATGAGAGTTTGTGGTTAGCTAAAATTCATCCTGAAGCTAAGCAATTATCGGCAGTTGCAGCCAAGCGTTTACATAGCGCTATTATCGAAGTTATGGGTAAAGCTGTTGCCGCAGGTGGCAGCACTTTATCGGATAACAGTTATCAACAACCAGATGGTGCAACTGGGTACTTTCAATTCGAGCATCAAGCCTACGACCGCGCTGGAATGCCTTGCTCGAGGTGTGGTGCACCTATTGAAAAATACTTTTTAGCAGGACGCGGTACCCATTTTTGCCCAGATTGCCAGAAACGCTAGTCCCTTCCCTTCAATTCCTGCTCTTCTGATATGATAAGCTCTCGATTCGGAGGAATCCATATGGCTGACATCTTCGCTCAAGTAAAAGAAGTAATCGTTGAAAAACTCTCTGTAGACGCGGACAAAGTAGTTCTCGAGGCATCATTTGTTGATGACCTAGGGGCTGATAGTCTGGAAACTGTCGAATTGATTATGGGTCTCGAGGACAAATTCGGTTTAACCATTGCCGATGAAGAAGCCGAGAAGATTCGCACTGTGCAAGACGCAGTGTCGTTTATCAGTTCTAAACAAGGGTAAGGCTCTCGCTTGGAGGCGCGGCTTTGGCTGCGCCTCACTTTTGTCTCGAGGCAGTATGTATATTGTTGTTGAAGGCGCAATTGGTGTGGGTAAAACCAGTTTGTGTAAATTATTGGCTCAAGAATTTTCGGCTACACTCAATCTCGAGGTGGTCGAAGAGAACCCGTTTTTAGCGTTGTTTTATGAAAATCCAGAACGTTTTTCGTTTAATGTGCAAACATTTTTTTTACTCAGCCGGTTTAAGCAACTTTCTAATTTGTCACAACAAAGTTTATTTGATGATGCAGTTATCTCGGATTATTTGTTCGATAAAGACTTTATTTTTGCCAGTATGAACTTACGAGATGCCGAGTTTGAATTGTATAAAGATCTGTACTCGCATTTAAAACCGCAGTTACGAATTCCAGATTTAACCATTTACTTGCGTGCCGATACGCCTTTGCTACTCGAGCGTATCGCGAAGCGTGGTCGTGAATTTGAACGCAATATAGACCCCGAGTATTTAAAAAACTTAAATACTCAGTACGAAAATTACTTCCGAACCTATCAAGGACGTTTATTGTGCGTCGAAGCCCTCGAGTTTGATTATGTCGAAAACCTTTTTGATCAGCGCCGCATTTTGGATATGACCAAAAAAGCCCTGAGCAGAAGTTACGAAGAAGCGAGGAGCTAAAACCATGTACATCGCAATTGCTGGCAATATTGGCAGTGGTAAATCCAGTCTGACTAAGCTTTTATCGAATCGGTATGCCTTAACGCCTGTGTTTGAAGCGGTAGACGAAAATCCGTATCTCGAGGATTTTTATCAAGACATGGGACGCTTTGCGTTTCATAGTCAAATATTTTTTTTGGGTAAAAGGCTCGAGCAGCATTTACGTGAGGTCAATACAGGTTCTCGAGTCATTCAGGATCGAACTGTTTTTGAGGATGCCGCCATTTTTGCTCAGAATTTACGTAATCAAGGGCATATTGATGAGCGAGATTGGCAAACGTATCGGAGTTTGTACGAAGGTATTTCGCCTGCTTTACGGGTACCAACATTAACCGTGTTTATTCGCTGTAACCTCCAAACCCTAAAAAAACGTATTGCTAAACGTGGGCGCGATTACGAACAGGCTATTCCTGATGCTTACTTGGAGAATCTCAATGCTTTGTATACAGATTTTATTGATAACTATAGTTTGTCGCCAGTGGTGACTGTTCCTGCCGATGATCTCGATTTTATTGAAGATCGGTATGCGCTGGGCTGGATTTGTGGGCAACTCGAGGCGCATGGTGTGGATGTCCCATTGATACATGGTGTTGATGTCCTACCGCTCGAGACAACAAGTTAAAACCACAGCCTGTGGTGGTTGGCTGTGCTGATACCGCAAAATACGCGCAAATGTGCAACAATACAAGCGTGGCACAAGAACGCAGCAAACAAATTCCTAATCTTGAACGGGCATACCCAGATGCGACCCTGCCATTGTTGAGTGCTTTACCAGATGGCGAATTGGCATTAACAGGCTTACACAGCAGCTTTGCGGAGCTTGGTAAGTTAGCGATCTACCTCGAACGTATCAGTTTTGATGGTGCTTTAATGATCGAAGATGCTGTGGCATTGGTCTTTGAAGGCAAAATCATCAATGCTTGCGCGACCAAAGCCGAAGATATTATTTGGGGTGACCCAGCTTTGCTCGAGTTTTCACGGCGCTACAGCGAAGGTGCTATTTTACAAGCGTTAATTCTCGAGCGGCGCACAGCTCATGCCTTATCCGGTTTGCAGGACCGCCCTTGGCGAGTACAACCCTCGGATGGTTTTACGGGTGCTCGAGCGATGGGTAATGGTTACTTAGCGCTGTTTATGGAAGGTGATGCCTTTGGGCGTGTGCAGACAGGTAGCCGCGAAACAGGTGCATACCCTGCTGCTATGCGCCCAAAGCCTTTAACCATGCCTCGGATGATTGGTGCTTGGGCAGCAGACCGTTACGCCTTAACCTTGCGCGGCAAAGATGCAGTCAATCCAATCACCGATACCTATAACCGTGCTCGAGCCGCTCATGGTAAACCAGCACTCGAGGTTTTAACGTTACTAGGGCGTGGCAAAACCCCACTCGAGATTGCCAACACTTTGGAACGGGAAGCAGGTGGCTTAGAAGCTGTGGTTGAAGTTTTTATTCGAGAAGGTTTACTGATTCGTCGTCCTGACCCAACCATGTAATGATTTATGAGAAGCATCTTCAGCATTCCTTAAACTTTCATTTAACTCTTGTCTAGTCTGCTAGAATCTGTTTAGGAGGTTTTTCATGAAATTCAAACCAGCTCATCTGCTCGGATTAAGTACCTTGGCTATCGCTGCGATGGTGTTATCACCACTTGCTAATGCAAAAAATGGGTATCGTTTAGCTGCCCAAGAGCAATACAAATTGCTCGACAAAGATGGCAAAGGCGAAGTCGGTTGTATCTACTGCCATGCTGGTCCTAATGGTGGTAGTAGCTGGAATAAATTTGGTCAACAACTCCGCGATTTATACTTTGGTGATGCCAAACGCAATGTTGGCGATATGTTGTACCTCGGCTTAAAAGCCAATAAAGATTCTGATGGTGATGGTTACGCCGATGTGCTCGAGATTGTAGCTAAAACCTTACCTGGCGACGACAAGAGTAAACCAACTAAAAGTGTCAAAGACCTCGAAGCTGATTTGAAAAAATTGGGTGGCGTTGAAATTTTCAAACCAAAAATGTAAACCCAAAGCAAAAAAGCCGCGCTGAGATTTTAGCGCGGCTTTTTCATTTATACATTCACTGGTTCAGAAAGCACACCATATGTACCAGGTCCAACATGAGCCGCAACTACAGCTCCGCATTGCATGACTGCAAATTCTTCTACACCCATTTTTTGACCTTCTTCTCGAGCCGCTTGTACATCCTCGGGTTTATCGGTGTAAATATACGCAGCCCGAACTTTGCCATGCTTGGCTGTGTACTCACGTAAATTCTTAACCACATTATCAAGAGCTGCCCGAGCACCCCGTTCGCGCCCACCAGCTTCAATTTTGCCATCTACCAAATGCAAAATCGGTTTAATGCCCAGTAAACCACCCAATAAAGCCTGTGCGCCACCAATACGCCCATTGCGTTTCAGGAAATCCAAACTTGCCACCGAGAAACGCAGATTTGCCATAGCAGAAACTTTCTCGAGGGTTGCTAAAATACTTTCGGGTGTAGCCCCACTTTCAATCAGACGTTTTGCCCGTTCAACCATCATTGCCATTGAGCCACTTGCCACTTTGGAATCAAAAATACTGACCCGACCAGCAAAATCTTTTGCTGATAATTCGGCAGAATTAAACGTACCAGACAATTTACTCGAGAGATGAATCGATAAAATTTGATCATGGGTTTGTAATAAACGCTCGTACTCTCGAGAAAAATCCACAGGGGTTGGTTGGCTGGTACTTGGCATACCAGCGCCTGCTTTAACCCCATCAAAAATATCGTGCGTATTAATCTCGAGGACATCTTTATGGATACTGCCTTTAAAATTCACGTATAACGGCACAACAGTAATACCCATTTGGGCGGCAAGGTCTGGTTTGATATCCGAAGTCGAATCGGTTACAAGAGCTATTTTCATGATGTACGAAGATTAGCATTCTTGAGCCAGTAAAATGAAGACCCAGATTACATCATTTTTGTGGACGAGCTTTGGTGCTTTCGGCATTGGCATGAAAATCCAGGTATTTTAGCCAGGCTTTAGCGCTCAAATCACCCAAACCATTATGCGTTACTTTGCTATTTGTGTTCTCGAGAAATGGTGACAGTGCCACTAATTCGCGGCGAGTATCTTTAAAATCTGCGATTAAGGCATTCCAAGCACTGGTATGAGAAGGTTCGTATGCCTGACTGGAATCGAGGACAAATGTTTTTTCGCCCAGCAACACCCGCAACCGATTCAAGCCCCAACGTTCTATGGCAATAATATGCCGCAATACTTTTCTGGTGGCATCAGATTCACCAGCATCACGAAAACGTTGCTCGATTTTTAAACCATTCCCCTCGAGTTTCTGAGCATAAACAGTGGTTGCGACTTTATTCTCGAGAAAAAGTGGTGCGAAAAACTTCATCATAAAAAAACTGTAACCCATTGCCACAAGGTTTTTTGTGAGACAGAACAATAAGTTGCAGCTATACTACTGCCATGTTCGAGGAAAATATTGATCGTCACGAGCAACTTGGGGTATTGATAACCCAACTCGAGCATCAAAAAGAATCGGTAGTACTGACAGCATTAACCCAACTTGGGGATATTGTGCCAACACCTGAATTTCTGATTATTTTAGGCTTGGTCTATCAGCGTTGGCATGGATATAGCGGTGGCGGTGAAATCGAACACACCCACACCATACCGCTACAAGTCGAAAAACCATCAGAACAAATTCAAAACACCATCAGGCAGTATCTCGAGAAAACCTTACCAATGAACGGTTTGCCTGCAGGAACCAACGATTTACTTAAACTTTGTTGGTTATTTGCTCGAGGCTTATATCTCAGCGTTTTGACGCATGGAGAAATGCGTTACCCAGAAATCAATCCTAATACTTTAGAAATATACGCAACATACCAAGCTACCTTTGAAGCTGCGCTCGAGTTATCTGGTATTTATACCCAAGAATTTATTCTATTTGCTCAAATCCTATGGAGTTACCACCGCAGTGTGGCAGCCGAACCATTCCTGAAAAAAGCTCTTGAATTATTGCCAGACCAACCTCTGCATTATCATCACCGCTGGTGTGATTGGAATAATCGGAATTACACAGTTGATTTTAAAGCACATAACAGTTTTACTTGGTACTACTGGGCAGAATATCAGCGTTACGTAAACAATAATTTGACTGTAGCATTACACGCTTACCAGCAATTTCTCGAGTTTGAACCGAGCAGCAACCCAGCGCCGCATATGACAATCCAAGAGAATTACATTAACACATGCAATTACGCACCAAGTAACACCCAAGCATGGTTAGAAATTGGTAAAATTTATCAGCAACAACAGCAACTCGAGGCTGCCGAAAATGCTTACCGTAAAAGTATTGATTTGGCAAAAAATTCGCAATCCACACCATATCTACTGCTGATACAATTGCTTGAGCAACAACACCAAGAAACAACAACCGAATACCAAAAATTATGGTTGATTTGCCAACAGCATCGCAATGAAGCGCCTGTACCTTTAGAAGTGCTACTCGAGACGCAAAACTGGCTGCGTGAGCAACTGTACGTTCTGTGCCAAAAAGACCTGAAATCGGCTTTACGACTATGCAAAGATGCGCTTAGTTTTGCCCAAAAAATAGCACTCGAGTTAAACAGAATCCACAAGTTCGACTGGAGAGAACGCATTCAACCCGACCAAGTACATCTATTGCCTCGCCGTGAAAAACAATTATTTCCTTGGGCAAAAATGCTAGAAAAACGCGAGCAACAAAACCAATGGATTCTCGAGTTGCGCTTACTACACGCCCGTATTGCCCTAGAAGGACACAAAGATTACTGGCAAGCCAGAAGTTTATACGAAAAAATTTTACTCGAGCACCCAGAACACCCAGAAGCTTTTCGGCAACTCGAGCAAATTCGGCTGCATTTAGGATATTAAATTGCTGGTTTTAGCTGGCTGTGATGTGCAATATAAATAAAAACACTCAGTTTCAACTGAGTGTTTTAGCGTATCAGAACTCAATTACCAAGTGCTGTTGCACTTACCTACAGATGGTGTTCGAGGACCAAAATCATCAGAAGTATAAGCTTCAGCTTCTGGAGCAGCCTGAACAATTGGGCTGCGATTGCTGGCATAAATTTTTAAACTGGTACTACCATCAGTCACATAACAATTGATATACCGCGAACCATAATCCCAACCAGCTGGTGAGTAATACTTATAAACAGGAACTGTGAATGTTCTGCAACCTGAAATACCACAAACCTCAAAAGCAACGGTTGAAGTATCGTACCAAGTGTCCGTAATTTTGGCTCGAGCATTAATAAAAAACCCGTACTGACCATTGCTATCCGCAAAAACAGTGGTAATCCTGCGAGATTGTGAGGATAGACTGACAAATCCTTGTGCTCGAGTTGTTGCTATGTTATCTGATACTGTGTCCACACTTGCACCACAACCAGCAAGACTTAAAACCGATACTGCGCCGACTAACAATACTTTCCAATTCATAACTGCCTCCGTTTCAATATGCAATTTGTTAATTTATTGCATATTTTGATCCCGAATTAACTGATGTAAACCTGAAAATCCGTTGCCGAGGTGATGACTCATCACCTCAATGAACTTTTGATTTCACCGAGTCGCTTTATAGAGGCTGAGTGATGATAGGGGGACTTGTTAAAGGTGGGTAAATTTCGTGCATAGATTCAATATCGTAACGACTAGGATTTTCATTAAAACCAAAGGAATCAAGTGCTCGACCATCTCGAGGTTGAATGTAAACAACAGCGTAGTTAATTGAACCATCTTTGTTTCGACCGTAAGCATCGTAGTGCATAATTGAACCAAAATCGTAAGGTCCTACGGCTAATCCTCTTGGCTGTCTGTCATTCGTAATAATATAAAGATCGCGGTCACTTCGTTCGTTTTCATGCTGTAATCCAATGACATGTCCCCATTCATGCACCAAGTCTCGTCTTCGACAATTGGGATTAGCTGTCATGACCAGACTGTCAGAGCTTACAGAACATCGCCAAGAACCAATGCTTGGATTAGTTTTAATGGTTAAAAATTTTGATTCAGTGGTACGAGGACGAATAGATACCCCCCAAGGTTGAAGTGGACGAGGTGAAGTCCACGGCTGAAAAGCCTCCAAGACACGTGCTTGTGTGGTTGCATCCACCGAGCTATCAAAAACATAAGGTATAACACCATTTGGCCAAAAATAAAAATATTGGTCTTTGATATTACCTTTGGGTTTGCTACTTATAACATCAGTTCGTGCAGAAGCAGGAATTTCAATGTCACCACTAGCAAGAATGAACTCACCAAACAATTGCCCGTTACCAGTCAGCACCGTTCCATCTGGCATTGTGAATTCGTAGGGGACAATAGTTGCTTGAGATACTTGCGCCTGCTGACAGCTCGAGAAAATTGCGGTTAAAGCCAGTGCCACTATCCATTTTATTTTCATACCTATCTCCTTTTTGCATGTGATACTCGAGTCTGAGTCAATCCACTAACTGGTGTACCGCTGAAAATCCTTTGCTTGACGTACCACACGACGCTGTAACTCGAGTTCTGTGAGTAGTATCAATGACCAATCCTCGAGTGTGCGAATTCCTCTAAGCACAGCTTCTTCAGGTGTTTTACAAGTGGTTTCGGCTAGAAAGCGTTTCACGGCTTTTTCTAGGTACGTCAATTTTTGTGGACGTTGTTTTGGTTTTTTACTTTGGTTTGAGGTTCGCATATCCGTGTTCCCTCCCCATGTATTTACTGGTTGCCCCAGATTTTGATTAACCCGCTATCATCGGCACTGGCAAGTTTTTTGCCATCACGACTCCAAGCAAGTTGGTTGACATCATCTTTGTGCCCTTCTAGTGTTTTGATTTGCTCACCCGTCGCAACATCCCAGAGTTTGACGGTGTCATCGTCAGAAGCTGTTGCTAGTACTTTGCCATTTGGACTGAGTGCTACATCATTAATTGATAAATCATGTTTGATGACTTGTGTGGCTTTGCCTGTCGCTGCATTCCAAATCCGAGCGGTTTTGTCAGAACTACCTGTAGCCACCCATTTACCGTCTGCGCTGTAAGACACAAAAAAGCTTTGGGATTGGTGACCTTTCAGTGTGCGATAACGCTCTAAGGTTTTGGTGTCCAATAAGGAAAAATCATTATCGCCTGTACCCACCGCAACCGAACTTTGATCGGTAGGCATAGCAAAACGATACGCGTAGATGTCTTTGAACTCTCCAACGAATGCGCCTGTTTTCAAGTTGACAAATCTCAAAGTTTTACAGGCAACCAAAGCACGGTTATCGTTTAGCCATAAAACATCCCCAGTACTCGAGTTGCATTTGAGGTTAAAATTGGTTGTTTGCTTACCACTCGAGTCCCACACTTTAAGAAAGTAATCATCACTAATGGTCACTAAATTCTTACCATCAGGGCTGAATGAAATGCCTTTGATGGCTTTTTCATGTCCTTTGAGTTGCGCTTGAAGCCGTCCTTGCTCGAGATTCCAGACCCGCCCAATGGCATCGCCTGTAGCCACGGCTAAGTATTTACCATCCGGACTGAACATCATGTCTTGAACATCGCTGGCTGGTCCATTCATTTCGACTAAGTCCGTAGCTTTACTGGCATCGAAACTGGTGGATTGCGCGAGTGCAATCGTTAAGGCTGTAGCACTTCCGAAAATTGATAACAGTATGATTTTTGTAAAGTTTTTTGTTTGCATAGAATCCTCCGTGGTTTACTTCGTTAGTGAAGTACCACAGTTTGACGCATTGCAAGTTAGGTGTGCGTTATAAAAAAGCAGCAAAATGCCAGCTTTTAGGCTTGGGTGGTCTTTAAGAATTCTGTCCAATGCTCAGGTAAACGCTCACCAACCTCAAGCCAAGTTTCCTTAGATTGTTTATACATCCTCGAGATACTTTTATAACTGCCTTGCGCTTTTAAGGCACGTAATGCCACAGCTAAAACAGCACCATCAAAAGGTTCGGCTTTGAGTAAAATCTTAGCAAGACGACTGGCTTCAAGGGCGGCATTGGGTACAAGTGCGTTTGCAGACTGCACAAGCTTTGTATACAAGGCTTCTCGCACTGTTTCAAGTATTCCAATATTCCATTCTGTAACATCTTCAAGAAATGCACCACGCCACAAGGCTGTTTCACCAGTCTCGAGAAATTGTTGTGCATCGCTACTCACATTTTGAAACGCATAGCCATTGGCTGTGGTGATAATGCTGTTGATTCCGAATTGTGTCCGCCATTGAAAAACCAATTGCCTAACAGAGGCTCGAGCTTCTGCTTCGTTGGCGTTTGGATAAAGCGCATCAGCCAAATCGTTGTGGGTGCATTCATCGCGCCCACCAAGTTGTGCCTCGAGCAATAATGCTGCCAAATACTTTCGTTTTGTACCACGAACTGATGTGGTGACACCATCTAGCACAACTTGTAATGATCCAAGTGCATTGATATGCAAGGTTGAGGGTTGAGGTTGAGGTGTAGCCTCGAGTTCAGGAAAGTAGCGTAAAGCCAGTGTAACCCCAAGCATATAGCCCTGTTGTCGAAAATGCTCAAGTATATTTTTGGCAGAAAGTAAATCGTAATTGATACGAGACAACTCGAGCTGAAGCCATAAGCTATCACTGCTATCTGGAGCTACTTGCTGAATGGCTTGGTGCAAATGGTGTTTTGCTTCTTTGTGTTTGCCTTGATACGCTAAGTACAAACCTGTTAACCAATGCCAGTTATAGATATTAAAATTAGAAGTTGCTTCTTTTATTTCCAGTAGTAATTCGGGTATTACTTCCTGATGACCAAATTCAAGCTCACAAAGTACCAGCCAAAAAGCGGCATCCAGTATGTACTGATTTGTTGCTCCAAGTCTGGCGAGTTTGACAGCTAGCCTAGCGTGTTTTAAGGCTAAGATATTCCCGTTTGATGGTTGCCAAATAAAATAGAGTTTTGCTAAAAAATATTCGCAGGAAACAGTGTATTGTTTTACTCGATGCAGATTTAGTAGACTTCGTGCCTCGAGTAGTGCATCCTCGGCTTGTGAAAATAAGCCTCGTTCAATCAGTGTATTGCCCAGCCACATTTGTGTGGCAGCCATTGAAGAAATACGCCCTGTTATACGCCATAATTGCAAAGCTTTTTCAAGGTCTGTTTGGGCACTGACCAGATTATTCACGAGTTGATATGCGTTAGCACGATTGACCAATAAAGTTATTCCTGTGATTGAACGTGAACTATTGGTTGAATTTGCAAACACTTTGCAAGCTGAGTCACTCAGTTCTACGGCAAGTTGGTACTGGTTTTGTGCTCCTGCTAAATACGATTGAGTACTGAGTATTGTGGCTTGATCTGCAAATGATAAATTCTCTTGTAAAAACAGCGAATCAAGAAATTGTTGGGCTTGATTTGTCCAACCTTGGGCAATCATATAGGCTGCGAATTGGCATTTTGATTGAATTTTTTGTAACGGTTGAATCTCTGGATGATCGTTATAAACCTGCCAAGCAGCTTTTGTATTTCTAGTCAGCATTAAAAAGCCACACCAATGCAGCCACCAACGTGTTGAATTATCGCTGACTGATTCGAGTAACGTTCTTCCTTTCTCAATTTCGCCCTGCATAACCCAAATCCGAGCACGAACATTGTTTGCCTCGAGATGACCAGGATCAAGGCGTAAAGCAATATCAATTAAACGAGCAGCTTCGCTAAGATCAACATCAGAGACAGCCATTGCAGCCTTGAATGCAAACTCAAAACGCTGCTTTGGAGGACAAAAATCAAAAGCTTTTGCTTGTAAAAGACCACATCGGCTGGTATCAGTTTCGGTTTCAATAGCATTTTGAAAAATTTTAAATGCTCGAGATGTATCTATGTCTGCATCCTGCACATAAGATACTGCTCGAATGGGATTGCTATGTTCGAGATGTTCAAACAATCGCTGGGAAATTATTTTTTGGCTTTCCCTCGAGATGTGTTTGATGACTACTTCTCGAAATAACGGATGAGAAAAATCATCACCTCTTAAAACGCCCAATTGCTCGAGGTCATGCTTTACTTGTTCTAAATTGGTTATATTTGCAGCAACACCCCATAAAGCTGCTTCATCTTGTCCTAACAAAGCTCTGGCTTCGAGTGCTTTGTGTAAAACAGGGTCTTTAATTCCTTCAAGCACATATTCAAGCATGGCTTCGACAGTATTTGGTAATTGTTCGCGTTTTGGTGGTTGCCAATCCGAACCATGCCAAACCAGTGCATTGCGTCTACGTAAATCGCGCAGGTACTCGAGAGAAAACAATGGATTCCCTTGGGTGCGTGCAAAAATCCATGTAATAAATGCAGTCGGTAATTCAATACCTGCTTCTTGCTCGAGTAGCACTTTTGTTTCAGGTTCAGTTAAAGGTTCAGGTATGAATTGTTGAAATGTTTCTGGCAAAGCATTTCGACTGGTAAGAAGTACCCCAAGACCTTTTGGTATGGCTCGAGCCAATAATAACCAACGCTCAAGTTGTGCTTGGGTTGCTTCGTGTGCATCCTCGATAAGCAACACAAATGGCGCAAACTGATTCATGATAGTGATACAAAGTTGAACAACACCCTCGAGTGGCACGGTTTCATTGCAGCGTAAATGCTCGAGGAGTACCAATACCCATTGTGGTAAACGCCTCTTATTGCGTTCGTCTAAGAACTCTAGCCAAACTTTGGCTAAGCTTGGATTTGAGATATTGGCATTAATTTTTAAATACGCTAATTTTGAACCTTGGATGGCTTCTCGAGCTGTGTAACTCTTACCAATACCAGGAGTGCCTGTTAAACCCAAGGCTAAGCCAATGCGTTTGGTTTTGAGATATTGGAGCCTTTGAGTCAAAGTTTTGACGGAATTCATAACTGACATTCATGATACCGAGTCCAGATTAGGTGATGATAGTGAAGATAGCTATTTAGACTATTTTTGATAACCAACTTCAATTATCACGCCCTGAGAATAAATGCCCAGTGTGTTTTCGACTAAGCCAAAAGGTCAATTGACTTATATCTAAAGTACATATATGCTAATTGTAGATAAGTAGGTGATATTCCTTGGCAAAACCTAAAAAACACAACACAGCTGAAAAAACCTTTCTCGAGCAATATAACCCTGCCCAATTTGAACGCCCTAGTGTCGCCGTAGATATTGCTATCCTAACAGTGCTTCACAAACAACTCGAGGTCGTAACTGTAAAACGCACCGAACACCCCTTCAAAGACCAATACGCACTCCCAGGAGGCTTTGTTGGTATGACTGAAAGCCTCGATGATGCCGCTGCTCGAGTTCTGAAAAACAAAGCTAACTTAGAGAATGTTTACCTCGAGCAACTCTTTACCTTTGGGCAGCCAAACCGCGACCCGCGAATGCGAATCATCAGTGTGACCTATTACGCCCTTGTGCCACCTGCCCAACTCGAAGGTATTCAAACGCACAACATTGTGAACTTAAAACTCGCTTTTGACCACAATCAAATCCTTGAAACAGCCCTCAACCGCATCCAAGGAAAACTCGAGTACGCCCCCATTGGCACAAGCCTACTGCCCGAAAAATTTACGCTACGCGAACTGCAAGATGTTCACGAAACCATTCTCGGTAAACCCCTCAACAAAGACGCATTCAGACGCAAAATTCTTGCTAGTGGACAACTCAAGCCAACAGGCACTCTCGAGACAGGACAAGGTTTTCGACCCGCTGAATATTACCGAACAGCAGAGGAAAGTACAAAGAGAAAAGCAGAAAATACCAACTAACTTTCATTTTACGAACAAGGAGAACTATGCCAATACTTTTTTACGGAACAAGAGAAGTACCCTATGGTTGCTTTAGTAACTTCAGTGCTCATAAATTTTTGCTCGAGAACATCGAATGGCGCACATCAGAGCATTACTTTCAAGCCATGAAATTCTACCCGCACTGGGATCATATTAACGCACTGCGAGCCATGCCAAGCCCGATGCAAGTTGCTAAAGCTGGTCGCTCGAGAGCACGTCCATTACGAGAAGACTGGGAAGAAGTCAAAGATGACATCATGCGAAAAGCTGTGCTGGCAAAATTTAGTCAACACCCAGATATCGCCCAGATTTTACTCGAGACAGGCTCTGAAGATTTAATCGAAAACACTACCAACGACCATTACTGGGGGTGCGGAACAAGCGGCACAGGCAAGAATATGCTCGGCATTATTCTGATGGAAACTCGAGAAATTCTACGATCACAAGTAAAGGAATCAACATGAACCGCAAAGACATTGCTTCGGACACACTAAAGATCCTTGAAGCTGGATTTTTTCAACTTCAAGATGGTATTTGGGATATTCGGTACACCCTCGAGTTTGCAGTACAAGACACTAAGCTTTTTCTTGGCTCAGAACCTGAACTCGAGTTTACAGGTACAAGAACAGAGCAAACACGTATTCAAGTGACCAATGAAACCTCACTCGAGGCATTAGTACGTCTGGCTCGAGCAAGTACCGATGAGGTTTTATGCCTGAATTTTGCTTCGGCAAAGAATCCGGGTGGTGGTTTTCTGCGAGGCGCTCAAGCTCAAGAAGAAAGCCTGGCACGCTCGAGTGGTTTGTACAACACATTACTTGCACAACCAGAATTCTACGAATATCACCGCGAACAGCAAGACTTGCTTTACTCACACCAGATGATTTACAGCCCTAGCGTACCCGTATTCAAAAATGATGCAGGCGAACTGCTCGAGCCATACAATGCCGCGTTTATTACTTGTGCAGCGCCAAATGCAGGCGCTATTGCAAAGAATCAAGCGCACAGTTTACCTCTGATACCAGAAGTGCTCGAGCAACGTGCCGAGTTGGTCCTTGGATTAGCTGCCCTCAAAAAACACCAACGTTTAGTACTCGGCGCATGGGGTTGCGGTGTGTTTCACAACGACCCAAATATGGTCGCTCGAGTCTTTAAGGATTTACTCGAAGGGAAATTCAAGAATGTCTTTGCAGAAGTGATTTTTGCTATCTATGACAATAGTCAAGGCGCACCAGTGTATGCGGCATTTGAGGAAGCCTTCAAGGAGTAAATCATGACACCATTAGAAAATGCTCGAGTCAGTTTAGAAGGTTTATCAGTTGGTGATGCTTTTGGTGAAACATTCTTTTTCACAGATGGTGTTCATGATGCCATTGCAGCAAGAAAAATTTCGTCAGCACCTTGGTTTTGGACTGATGATACAGCCATGGCAGTCTCGATTTTTGAGAGTTTACGAGAAGATCAACACATAGATACGAATAAACTTATCGCAAAATTTGCTGAGCAATTTATCAATGATCCACAACGTGGCTATGGTCCTGGAATGTACCGAACACTGCGAGCTATCCATCGAGGTGAGCCTTGGGAGAAAGTGACAATAGAGTCTTTCTCAGGCATGGGTTCATGGGGTAATGGTGCAGCCATGCGCGTCGCACCACTGGGCGCGTACTTCGCCGATGACCTCGAGAAAGTTATTTCGGAAGCGACGTTATCGGCTCGAGTAACCCATGCTCATCCAGAAGGAATTGCAGGTGCGATTGCAGTAGCAATCGCTGCCGCCTTAGCCACACGTCAAGAACTTTCTGGTATGGCATTCCTCGAGAAAGTCATTGAGTACACTCCCGAAAGTGAAGTCAGAAGTAAATTGCTCCAAGCTACAAAATTTACCGAGCACACACCAATAGAAACAGCGATCCAGCAACTTGGCGTGGGTTGGGAAATTACTGCCCAAGACACTGTGCCATACTGCATTTGGTGTGCTACTAAGCATCTCGAGAATTTTGTTGAAGCCATGTGGTACACCGTCAGTGGACTTGGTGACCGCGACACCACTTGCGCTATTGTGGGTGGCATTGTTGCAGCTCGAGTTGGTTGGGATAACATTCCGATTCCTTGGCGTGACGCTCGAGAATCCTTGCAGATTTGGGAGAGCACATGATTCTTTTTCGACCTGTTGGATTACAAGAATTACAACTTATTGCTCGAGCCAACTACCAAGCTTTTCCGCCGCGTTTACCCGATCAACCGATTTTTTATCCAGTGCTGAATTTCGAGTATGCAAGGCAAATTGCCGAGGGTTGGAACACCAAGCACAATAATCCACCGTGTGGTTTTGTGACGCGTTTTGTAGTCCAAGACGAATACGTCAAACGCTTTGCAATAGAAATTGTTGGTTCAAAAGAAAATGCCGAGCTATGGGTTCCAGCCGAAGAACTCGAGGAATTTAATGCCAATATCGTTGGGCAAATTACGATTGAAGCAGCCTATTATGGGGCTGGGTTTGTTGATGCGATCGACCCAATAACCAATTTGCCTGTGGAGTTTTTATGAATCAAGAGGTAGCTTCTTTGGTTGATTTATTAGTTGTCGCAACTCGAGAAGTTAGTCTCGAGCCACAACCAGGAATCGTTGAAGTTATGGTATTTGACGTACTTGGAAAAAAGTGGTGTTTTGTAGACAAATACCCTATCTTTGGTCTCGAGCATTGCTATTTTCCAAGTGCAGCCCTGTTACGTTGTCAGGTTATTGAAGTTGATATTGCTAAGAATCAAGTGCTGGTAAGTGCAAGTAATTCATATCAGATTGGTGATGAAAATAGTCAAACTGTCGAATTCTGGGTTCGTAAAAACCAATTGATTGCTGTGTCGGCACAACTCCAGAAAATCGAAAACCTAGGAGCATCATGAGATACATTCAATGCCCTGCCGAAGCCAATCCGCAACCGCTCGAGAAATCCCTTTTCTTAGCGGGTGGTATTTCCAATTGCCCCGATTGGCAATCTGATTTGGTGGCAATGCTCGAGAAAACCAATTGGCTGGTTATTAATCCGCGCCGCACCGATTTTGATATGAATAATCCCCATATGACCGAAGAGCAAATTATCTGGGAGCATCGGCATTTGCAGCTTGCATCGGCTATTGCTTTTTGGTTTCCACCGCAAACACTTTGCCCCATTACGCTCTACGAACTTGGTACATGGAGTGCCAGTAACAAGCCGCTTTTTATTGGTGTTGACCCAGCATATCAGCGCCGTATTGATGTGATTATTCAGACTCGTTTGGCACGTCCAGACGTAACCATTCTCGATTCGCTCGAGGCATTAGCCACCAGTTTACAAGGAGGTTTTGTATGAATATATTTGGTCTCGAGATTGCACAATGGGTACTCGATTGGTCTGGTTCGTTGTGCGTGGTGGCTTCCTTGGTATTTTTATTCTGGAAACGCATGGCGTATTGGCATTGGAGCAATGCCAGTGTGCTGCCGTATTTTTTACTCTATATTTCTGGACAGCAATGGATGTTGGCTGGTTTACAAGTTTCGTACCTAATTTTTGGCGTGCATGGTTTGTACTTGTGGATTCTCGAGCATCGGCGCGATAAGGGCGAAATTCAGTTTAATGAACCTGCTTGGTACGCAGTGACTTGGATTGCCAGTATTGCGATTTTTGTCTACACAGTGATTGTCACAGATTTTCGATCGGACAATTGGAATTGGGTGCAATTTGCAGGTGTTTCTTTTTCCTTAATTGCTAATTTTGGCACGACCCGTAAATGGGCTTGGAGTTGGTTTGTCTGGATTTTGGTCAATGCTATTTTCGCTGTGTATTTCTGGCATCTCGAGCTTTGGGCGCAGTTTGCTTTGCAATTTGTTCTGGCTGGCATGAGTGTGTATGGTTATCTCGAGTGGGTAAAAAGCAAACCTCAGGTGATAACAAATCGTGTTTAAGACTGGTTTGGTGGTTGGAAAATTTGCGCCATTGCATAAGGGGCATGAGCTGGTACTCGAGACGGCTTTAGCGCAGTGCGAAACTGTTGTTGTGCTGGTGTATAGCAATCCAGATTTTCCTTGGATGCCTGCCGCTACTCGAGTAAAATGGGTAGAAGCTTTATTCCCAACAGCCAAAGTGTTTGTGCCCGAGAACCCACCGCCAAATAATGCTGCTGATTTTACGCATCGGGAATTTGTGAAAAAATGGCTCGAGCAAAACAGTTTAATCGCTGATGCTGTTTTTGGTTCGGATGATTACCTCGAGGGGTTTGCTGCTCATATCGCTGCAACACCAATCAAAGTGGATGCGTCTCGAGTTGCCCAACCAATCTCTGGTACGATATTACGAGCAGCAGTGCAACAAAAAAATCTTCAACCCATCAAACCATTCGTCTCGAGTATTGTTTATTCACACCTCGAGTTTTGGGCTGAGCCGATTCAAAGAGTGGTTTTTTTTGGTGCCGAAAGCACAGGTAAAAGCACACTAACAGCGCAAATGGCAGCCGAATACAAGACCAAACACGTTGCCGAATTTGGACGCGAAGTCTGGCAAAGTAAAAACGGTAAGCTCGAGTTATCCGATTATGTTTTTATTGCTAAGCGTCATCGGCAACTCGAGGAAGCAGTCTTGCTCGAGGCAAACCGATTTTTGTTTGTGGATACCAATGCCATTACAACCATGTTTCTTGGTTATGCTTACGAAGGTAATGGTTTGCCAGAACTGACTGCTTTAGCCCAAGCCGCTGAAACCCGTTACCACCATGTATTTTTATGCGCCGATGATATTCCATTTGAACAAGATGGTTGGCGCGACGATGCCATTTGGCGATCTCGAGCGCAAGGCATGGTGCGATACGACCTCGCAGTGCGTGGAATACGGTACACAGAGGTACACGGCAGTCTTGAACAACGAATTGCACTCGTCAAAGCTGTTCTCGAGTCCTTTTGGTTTTAACACCACGGGTCTTTGCATACCCGCACACAGTCTTGTTGTAATGCTAAAGACTATTTTAGAACATCGTGTGGCACGATAGAATTTAAGTGTCTGGTAGACTCCTTATGGCATTTCCAAAGAAAGCTAAACTGCTAAACGGAGGTTTTACATGAAAAAGTTTTTAAGTCTAGGTTTAGCAGCAATCATTGCTTCGTCCGTAGTAGCACAAACCGCACCAGGTACGATTGTTGATGTTGCCGCTGGTAACAGTACATTCAAAACGCTGGTTGCGGCAGTAACAGCAGCCGATTTGGTCGGAACACTCTCGAGCGAAGGTCCTTTCACCGTATTTGCTCCTACCAACGCAGCTTTCAATAAGTTGCCTGCTGGTACGGTTAGTAGCTTGCTGAAACCAGAAAACAAAGATCAATTGGTCAGCATCTTGACTTACCATGTGGTTGCTGGCAAGGTACTCAGTGGCGATGTTGTCAAACTCAATGGTCAGAATGTCAAAACCGTCAATGGTGCATCTGTGCGCGTGACTGTGAAAAATGGCAAAGTCATGGTTAATAATGCCAATGTCACAGCTGTTGACGTCGAAGCCAGCAATGGTGTCATTCATGTTATCGATTCGGTGTTGTTGCCACCAGCTAAGTAATTTCTACGCATTGAGTAAGGCAGACGATTTGGTCTGCCTTTATTTTTTCACTCGAGGGTCTCGAGGATGCACCGCGTAAATAGCACCCCACGGTGTATACCGACTTTGCGTGCGATCTTTGCGAATCCGACCTGATTGGTAACGCACCGTTCGATCTATGCGAGTTTGCATTCCTTTTTCGGCTCCACTGACAATTTTGACATCACCCAATTGTACTTCTGGGTCTGGTATAAATCGGTCTGGAAGTGCAGGGCGTTCGTTGCTGATTTGTGGTTGAGAAATCGTTGTGGCGCGTTCCGAACGAACACCAAAAAAGTGAGTCTCGAGTTTTCCTGTTTGGGTGTTCATTTCCATTTGTATCCAGAGTGGTGCAGCGGTATCGTTGCGAAATTTTAAGTCTTTGCTGGGGGCAAAAACTGTGGCTTCATAACCAGCCGGGTCGTAGTATGCCACTCGGTAGCTGTGCTGTTGCCGTTCGACAATTGGCAATCCAGCTTGATAAGCAGCTCGCCAGACGGTGGTGCTCACTTGGCAGATTCCACCACCTATTTCTTTGGTCAAGCGTACACCTCTGATGATATTGCCCAAGACAAATCCCGCTTTTTGGCTCAGTCGAATTCTTGAATTAAAAGAAAACACTGCATTTTTTTCGATGAACTGTCCATCCAATTGCTGCGATGCTGCCAAAATATTCTGCACGCGGTAACTGGGGCTACCCGCAAAACTCGAGTCTCCACTACCAAAATAATAGCGAATGCCTCGGTTGAACAAATCCTGAACGGTGCGCTGAGGCGGTTGGCTACGCAGTACAGCTTTGACCACTGCTGTTTTTTGTTGTAATGCAATCTCGAGTTGACTGCGGGTGGCAGGTATATCAAGTATCCATTGGCTGCGTTGCTTGGCAATCCAATTTTTTTCGATTCGGTAAAAACGAGCATTTTGGCTTTGGTTTTTCAGTTCTTTTTCGACTTGTAATAACGTGTTCTCGAGTCCGTTAGAAATCCGTTGTTGTTCTCGTGAGACAATCACGCTGGCAAGAGGAAACATAATGCGTTGTTCGGTTTGGGCAATGATGATTTGCCCATCTCGAATTTCGGGTTCTTGTTGCACAATCAGCAATTCAAGTGGCATTGGCAATGGCTTAGTTGGTACTGGGTTAGTCGGTGTAGGTTCTATAGGTAACGTTGGAGCAGTCGGTGGGGTTACAGGAGGCTCGAGTGGACTGGGTTCGCTTGGCGCAATTTGTCCAATGGCAACACTGCATAAAAACACTAACAAAAGCACGGCTCGAGTAAAAAATTGCACAGCGTTAGTCTAAAGGTTTTGGGTTCAAGCAACGAGTGTAAATACTCCAATTGCCTGTGACTTAAAACCACAGTTTGATTGTGCCGAAAATAAGGTTTGGGTAAGAAGCCTGCCTGATTTGAACTGATTCTGGTTTCATCGCTTTATCAATTAACCCTGATTTCAACGCATAACTGCCACGTAAATTGAGACTCGAGCTTCATCAACCGTATTTTTTAGAGCAAGCCAATAAAAGCATAAACTGCAAAACCAGCAATCACCATACTCGAAATAATATTAACAACCCGTAACGCTTGGCTGTTCATTCTCGAGCCTAAGCTGCTGGCAACGGTACTCAGGGCTATCCACCACATAGCGCTGCCCAGAAAAAAACCGAGTACCACAACGATCCAGTCTTGTCCTGATATTTTTAAGCTCGAGACAACACCAAAGAAAAACAATATTGTAGCTGGGTTAGAAAAAGTGAGTAATAATGTGCTGATATACGCACCGATTAAACTCGAGGTTTGTTTAGCATTGGCAGCTTTTTCGCTTGGTTTGCTGTTATAAATTTGCCAAGCGAGATAGAGCAAAAAAATTCCTCCGATGAGGCGTGTGTAAAACTGAATACCTGTGAGTAAACTAGCGATAACACTTAAACCCAGTGTGGCAATTAAGCCGTACAAGCCATCGGCAGTGGCTGCGCCTAATCCCGAGGCAATACCGAAATTTCGTCCTTCGGTCAGGCTGCGACGAATAATCAGCACACCAATTGGTCTGACAGGCATGGCAATACCCAAACCCAATAAAAAACTTTGTGCCAATACCTCGAGTGTGTTCACGGGCTAACCTGCATAACGGTTTCTTTGAGGCTCGAGAGAGCAATGGTGGTGTGGGTACGGATACTTGGAGCGACGCGTTTTAACTCGTTACTAATAAGTTCCTCGAGCGCACTGGGGTTCGCCACTCGAGCTTTTAAGAAGTAATCATCGCTGCCTGTGGTGTGATGACACTCGAGAATACTGGGATGTTTGAGCATGACTTTCTCGAGGGCTTTGCGTTCGGCAGGGTTATGCAGTGCCAGAGAAATAAATGCCAGCAAGTGTTGCCCAATGGCTTCGGGGTTGATATGGGTGTAATGCCCTTGTATCACACCGTTTTCCTCGAGTTTCCGTACACGTTCAGCAATGGCTGGGGCGGATAATCCAAGGCGTTTAGCCAGTTCTGCCCATGTCACTCGAGCATCGGTTACTAGGCTCTTGAGAACGAGTATATCAAGGTGATCTAGGTTAATTTCTTTTGAAAACATGGTATTTAATATATTTTACTTTTGTTTACATTGCAAGTTATTAAATCTGATTATGTTTGAACTCTTAATAGATTGTTTTTTTACCCAAGAACTTTTGAAATACCCAAATTGGGTCTCGTGTACCTCGCCTCTACACCCAATTTGACAAATAATAAACCAAGCTCTATAATTTAGCTGTAAGCATAATTCTCGAGCTACATCACTTCTCGACCATCCGCTAATCGCCATTTAACCCCAATTCTTATTTTTCTCGAGGTGAACAATGAAAAAACTTGTGAACACTGCTTTCTTTAGGGCAGTGTTTATATTTTTACCCCAACTCGTCCCAACGTTAGACTCATCATGGACAGCTAGGATATGATTATGGACTTATCAACTGGGATTACTGTCAACTTAACGCTGACCGTCAAACAACTTGGTCGCAAAAAAGCCCTCACGACACGCGAATACAGCATTGGCAATTTTTCAATGCAACCAACCTTACAAGAACTGATTGAACGCATTGTGGCGCTTGAGGTGGATGCTTTTCGCACTCGCCAAACTGATAATCAGTTTTTACGGGTGTTAACCGAAAACCAATTACTCGAGGCTGCCGAGACTGGCAAAATCAGTTTGGGTGGGCAAGAATTTAAGCAAGACGTGAATACTGATGAGGCGATTCAAGTAGCAATTCAGGCGTTTGCCGATGGTTTGTATTACGCCTTTTATGGTGATAACCAAATCGAGCGTTTAACCGATGTGGTCAATCTCGAGTACAACCAAGAAATCATGTTCCTACGCCTTGTGGCGTTGGCGGGAGGCTAAATGCTCAAGCGCGAAGATGCACAGAAAATCGTTGAAGCTGCTCGGATCAAAAACGCTGATGCGCTGGTGGCTCAGCGGATACAAAAATTGCCTAAGCATTTGGTGCAAGTTACTTTGGATTATCTTAGCCTTGATGCTAAAGGCGAAGATTTGCACTTTGATGATTACGAGTTACGTAACAAATTTGTTCTGGCTGCCCAAAATGCGTTTGCTCAAATCTCGAGTCAAGATTTTGCTTTGGTACTGACTGCATGGTTTCCGCGCTTTCATACCGAAGTACTAGCAGCGGTGCAAACACCAGAAACGTATCGTTTTCACTCGAGTACCCCTCCTAGCATTGCCGTGCAAGCCGAACAAGCCAAAGGGTGGTTCGAGTACCTTGGTGCTTTTGATCAACCACTTGAATGGTTCGCCGAGTATGCAGCCTACGAGTGGTCTTTTCAGTACTACTGTGTTGGTGTTTATACAGCAGCGGTGGATGCGGGCAATGATGCTGTTTTTCAGATCATGATGGCGGCGGCTAAGAACGAGCATCCTGTGGCAATCATGGGCGATCATGTGATTCAAGTGTTGATTCGGTCTAACCGCGTTGAAGGTTGGGATTTGCTCGAGAAAATCTTGCTTGCCGCGCAACGCCAAGAAGGTTTGCGGCAAAGTATTTTTAATAAAATCGGTGTTGCACATCCAACTGCGTTATTACGGATGCTTAAACTTATTCTAAAAGAGGATCTGCTGCGTTTTTCCTCGAGTGTGCAATGGGCAGTTGGGTATTTACCTGCCTTACCACCAGAACCAACGCCAAAGGTGCTTGAGAATGCCTTAAAGGATTTTATTGCACGGCTCGAGAATCCAAAGGCTAATCAGACAATTGCCAAAAATCTCAAAGGCACTCCAACCTTGCTCGAGTTGTATTTGGCTATTTATGCCTTGGCAGTGCAGAATCTCGAAGAGGCACAATCACTGGCGCTGCCGTGGCTGAAGCACAAAGAGGCAAAGTACCGTTTTCTGGCTCTCGAGTTATTGCGTACTTTTGATTTGAACACACACCCAGATATTCTGGCAGCCCTTTTTGATACCGATGATGCTGTGGCAATCAAGGCTCGGCAAGTTGTGGTGTTACCTCACGAAACTTCCGAGCAAAGCAGTGCTTCGTTTAAAACCATGCAGCGTTATCTCGAGCGTTTTGCAGTTGCTACCAAGTGTAAAGCCCCAGAAACATGGTTGGGCGATGTTTCGGTTGAACCGAGCGAAATTACTCGGCAAATGTTTGATTTGCTTTCGGGGCAAGATGTGCGTTTGATGCTGCCTTATAAAGATCAACTCGATCCGTGGTATTTGCGTCGCATGATTGAGGCATTAACCGAAAAAACTCCTTGGGATACTGAAACTAGGGATATGGTAGTTGCAGCCTTAATCCATAAGGATAATTACTTGCGTGAAAGAGCGTTTCAGGCAATGCAAAAAAGTAAAGTTTTACTCGAGGAAAACGAGTTTCCTGCGCTCGAGAAACAATTAAGTCGCAAAACAGCTTCGGTGCGTAAAGATACGATTAGTTTAATTTTGGCACAACCTGCCGAATTTGCCAGTGCCAGCGCAACTCGCTTAAAAGTGGCTAAAACCCCCGAACAGAAAAAAGCGGGCGAGGAAATTGCAAAAGCACTTGAGCGTGTGCGGCTCGAGGAAAACGCACCGAGTCCAAAAGATGGTTTTGGTTTGTTTGACCCACAATTACGTACCCCAGCTTTTGCTTTTAAGCGACAAAAAATCGAATTGGTCACACCTGCCACACTGGCATTTTTAGCTTCGCTCGAGAAAATTATTTGGCAAGAACGTTTAACGGTTGTGGATGCAATCAATTGGAGTAATACTGTTGAACAAAAACCATTTGAGAATGCGTATTTACGTTCGCCAAATACGCACAACAAAGAAGAAACACTACTCGAGCAATGGCAGAAATTTCCATTATCTGAAATGTGGTCAACTTGGTTTCTGAATCGTACTGCTAAAGAACGTGATAGCGATGGACTCGAGGTGCTACGGGCAATTGCGATTCGTTCGTTTATGTTTAAGTCTGATACCGATGATGACGATGATTATTACGACGAAGATTTTGTTTACGATCTCGACCCCGATAATGATGATCCTGGCATCACCAATACCGAGTTGCAAAAAACGTATTTCTCGAGTTTAAAACCAAAAAAACGCAAAGAAGCCGATGCAAACCTCGAGAGTCATTTGGTGCAAATCCTGCACTGGTTCAAAGAACTCTACCCAGCCGCTAACGAGCACGATTTTGCCTTGGATATTTTAGAGGATCAATTGGCGCAAAGTATTCCAATGCTCGAGCAAGGCTTTAAGAAATTTGTTGTAGCAGGAGCTGAACTTCCTGATGAAGAAAAATTGCAAAAAGACAAAACCTATTTGGCATTTAAAAAACTCAATCCAATTATTCTTAAAATTGCGACCAGTCAAGCTGAATTGACCAATGCACAAAAAATTCGGACTTGGCAACTCGAGCATAGTATGGGATTGCGTTTATGGTGGAATTATCGTCGTACTATCAATCTTGATTACTTAATGCCAGCTTGGGCAGCAGGCATTGCTAACCAAACCGATGTCATGGAAGCCCTGATTGGTACGGAGAATCTGCGTCCAGTAAAAGATGTCAAATGCAACAATGGTTTTACCGAGCATTTACTCAAAACCCCTTCTGATTTAGTCAAAACCTACCCACAATTACAACCATTACTCGAGCAATGCGCTAATCGGGTTCTCGAGATCGAATTGGCTCGAGGCGATTTACCAACCGCTGCCACAGGTGCAGCCAGTCGCATTCGTTTCTTAGAGGGCTTACCGCGTTTAATGCAGATTCTAACCACCATTGGTAAGGATAATATTTCACGTGGTAGTGGGTATTATTATAGTGGCGAAGCACCACGTATGAATGTATTTTCAGACCTTTTACAAGCTGTTTACCCAGCTAAAACAGATACGCAAACCGATTTTGCTAAAGCCATGAAAAAAGCTGGTATCCTCGAGCAACGCTTACTCGAGCTTGGTTTGTTTGCACCACAATGGACACAATTTGTTGCTAAAACCATTGGCTGGAAAGGCTTATCCGAAGGCATGTATTGGTTGCGGGCGCATACCAAAGAAGGTGGCTTTAGCACCGATTCCGAAGGGGAAAATTGGAAACTCGAGATGGCACAATTAACCCCACTGACCACCGAGGATTTAATGGATGGTGCTGTGGATGTGGCATGGTTTAATCGGGTGTATAAGGACTTAGGCGCTGAACATTGGACACAAATTTATGATGCTGCCAAGTACATCACTTCTGGTACGGGTCATGCCAGAGCTAAGCAATTTGCCGATGCCATGCTCGGGAAACTTGTTGAATCGGAAGTGATCACCCGTATCACCAGTAAACGCCATCAAGATAGTGTGCGTGCTCTTGGGTTGTTACCACTGCCCAAAGCCAAAGATGCTGCGCTTTTAGCACGTTACGAAGTGATACAAACCTTCTTAAAACAAAGTAAACAATTTGGTTCACAACGCAAAGAATCTGAACGGCTTGCCAGCCGAATCGGACTCGAGAATTTGGCACGCACGGCTGGCTACCCAGACCCGATGCGGCTTGAGTGGGCAATGGAATTAAAAGCCGTAGCAGATTTATCTAAAGGCGCTGTGACTCTGAAAAAAGGCGATATTGAACTGATTTTATCGGTCACCGCTGATGGCGAACCACTGCTCGAGATTCAAAAAGCAGGTAAGACCCTCAAAGATATTCCTGCGAATCTAAAAAAAGACGAAGCCGTTATCGAAATTCGTGCCAGACGAAAAGAACTCGAGACGCAACGCAGTCGAATGCGAGTTTCACTCGAGCGTGCCATGATTCACGGTGATGAATTTACTGCTAAGGAATTACGAGATTTAACCAAGCACCCAATTGTTAAACCGATGCTCGAGCAACTGGTTTTTATAGACGAAAAACAAATGGGGTTTTTAAGTGCTGATGGTAAAAACTTGGTCAGTGCGGCTGGCGAATTGCTTGGTATTCAAGCCTCGAGTTTACGCCTTGCACACCCAGTGGATTTACTTGAGAGCAAAAAATGGAGTGAATTCCAAGGAGCGTTTTTTAGTGCCAAACGCCAGCAACCATTCAAACAGATTTTTCGGGAACTCTACCTCTTAACCGATGCTGAAAAACTCGAGAAAACCAAGTCCAGTCGTTACGCAGGACATCAGATCAACCAACGCCAAAGTGCTGCATTGCTTGGCTCGAGAGGCTGGGTGGTCAATGCTTATGAAGGTGATGCCAGCCGTACATTCTTTGCTGAAGGCATTACCGCCCATGTCAGTAGCAAACAAGGTTGGACAACACCAGCCGAAATCGAAGCACCCGCCCTTGACACAGTGTATTTCACCAAACGCGGCGATTACGAATCGCTTGCTCTCGAGAGTATGCCAAAGCGTTTGTACTCGGAAATCATGCGCGACATTGACTTGGTGGTTTCAGTGGCGCATGTTGGCGGCGTAGACCCCGAAGCCTCACAAAGCACCACTGAAATGCGAGCAGCGCTGTTGCTCGAGACACTGCGATTACTCAAAATCAGCAATGTCAAACTCGAGAAATCAGTGGCACTCATCGAAGGGCAAATTGGACGGTACAGCGTGCATCTTGGCAGTGCTGTGGTGCATCAGCAACCAGGCGGCGCGATTTGCTTGGTGGCAGTGCCGAATCAGGCTCGAGGACGGATTTTCTTGCCGTTCGCGGATTCTGACCCACGCACCGCAGAGGTGATTGCTAAGGTACTGATGTTGGCAAAAGATTCTGAAATTCAAGACCCGATTTTGTTACGGCAACTCGTGGGATAAAAACCAAGTCAAAGATTTTGCATACTTCCGCCTAAATGATGTGGTTAGGTCGGAAGTATGCAAAATACAAAGCAAAAATAGTTTGGAAATTCTCAAGTAGTGGCTGTTTTACCCGTGTTTGCTAATACCCATGTGATTGTTTCTTGGATTTGTTGTAATGGAGTGGCTCGTAAACCAAAAGCCTGGGTCATCTTGTTGCTATCTAAAACAAATGGTTGGGTAAACTGGTACATCATTTCGTTCATTTCGCGCAGACCAGGATTGAACAGCCCGAGCGCACGAACCATCAGGGGTGTAGCCAAAATGGTCTTGATGGGTTTTTGAATTTCTTCGGCAATCAGGTTGATGAAATTGCGTTGAGTGATAGCAGGGTTACTCGGCACGTGCCAGACTTGCCCGAGGGCAGCATCGTTTGTTCCAGCCACAGCAAGGGTTTTGCCAAAATCAACAGTGTAAGTAAATGTGTGTGGTTGATCTAAACTGCCAATGGCATTGATTGATTTACCCGCTAAGGCAGGTGCAAAAATGTTATCGCCATAAATTCGGTCATTAGGTCCAAAGAAATCCGAACCGCGCACAGCCGCAACTCGAGCCTGACCCGCTTGATGGGCTGCAAAAAGACTTTGGGTCATGGTTTGACGAATCTGCCCTTTTTTGGTTTTGGCATTGTGAGGCAAGACTTCGTGAATGATTTCCCCGTGGGTGTTGCCGTACATATACAGATTTTCAGCAGCAATGAGTTTTGCCCGATTGGTTATTGCTGCTTGTAAAATCGCGGCTTGCAACCTTGGAAAATTACCTTCCCATTGGTGATATTCTGGTTGGGCGCAAAGGTAAATGGCACTTGCCCCTTGGGTCATTTCAATGTTTTTCAGGGCATCATAAGCATCCCCTTTTTGTATTTGAGCACCAATTGGTATGGCTTTTGCTTGACCACTGCGGTTAATCATCCGAACTTGATGACCCATTGCGAGTAATTCATGGGCTGTCCATCTGCCGAGTGGTCCTGTACCAAAAATAACGTGCAGTTCTGGTTGTTTTGAGGAAATCATTTTGCTCCTTGTGTACTTAGAATTTGCCAGTACATCAGCAATCCAGTGATGATTTGAAATGCCCATGCGCCAGTCGAACCAAAAACCGTCCATTGTGGCGTTAAGTCAACTCCAACAGCACGGGTGATGAACCACCCCAGACTCCAACTCAGACCAATCGTGATAACCCAAATCAGGCTGTGAAAAAGTGGGAACTCGAGGTTGTAAAGCACCAAACCTTGGGCTAATCCAAGGGCTAAACCAGTGATCAAACCGCGCCAAAGTAAATCCTGACCTATTGTTTGGCTGCCCAAAAAAATCTGACTCAAGAAAAGCCCGATTGCCATGCCAAACCCTGTTGCCAGAACCCAAATGAAGGAGATGGAGAATTGTTGCCTCAGCACCAGCCATTGTGCCAGTCCAAGAACCAAGCCCATCAGTAAACCACCGAACAAAGCCGCTACTGGATTATTGATTGCGCCTACCAAGGCTTTAGCAAGTACCCCACCGATTGGGAAAGCCAAGAAAGCTAGAAACCATATCAGCCAGAACTGCCAGTTTGGAAAAGCCTGAATGGTATTCATGATGGCTCTACTCGAGCATTGAGCAAATAAACTGTGTAAAGCACAACCATCAAAGCATCAAGACCAATGATAAAACCTGCTTGTTGACCAAGGTAAGCCGTTCCATACGTCAAAACCAGCGTGATAAAAACAAGTTTGCTGACTCCTGCCATGACCAGTATTAACGGACGGTATTTTAGAGCAAACGCACCGTACATCAGGGATGCGCCAATCAGGGTAATCAATGCGCCCCAATTGCGAACAACAATCTCGGCAAGTGAATCTTCGAGGCTTGCGCCAAAGGTGGAATTAAGGGCGGCTTGAGGGGCAATCACAGCGTATATCATGGTGGCGGTAAGGATGCCTGAAATTAGCATGATCCATTTGAAATTAGCCACAAACCAGTTCATGAAGTTGCCCCTAAGTTTGGTCGTTTGATTCGCCAGATGGTGATGCCAAAAACCACCATCCAAACCGACCATGCAATGTAGGAAAGCGCATTGATTGTGCCTGCCCAAGCAAAGCCGATTGGCTCGAGCAACCCTGCAAGAATGCCAATGGCAAAGATAGCACCTGAAAAACCAAGCCACTTTGAACGCGACACCAGTGCAGTGCAAATGGAGAGTGTCCAGAGGGCTGTGAATAAGTACCCAAGATGCTCACCAATACCAATGCCTGCATAATGATTAAAAGCATCAAAGACAACGGCAATGGCGGCTTTGGTCGCATCACTCGAGCTTGGGTTTATATGGGCAGATGCCAGTGCAGGTACAAGAAAAATCCATCGAGCAAAACCAAGGGCTTGTACTAAGCCTGCCAACACACCAAAAATCGTGCCTAGGTCAAGCAGCAGGTTTGGTTGGGGAAATAACCGACGGGTTAAAAGCGGAATGCCAATAAACGCCAAGGCAGAAACAAACATTCCGTACCATAAGGCTATCAGACCTGCTCCGCCAGCTGTAAATCGCTCGAGAACATAGGGGACAGGTTTACGCAAAATATCTGGGTATTCAAAACTTGTACTAAGCAGAGTAAAAACCAGTGTAAAAGTAATGGGTATTAAAATCAGCAAAACAGCGGTGATTGGCGCAGTTTGAAGATTTGGGCGGGGGATTGGCAAGGCGGGTTGGGTTAAATTTTGCATCTGTTCACTCCTTTTTGTGCTTTGAGAGGGCGAAAGAAACAATGGGGTAACTGCTATGGTCTGGTTAGAGCCACATGGATGATCAAAAGATTCTGGTTGTTTTACTTATTGTGCAATGCGACGCAGTAAAGCCACACCGAGTTGAAATGTTTTTTGGGTGATTGGCTCGCCTCCAAGTTCAAGCGAGGATATCCAGAAGTCGCTGACCAACCAAATCAGGCGGGTTAATACATCAAGGTCATTATCGTCTTTGATTGGAGCAATCACTCCATTGGCAGCAAAAATGCGAATCAGTTCACGGTTGCCTTCAAACCCTCTTTGCCGATGCTGTCGGTAAGTCATCTCGAGTTCTGGGTCGCGGCGCAGCAAACCAAGCAGGTCACGGAATAAAAAACGGTATTGCCATTGGATTTCAAAATTAGCTTCAATAAGACTCTCGAGGTCGCTTAGGTTTGGGAGTCTATCTTCTGGAAGCACAAAAATTGCTTCGGTGCGTTGGTCAAAATCGTTGAATAAAGCTCGGATAATATCTTCTTTATTGCGGTAATGGTAGTAAAGGTTGCCTGGGCTGATACCAAGGGTGGCAGCGATGTGGTTGGTGGTGACTTGGTTTATGCTTTCTTGGTTAAATAATACAAGGGCGGTTTCAAGGATTTTTTGTTTGGTATTCACAGGATAATCTCCGAATAGAGTAAATGCTCTAAAAAATAATAGAGCATTTACTCTAAAATGTCAAGCCCGCAAAAACACGCTAAGACAAACTTTTTTTATGCCAATCATAAATGCAGCAATTAGCCTTGAGCCATTTTAATTGTCAAGGTGGTCTCCGAAGGTCATTGGGAACAGTTTGCACCTTAATT
The DNA here is from genome assembly GCA_013298595.1 of Deinococcales bacterium. Taxonomy (GTDB): domain Bacteria; phylum Deinococcota; class Deinococci; order Deinococcales; family JAAFIG01; genus JAAFIG01. The sequence goes on along the minus strand of JAAFIG010000007.1, from coordinate 119,706 downwards.
GAAATAACTAAAATTGCTAAGGTACTGATGTTGGCAAAAGATTCTGAAATTCAAGACCCGATTTTGTTACGGCAATTGGTGGGATAGTAATGATTCTTATATTAACAACTTCTTAACAACTTCTTCATACCTTTTGGGTGTGGAAACGATCCTCCCAACCAAAAAGACGGCATATATACCCCCAAAACTCGAGCAGCAACAAGTCTTTTCTGTTATTACAGGTGTAAGCTTGCCGATTGGCACTACATTTGAACCCTTGAGCGATTTTCTCGAGGAGGCGCAGTGAAACACCTGCTGCCTCTTTGGGGTATTGTTGGGGTTTTGAGAAAGATATGGGCAACAGTGTTGCTACTGCCACCAGCCAAAGCGTATCTGTGCGCGACAGTGCAAGTAGTTTTTCGCTGTGATTTTTTTGTATCCTGATGTGGATTTTTTACACAGCCAACAATGTTTGCCCCAATAAAATAACTCTTCGTTGTACTTCCTCCTAGATTGAATGAGGCTATAAATATGAAAACCGTCAATAAATTTTTGCTCGCCCTACCCTGCGCTTTGGCTGTGCTAGTGGGGTGTGGACAGAACTCCAACCTCAACCAGACCCCTATGCTTGGTGGATTTGAAGCCACTTTTGATGCAGGTAGCAAAACTGCTTACGGGCAACTGAATACCCAAGGCGTGATTGCCGAAAGCAGCGTCACCTTTGGCACTGCCACCTTTACCGATACCACCGACACGACCACCAACACCCGTTATCTCAAAGCGATTTATCCAGTTACCAACAACACTGCCAATACCATTTCAAACTTAACGCTTTATGCTTTTAATCGCTCCAGTGCCAACCTTGGTGGGACAGGAATGCGAACCCTAACCAATTTTGTTGGCACAACCAGCAGCACCGACAGCGCCCAAGCCATCAAACCTACGCACGGCATGACCAACTCGAGTACGCTCACTTCTGGGCAAGAGGATTTTCAGGCGTTCCAATCCAGTGAACTCTCGAGTATCAAAACCACAGCTGTCAGCAACGGCGTGATGAGCAACAGTGATACGGTTCTCGAGTATGGGTATGTGGCACGGTATTGTACCGCCAATTGCAGTAGTGCTAACCCCACTTGGTCGCGCAGCATCCCCGCAGGGCAGACAGGACGGGTGACAATTGCTTATAAATTACCAAACGCCAGTGTCAACACCAGTTATAAGTTTACGGCTACCTTTGTTTTGTCAACCGAAAGTACCACTCGAGTGACTCGTAGTGTCGAAGAAACTACCACCAATGCTGCGGCTCGAGCCACATTATTTGGCGCAACTCAAGTGATGTTGATTGGTTCGGACACCGAGACCACTACAGGTGCAATTCGTTTAAGTAACTTACAAACCAGCACCACGCCCAATTATTTAATTTCGCCTTTTACCATTACTTTGCAGTACAACAGTGCCATCTCGAGTACCGATCTTGCAATCTATAAACCGATGTTTGAGTATGCCGCTAACAAATGGCAAGAAATCATCACCGCCGACATCAGCAATTTTAACGCAACCATTGACCCCACATCCATATGTGGCGGGAATACTTCTAGTGGATTTAGCGGTGTTTCAAGCGTGGATGATGTGCTTATTTTTGTCAATATCACTGCGATTGATGGTGTCAGCGGTACTTTGGCTGTGGCAGGTCCGTGTGGTACTCGTGGCAGTGGCACAAATGCTGGTTTGCCTGTGGTTGGTGTGATGAAACTGGACTCGAGCGACTTTGGCAACAACACCCAATCCCGTGACACGATTTTGCATGAAATGGGGCATGTGTTGGGTATTGGCACAATCTGGGGTAATAAAGGTGTGACCACTGCTAATACCTCTGACTCGAGTTGCGATGCTGACCCACGCTACACAGGCACGCAAGGTGTGGTTGAATGGGCAACTTTTGGTGGCACAGGTAATGTGCCACTCGAGCGCTTGTATGGGGTTGGGACGTGTGAAGGACATTGGCGTGAAATCAATTTTGAAACCGAAATCATGTCTGGTATTTACGATGCCAACTCAAAACTCAGTCGCTTGACAATCGCCAGCCTCAAAGATATTGGCTATGGCGTTAATTTTGCTTATGCAGATGCTTATACACCAACTACATTTTCCACCACATCGCAAACCCTGCATACTCAAGCCAATGAACATGATCAGAATAAAATTGGCGAAATTCTCCTGACCAATCCACCTCAGTTGAGGTGAATATGCTCTGGTGGTGGCAAAGATCGCAACCTGCATCACAAGCTCTCAAACTCGAGGGACGCATGAAAACAATCCTGATTGTGGATGATAAAATCAGCTTAACCAGAATGCTCCAAGACTTCTTGGCTGCTGAAGGCTTTCGTACCATCGTTGCGGATAATGGGCGTAATGCCCTTTACACTGCACGCCACAGCAAGCCGGATTTGATTTTATTGGATTTGATGATGCCCGAGATGGATGGTTATGAATTCATGCACGCTTACCGTCAAGAATCGCACACACCAGTGATGATTTTGACCAGCCGAGGTGGTAAAGAAAATGCCGTTATCGGACTCGAGGCGGGGGCAGACGATTATGTGGTCAAACCTTTTGATTTAAACGAATTGCTGGCACGTATCCGCGCAATTTTGCGGCGCAGCGAGCTTGCTCCTGCCCCCAAAACGGTGCTGCGCTTTGCTGATTTGGAACTCGATGCTGAGTCGCGCTTGGTGCATAAAAACGGTGAGGTCTTAAAATTCACCCCATCCGAATTTGCGATTCTCGAGCGTTTGATGACTTACCCCAACAAAGTTTTTAGCCGTCTGGATTTGCTCGAGTGCATCGAGGGCGGTTTAAGCGAAAGTCTGGAACGCACGGTGGATGTTCACATTCGCAAAATCCGCATGAAAATCGAAGATAATCCTGCTCAGCCGCGTTGTCTCGAGACTGTTTTTGGTATGGGTTACAGGTTGGTCGAACCATGAAATCACTCAGAGTCAAGCTGATTTTGGGCTTCGCGGCTTCCAGTTTATTGGCTATTTTTTCGGCAGCATTTTTAACCCAAAGCCTGACTTTTGCCGCCTTTCGTGGCTACCTTGACGAAGCTAGTTTAGGTGGATTTGTTAAAATTTGCATCCAACACTACCAGCAAACAGGAACACTGCAAGGGGTCGAAGCAAAGCTGCCTTCGCCACCGCCGCCATTACCCAACGAACCTAGGCAATCAAAGCCAGCCCAAAGTGATTCCAGACCACCGCTAAAACGCAATGGTGTTTTGGATCTGCAAAACCGTGCAGTGACCAAATTTATGGACTACAAAGTGGGTGATCTGGTTGACACAACAGGCTTTATTCAAATGCCTGTTGTGGTGGATAACCAGCAGGTCGGGACAGCCGTTCGAGCCGAGGCTCGAGAACTATCGCCATCCGAGCAAGCCTTTGTGCTGACCATCTCGAGAACGCTTTGGGGTGCTGTCGCGCTAGGGTTATTGCTGGCGGTTATGTTAGCAGTCTGGCTCAGTGGGCGTTTGACTAAGCCATTGTTGCGCCTGACCCACGCCAGCAGCCAAGTTGGTTTGGGGAAACCTGCCCTCACATTGCCCATCACCTCGAGCGATGAAATTGGGCAACTGACCCAAGCCTTTAATCAAATGAGCGCCGACCTCGAGACGGCTGATCGTCAGCGCCGCCAATTGACCGCCGATATCGCCCACGACCTCGGTACGCCTTTAACCGTGGTTTCGGGCTATGTCCAAGCCATGAAAGATGGCAGATTGCCTGTCACCAAGGAGCGTTTCGAGACAGTTTATACCGAACTTGGGCTGCTACAAAATTTAATCGAAGACCTGCGCCTGCTCTCACTTGCCGAAAGCAAACAACTCACCCTTGTTCAAGAAAAAATCTATGCCAAGCAACTGCTCGAGGGGGTACAGCAAGCCTTTATCGAACGCGCTAAGCAAGCGGGTTTGAATTTGGTGGTACATCTCGAGAGCAACCCAATGTTGCTGGTAGACCCTGAACGTCTACGTCGCGTTTTAGGTAATTTGGTCAGCAATGCTATTCGCCACACATCACACGGCGGAGAACTGCGTCTGATTGCCAAACTCGAGCAAGGGCAGCCTGTGCTGCAAGTGATGGATACAGGGCAGGGGATTGCTGCTGAAAAACTGCCTTATATTTTTGACCGTTTTTACCGTGCTGACGAACACCGTAACCACGAAAAAGGTGGTTCTGGATTGGGCTTAGCCATTGTTAAGGCATTAGTTGAGCTACACGGTGGGGCAGTTTCAGCGCAGAGTGCCTTGAACCAAGGTACGACCTTTCAGATTGTGCTTCGGGCGGTGTAATGTCCAGCCATGAACACTGATACTTCGACTTTTACCACGCACCTGCAAAACGCTGCTCAGATGCGGCGCGAAGACCGTTTGTCCGAAGCGATTTTAGCTGCCGAAGCAGCCCTTGCATGGGCAAATAACTTTGGTAACGAAGACCTAATTGCCCAAGCTAACCTCGAGTTAGCCGACTTGCACCGCTATGTGCCAAACACTATGCAGGCATTTCAGGCAGCAGGTTTGGCAATTCGTCACCTGAAAAAAACCAATCACCAAGCCTTGGCTCGAGCTTTGGTGATTCAGGGCATGGTGCTGGGCGATATGGGCGACCACAACCGTGCACTTGATGTTTACCACGAGGCATTGGCGCTGCTGTCCAGACCCGAACACCAAGACCTTGGGCAAGAAGCTTTTTGCTATGGCGCAATTGGTATTTCTTGCACCCAACTTGGCGATTTTGAACAAGCCGAGGATGCTTATGTTCATGCGCTTGCGTATTACAGCGAGATTGGTAACCAAGCCACCGAATGTCATCTGTGGAATAACCTAGCGATCATCCGCACACGGCAAATTGCCATTGCCCAAAACAAAGGTACTGATACAGCTTTTCTGGTTACACAAGCGGGTAATTTCTTGCTCGAGGCAGAGCGCATCAACCAAACTTTGGACAGTGTTTTTGTTAAAGCAGCACTTTGCAATTCACGGGGTGATTTGTTGCGCGTGCAGCACCAACTCGAGCCAGCTGCTCAAGCCACCCAAGCTGCTCTTGCTGCCTACCGCGAACTGAACCTGCCACGGGGCATAGTGGATGCCTTGACCAACCTTGGCGAAATTCGGCTCGAGCAGGACGATTTGCCAGAAGCTTTGGCGCTCCTTGCCCAAGCCGCCAAAATCGTTGGGCAGCACGATTTACTCGACCATGAGCGCAAACTGCTCGAGTTGCAAACGCGGGTGTTTGAGCAACATGGGGATTACAAAAACGCACTGCTTGCCTTTAAGCGCTTTCATCAATTGGCACTTGATATGCAACAACTCGAGACACAAAAAAAGTTACAACAACTGGCGTTGCGCCAAGAAATCGAGCAAGTTGCTTCAGAAAACCGCGACCTGCACGAACGTCAAGCCACACTTGGGCGCATGGCATTCGAGGATGCTTTAACGGGTCTTGGCAACCGCCGCGCTTTTGAGGCGTGGTTTGTGCAGCATCCCAATGCTGAGTTTGCGCTGTTGGTGATTGATATAGACCACTTCAAAAAAGTCAATGACACTTTTTCGCATGCCACAGGCGATTTGGTTTTGCAGCGTGTAGCGATACTGTTGCGTCAAAGTATGCGCCAAACCGACCTTGTGACCCGTTTTGGTGGCGAGGAATTTGTGGTGATTTTGCACCAAATAAAATACCTCAATACAGCTTTTGATAATGCCGAGCGGGTGCGACTTGAAGTGCAGAACTACAATTGGGCGGAAATTCACTCGGATTTGCGGGTCACGATCAGCCTTGGTGTGGTGTTGGCAGAAAAAGATGTAGGAGTGGAAACACTACTCGAGCAAGCCGACCAGCACTTGTACACCGCTAAGCGCGAAGGGCGCAACCGTGTGGTGAGCTGATGCAGCCAATCATGTTTTTTCTACATTGCGAATGCGTTTCAGGGTTTTCATAACGTTATTCGTACCACGTCCAAAGTAATCGTGCAGGCTTTGGTATTCGGTAAATATTTGGTCGTAAATTCTTTGATGACTAGCAATTGGCGTGTATACATTCTGCCTGATTTTGCCCATTTTCTCAGCTGCCTCAGTGATGCTCGAGTACGCCTCAGCCGCCACTGCCGCATGAATTGCACTGCCAAGGGCTGGGGCTTGGTCACTGTCCACGATGCTCAGAGGTCTGCCTGTAATATCGGCATAAATTTGCATCAGCATCTTGTTTTTTTGCAACCCACCTGCAATTACCAGTTCATTGACTGGCACACCAAACTGATCAAAATTATCAATAATTACTCGAGCGCCAAAAGCCGTGGATTCAATCAGGGCGCGGTACATATCGGTGGCTGTGGTTTGCAATGTCGCCCCGAGCATCAAACCACTGAGTTCGGTGTCCACTAACACACTGCGGTTGCCATTGTGCCAATCAAGTGCTAATAAACCATGTTCGCCTGGGTGTTGTGTGGCAGCTTCTGCCTCGAGGATCGCATGAACGCTTTTGTTTTCCTGAGTTGCACGTTGGGTGTATTCGGCTGGAACACCATTTTTGACAAACCAACCGAAAATATCACCAACCCCGCTTTGCCCAGCTTCGTATCCATACAGATCGGGGATCACACCGCCGTCCACCACGCCGCACATTCCTGGCACAACGTTTTGCTGCTGCCCATTGAGAATATGACAAGTGCTTGTGCCCATAATCGCAACCATACGCCCTGTTTGGGTCACACCAGCTGCAGGTACAGTCACGTGAGCGTCTACATTGCCGACAGCCACGGCTATGCCAGCAGGTAAACCCATCCAAGTGGCAGCTTGCTGGGTTAATTCGCCTGCCTTATCGCCAAGGCTCGAGATTGGGGCATTCATGCGGGTTTGGACAATATCGGCAAAGGCAGGATTGAGTGCGCCCAGAAATTCGGCACTCGGATACTGACCATCTTGGTAAATTGCTTTGTAACCCGCTGTGCAAGCGTTGCGGGTCTCGATGCCACACAATTGCCAGACCACCCAATCGGCAGCCTCGAGAATTCGCTCTGAAGCTGCGTAAACCTCGGGAGCTTCCTCAAGCAGTTGCAGGGCTTTAGCAAAAAACCATTCGGAAGATATTTTGCCACCAAAACGCGGCAACCAAAATTCGTTGCGCTCGAGTGCTAGTGCGTTGATACGGTCAGCTTGAGATTGGGCGGCATGGTGCTTCCAGAGCTTGACCCAAGCGTGCGGCACAGCGCGAAATTCAGTCAGCCGACACAGTGGTGTACCATCAGATAAGGTTGGAAGAATCGTACATGCCGTAAAATCAATACCAATACCAATAATCTTCTTAGGGTCTATCCCACTCAACTCGAGGACTTTCGGCACAGCATTTTTGAAAACTTCGAGGTAATCATCTGGGTTTTGCAACGCCCATTCAAAAGGCAGTGGTACAGTCGAATTGGGCAAGTGTTTATCTATCACACCATCTGTGTATTCGTGAGTAGCACTGGCTAACTCGAGTCCGTCGTGAACTCGGACAATGACAGCGCGTCCGCTGGCAGTTCCGAAATCAACACCGATGGTATATAAATCTGGATTCAAAATTGGCTCCTTTTGGGAATTATTCAAGCACAAATATGGTCAGTTGTTGTCCAAAGCCTAATTGGGGTTAGAAAAACGCTTTGAAAATTGTAGATGATGCTTTCGATAGCGTATTGCCAAATTTTAACCTCAAATAGGGGTCAAAATTTCTACTTTTTGGTCGGCTCGAGGAGCCTATTTTATCGAATTGATCATTCTCGAATCGGTTATGTGGGACGCTTTCATGATAGCCTCACCATTAAAGTCACAAATAATATATATTGTTACTTGTGACAAATAAGGAGCAACCCATGCAAACCAGAACCCTTGGCACCACCACCCTCTCGGCAATCGGACTCGGACTGATGGGCATGAGCGATTTTTACGGCTCAAAAGCCACTCGAGATGACAACGAAAGCATCAAAACCATTCATGCAGCACTCGAAGCAGGTATCACACTTTTTGACACCGCTGATTTTTATGGCGTTGGTCATAACGAAAGCTTGCTGGCTAAAGCCTTTGCCAGCGCACCAAAAAATCAACTCGAGAATGCCTTTGTCAGCCTAAAGTTCGGTGCACTGCGCTCACCAGACGGTGGTTTTATTGGTTTTGATGGTCGCCCAGCCGCGATTAAGAACTTCGCTGCTTACTCGTTACAACGCCTCGGACTCGAGGTCATAGATTTGTACCAACCTGCTCGGATAGACCCAAATGTGCCTCTCGAGGATACAGTTGGCGCAGTGTCCGAACTGATCCAGGCAGGGTATGTGCGGCATTTGGGAATGTCTGAAGTGGGTGCTGACCAATTACGCCGTGCCCATGCAATCCATCCCGTAACGGCTTTACAAATCGAATATTCCCTAGCCAGTCGAATCATCGAAGCCGAAATCCTACCCACTGCTCGAGAACTCGGTATTGGTATTGTGGCATATGGCACAACCTCGAGAGGATTATTAACAGGTGCGATGCCGACACTCGAGTCAACTGATTTTAGGGCGCACTCACCACGATTTACAGGCGAAAATTTAACCAAAAACCTCGAGCGGGTCGAGCAGTTAAAAAACATCGCAGCCAAGTACAATAAAACAGCTGCTCAGATGGCAATTGCTTGGGTGTTATCTCGAGGACAAGATATTATTCCAATTATTGGCACGAGCAAAACCAGCCGTTTACTCGAGAATATAGCCGCACTTGAAATCAGTATCACATCTGCCGATTTGCTTGAACTCGAGACTGTATTTGCCCACGGGGCAATGGCAGGCGAGCGTTACGCCGCGCAGCAGTTGCAAGCTGTACCTCATTAAACGTAGTCTTTTGTAATGCCACGCACTGGTTTAAGCCAAGAAGAATTACGCATCACGGTATTGGATGCTACTGAAAGCACTATCCGACGATTTGGTATCGAAAAAACACGTTTGGTGGATGTGGCTAAAAGTGTCGGTGTCAACCACGCCATGTTGTACCGAATTTTTGCCGATAAAGACGCACTCATGGATGCGGTTTCTGAGCGTTGGTTAGATCATATAGACATGGCACTCGAGACCATCACTAACTCAAAGAAAACACCTCGAGTCAAATTAAAACAATGGTTTTTAACACTGCACAACTTAAAACGCCAAAAAGTTCTGAACGACCCCGAGTTGTATTCCGCTTTTAATTACTCGGCAGCCAAGGCAAAACCTTTTGTTAAAAAGCATTTACAAACCACCACACAGCAACTGGTGAGTATAATCAAAGCAGGTATGCAATTAGGCGAATGGCAAACGAATTCGCCTGAAATACTGGCACAAACTTTATTCACTGCCACACTGATGTTTCATCACCCACAATTGGTTCTTGAGAACGCAGCACAAGTCCAAACTGCTCGGCTTGAAGGGCTGCTCGAGTTGTTATTAACAGGTATGGCATATAAAAAGTGAGTTTGCGCTCATCTCGAGTTTGAGATGATAAAACCATGCGTCGTTTGATCGTCTCGAGTGTTGTTCTTGGTTGTTGTATGCTTTGGTTTTTGCTTTCTGAAAGCCTTGCGGAACAAATCTGGTGGCTGACTGTGCTGGCGTATATCCCACAGCATGGTTTGCTACTGCTACCAATGCTGCTTTTAGTCTGGACAGCTTTTTGCCGTGATGCTCGAGCTAGTGCAATCAATATTTGTTCGATTGGCTTAGTACTGTTTGCTTTTATGGGCTTCAAAATTAATCTACCTCGAGCCAGCAATGCCGAAAATATTCGAGTTGTCTCGTACAACATCCGTGGTGCTTCGGACGCTGCAAGATATTTGCAATCCTTAAATGCCGATGTTATTTGCCTGCAAGAATCGCGTGACTTAGAAGGTTTGTATGACAGATTAAAAAAGCAATTACCAACCTATCAAACTGCTAACACCGATGAGTTAACGCTGTTTTCCAAGTACCCCATTCTCGAAACAAAAACCTTTCGAGTACCCAATTCTAAACGGGTTTGGGCGGAGCATATTCTCGAGATTCGAGGGCAGCGTTTGCGGGTGCTGAACGTGCATTTTCTAACGCTGAACATTCAGGGGCGTAATGCCAAAGATAGCATGGAGGCTCGAGTTTCACGGTTTTCGGGGTATCGTTGGGAGATTACCAACGCCTTACTCGAGCGTATAAGGCAAAGTACCGAACCAGTTATTCTCTGTGGAGATTTCAATACACCACCTCGAGGCAGTTTATACAAGGCTTTCTCGAGTGTGCTCACCGATGCCTTCGCTGTGGTAGGAAATGGTTTTGGTTTTTCGTATCGCTCGGATTTAGCATTGCTTCGCATAGATTATGTGTTCACAAATTTACCTGTTTCAAACGCGTTTGTTCCTGATACTCGAGCATCGGATCATCGCCCAATGATTGCTGATTTAGTGCTAAAACCCTGATGCAAAATTTGCATCCATCTTAGCTCGGTCGTACTCGAGTAAATAGCTGAAGAATTTCTGGTACAACGCGCCTAGGGCTTGTTTATTTGCACCGACCACATCCATACCTCGGTCATCGTATGCCCAGACCATCAGATCACTTGGCAAGTTAAATAAGTAAATCAGGCAACCAGGATTGGGTTGAATTGCCGTAAAATCTCGAGCCAAAGCGCACCAAAGTAAATTCTGCAATTGTTTTTTCGGGAGTTCAAATGCCAGATTTAGCCACCACATGGGGACGGTATTATCAAACCAATCTTGGCTATTTAAAGGCTCGAGCCAAATTTCGTGTTGCTTGGGAATGATAACTCCTGCGGTTTTGAGTTTTTGTAAGGTGTCTCGGTACGAGAATTGATTGTGTTCATGCCAAGTATAAACCCGTAAACACACCGTGATATTTTCGGTGTTGGCAAAGACTTCGTTGCAAATTTCTTTGGCTTTACGCAACGCTGTTAAGAATTGCTCGAGCACACTTTCACCAGCTGACAACTCAAAACGCAAGCCTATTGGGTACTGATAAAACAATGGGCGTGCAAACGCTAAACCAGCAAATTGTGTTTCGATACGCTGACGAATGGTCATTGTTTTAACGAATCGTCGAGATCTCTGCGCCATCCCACAGTTTTAACAGCGGCACAACTTGATTCTCCTCGAGTCGCAAAGTATCCGCACCATTGGTGATATACCAAGCCTCGAGTGGTTCATTACGCCGACCATTGGTGCGAATAAAGGCAAGTTCAAGCCCTGCTTCAAGTCGAACTCGAGCGTATGCCCGCGCCCCTTTGACTGGCATAGCGCAGGCTTTGAGAAAATCGGCTGGGGTCGGAGGATTCATAACTGCCACAATACACCAGACACTCGAGGCTTCAACAGTCTTTGGTTATTTGTTAGGCTACGGTATGTCGGCAACAGTTGTTATTTTGAATGGTGGTTCGAGTTCTGGTAAAACTTCGATTGCTTCGTGTTTACAAGATTTGCTACCAGAACCGTGGTTATCCTTGGGTGTGGATACATTCATTGCTATGTTACCAACTCGTTTGTTTGCTTCTGAACAAGGAATAGAGTTTCAAACCGATGGACAAATTGGTTTAAGCCACGAATTTACGCGCTTAGAATTATGTTGGATGCAAGGTGTTGCCGCCATGAGCAGAGCCAATGCAAAAATTATTATTACCGATGGTTTCCTGAGTGGTGTTATTTCACAACAACGTTGGCGCGAAGCACTGCAAGGTCTCGAGGTGCTATGGGTTGGTGTGTATTGCGCTGCCGAAGTTGCTGCCGCTCGAGAGCAATTACGAGGTGATAGAAACATTGGTATGGCTGTGCAGCAAGCTGATTTGGTACATATTGGTATTGATTACGATTTGACTGTGGACACCACCAGTACCGAAGCAGTGGTTTGTGCCAAGCAAATCAAGGCTTTACTTAACTAAGTTCGTCGCCAGTTTCTTTTTTGGCATACTTCTCGGAAATCAATTTAACCGCTAAATCGTGATGATCGGCGTTCAAACGTGGTTTAGCTGGGGTCAGCACCACCCCTTCACGAATGTGTAAACCCTTGCCCGAAACAGTCTCGAGTCCGTCTTTGAGTGGCAGGATTTTCTCGAGTTCAAAAGCGCCACGATACAAAATAGGCACAAAGTTGTCTTTGCACCACGTTGGCAATGCATCGTACTCGAGAATTTCGCCATTACGAATAAGTTTAAAAATTTTCAAACCCGGTTTTTGAAAACCATAAGAAAACCCTTTTTGTACTGGCAAAACCTCAGCAAACACTTGCACTTCGCCATCGGCAAAGACTTGGTTGATCGCTTCGAGCAAACCAGCGTTATGGGCTGCTTGCCAGTACGTGTTACCTGCACTCTCAAGTAAACCCAACCCTTTTTGCGCTAAGCCTTTGGAAGTCACAACCCACTCGAGGTTGGCATTGCGGTAGTAGACACCTTGTGAACCATGAATTTTTTCGGTGATAAGCACTTCTTCGCCGCTAATAAATTCGTTTTGGTAAATACCAAATTGTTCAACATCGTGGTTGGTAAATAAAGCTGTGGTTTTAGCGGCTAAATTCTCGACTTCACCTGCTAAATGCGACGGAATCGGCGCTTCGTAAAATGTAATGCCTAAGGCTTGAGAAATATCCTCATCGAAAGGTAAATCTTCAAAACCCGTATTGGGAATAATCACACCTTGTGAGATTTCACCACGCAAACGAATCACACCAACCCTGTTTTTTTCTTCGCCATGCAAATACGAAATACCCGTATCCGCATTGACATACCGAGCTGCTAAATGAGGCGGCAATAAAGATTTTTCAGGGGCAACAATAATCACATCACCTTCGCTATACAAACCTTTTTGCACCACCAATTGAAACGGACCGACTTTGCACAGCTCAAGCCGTTCCGCACCCATATGCGGAAATAATTTTGCCAGTGCTTTAACGACCATTCGTTGTGCCATACAACCCTCTCGCTTTCGGCATCAGCTTAACTCGAGAGAACCCTAGCCAAATCGGCTGAGTGGCTTACGCTATTTTCACAGATCGTTGACGTTTCTTTTTCGGCAAAGCCAAACCCCAAAGGCTCACTTGCACTTCCGAAACACCAAGCTCAAGTAGCAATGCCGCATCATCGGCACGTAAACCTGCTGGAATTAAATCTGGACGACGCGCCAAGGTGCGTCTGAGTGCCTCGAGTCTACGCCAACGCGCAATGGCTGCATGGTTACCACCACGCAGCACCTCAGGAACGCTCCTGCCTTGCCACTCGAGCGGACGCGTGAACTCTGGGTAATCAAGAATGCCACTCGAGAAACTGTCCTCCTGATGCGAAGCAGCATCGCCTAGCACCCCAGGAATTAAACGAGTAACCGCCTCGAGCAGACAAGCAGCAGCGGCTTCACCACCCATCATCACAAAATCACCAAGGCTGACTTCTCGAGTGACCAATTGTTCAACTCGAGCATCAAAACCCTCGTACCGCCCACACAGCACCGCAATATGCTGCTTACTCGAGAGTTCCTCCGCCATTTTCTGATCAAACCGCTGCCCTGCTGGTGAAAGCAGAATAATCTCATCAGCTTCTACACCCTCGAGTGCTTTCGCAAGCACATCCACCCGCAAAACCATCCCAGCACCACCACCATAAGGTGAGTCATCCACTGTGCGATGCTTATCGGTTGTGACATCACGAATATCGCGGATATCCACCTCGAGTAAACCTTTTTCAATGGCTTTGCCGAGAATGGCTTCTTGAGTCCAAGGGATCAGTAATTGCGGGAACAAGGTCAGCAGACTAAATTTCATGGCAGTAACTCAAAACCCTCTTTGACAAGCAAAGTCGGCAAACTCGTTGATCGGCACGATTGAACGTTTAGCTTTTGTGCAGGGCGATCACAAGGATCGCCCCTACAAGAAACAATTTTTAACGTAGGGGCGAACTTCATGTTCGCCCAATCTGCACTGGCTTGTCCGCCAACGTTTTTACGCCATATCCAGTATTCATAGTGTTGTTTCCTGCATTGTTCAACCAAAAAAGTTTACTTGAATTATAGGTTAGTGTAGCGCAAAACTTAGCTATCGAATAAACCTGTAATTGGTTCAATTTCGATACTGTTCTCGAGAATACGAACATATGGTGCTTGTAATGGCACCAGCACTTCTTTGTTTTGGTATTTGACCACGAGAATATCGGCAAAACCTGAATCCATAATGCTTTTTAAGACCCCTAAACTCGAGCCATCTGGGGCAACCACAGGTAAACCAATCAGGTCGTGGTAAAAATGCACGCCTGTGGGAAGTTTAATCGCTTCTTTTGCCGCAAAAACCTCGAGTCCGCGAAATTCATCGGTTTGTGGGCGGTGATAAATCTCGCCAAGTTTAATAATGGTGACGGCATTGTGAATCTCGAGTTTGCGAACTGCTAACCAGCCTTTATTTTCGACCCAGACTTGTTTGATGCCCCGTAAATGGGTTGGGTCGCCACTGGTGCGGAGTTTAATCGCGCCGTCGCGTCCAAAGGCTTGGGTGAGTTTACCAATCGAGACCAGATCGGTAGGTTGTTCTGGTATTTCTGGGTTCATTCTGGTTTGCTCGAGGCTCCAGCCACATCCACTTGCACACGTTCTCGAGGTCCTGCGGCGGCTCGGGCAATGGTACGAATGGCTTGGATAACGCGTCCTTGACGACCAATAACACGTCCTTCTTCGCCTGCGGCGCAATGAATAATGTAGTTGTCGCCGTTAGCTTCGACTTTCACCGCTTCGGCGTTGTCTACAACTTTGCTGGCAAGGTATGCCACGAGTTCTTTTGTCATAAAAGGTAGTTTATCATTAAATTTCAAGGAATAGAAAAACCCCTCGAGATTCTCGAGGGGTTGATGTGACACAAGGTTATGCGGTTTTGTAAACGCCTGCTTGTTTCATGATACGACGAGCGGTATCGCTGGCTTGAGCGCCAACACCAAGCCAGTACTTGGCACGTTCGATGTCTACACTCAAGTAGTTTTCAGTGGTTTTACGTGGGTCGTAATGACCAAGGTTTTCGATGTATCCACCGTCGCGTTTGTGCTTTGCATCGACCACGACAAGGCGGTAATGCGGGTTGTGGGTGTTACCCAAACGAGTTAAACGAATTTTGACCATTTGCTTTTACTCTCCTACACGAGTGATTGATGCTCGAGGTGCTGCGCGACGGAGCGCAACAAAACTTTTGATAGTCCAGCAGCCATGCGTCCTATCATTAGCTTCAAGACACTAGCACCTCAGTCGGGTTTTCTCAAGAGGCTTTTTGGCTAATGATACTGATTTGCTTAGGAAAACGTGGCGCCAATGTACTCACGCTTAGTTCGCCTGAGTTGTCAAAGAACCGAATTTGTCCTTTGAGATCGCAAGTCCAAACCTCGAGTGCGCCTGCTTCTAAATACAATGCACATTTCTCAAGGATTTCTTTTTGAGTATTGGTTAGTGAGATCACTTCGATACATAATTCAGGAGCTGCTGAAAAAGCGTCTTCTTCGATGTGACGCTCGAGAAAATCGAAGGATAACCATGCAACATCAGCAACTTTGACACCTTTACGGGTTTCGATGGGTGCTTCAGGCATGGTTTGACCTGCGCTGAATGACAAGTTCAACAAATTTTGAATCACACCTTGGAATAAGCCATGTACAGCCTTCGCTGGACTCATAACCACCTGCCCATACTCGTTGGTTTCGATTTTGAATGGCAAATTCGTTAGTGCAGGATTTTCAATCACTTCACGCCAAGTCATACAGGTATCCTAGTACAAAAATCCAAGGTGCGAAACACTAAGCAATTTCTTCAAATACACCGAGTTTACGAAAACGCTCAGCTCGAGATGCCAGTAAGGCGGGTTTATCCATGCCGTGCATTTGGGCTAGATGTTTTAACAACGCTTTTTTCAGTTCGTCACTCGAGCCAGCGGGGTCGTTGTGTGCTCCACCTTTGGGTTCTGGGATAATCTCATCTACAATATCAAATTCGGCTAAATCCTTGGCGGTTAATCGCAAGGCTTCGGCGGCTTTGGCAGCTTCTTTGGCATCACGCCAAACTATGGCGGCACACGATTCTGGGCTGATAACGCTGTACACGGCATTCTCGAGAATTAGGACTCGGTTGCCAACAGCGATGGCGAGTGCACCACCACTGCCGCCTTCGCCGATGACAACGCTAATCACTGGAATGCGTAGCCGAGTCATTTTTTGAATACTCTGGGCAATTAACCAAGCCTGTCCGCGTTCCTCGGCAGCAATGCCGGGGTAAGCACCGGGGGTATCCACCAATGTAATTAACGGTAAACCGAATTTATCGGCTAAATCCATTAGGCGCATGGCTTTGCGAAAACCTTCGGGATGAGCCATGCCAAAGTTCCGCGCAATATTTTCTTTGGTATCGCGTCCTTTTTGCTGCCCAATAATTACCACTGCCTGACCATCCAAGCGGGCTAAACCACCAACAATGGCAGCATCTTCGCCGTAAGCTCGGTCGCCATGCAATTCTTGGTAATCGGTAAAAACCTTGCCAATGTAATCTAAAGCCGTCGGACGACCAGGTGCTCGAGCCAATTGTACGCGTTGCCAACGCGTCAGTTTATCGTAGGTTTCCGAGCGCAACCGCTCAAGGCGTTTCTCGAGCAAAGCCAGTTCTTCGGTCATGTCCACATTGCTGCTGCTGCCGTAGGCTTTGAGTTCTTCGATTCGGGTTTCTAAATCAGCGATGGGTTTTTCAAATTCAAGGGCGGGCATAATCGCCTCCGACGGGATAAGGGATAAAGTATAAAAGAATAAAGATGAAAGACGAAAAAAGGTTCTTTGCCTTCCTCCTGTTTCCTTCCTCTGCCCTTCGTTCTCGAGAACTCATTTACGTCTCCCGAAAAGCCCAGTGCGTGGTGGTTCTGGCACTTTGATCTCGAGAGCGGTAACTTCGGGTTTGGCTTGGTTACGAAGGGCTGCGATCAGATTGGCTAGGGTTTCGCGGTGTTGCCGCCTGTCCACAACCATGTCTATGAAGCCTTTTTTCTCGTAGAACTCGGAGCGTTGAAAACCATCGGGCAGGCTTTGGCGCACGGTTTGTTCAATAACACGTTGTCCAGCAAATCCAATTAAGGCATCGGGTTCGCCAATGACAATATCGCCAATGGCAGCAAAACTGGCAGCCACCCCACCTGTGGTTGGATCGGCAAGAATAGTGATGTATGGTAGTCCCTTATCGGCAAGTTGCTCGAGTGCAAACGTGGTTTTTGCCATTTGCATCAGGCTTAGCGCACCTTCCATCATCCGAGCACCGCCACTGGCGGTCACCAATATCATGCTGCGGTCTTCTTGGCTGGCAAGTTCGATGGCTCGAGTAATTTCTTCGCCTTCGCTGCTGCCCATGCTGCCACCAGCAAATTCAAAATCCATAACGCAAACCACCACAGGTAAACCTGCTAAAGTACCTCGACCAGCGTAAACCGCACTTTCACGCCCTGTTTTTTTACGAGCACGCTCGAGCTTAGCCACATACGTATCGGTATCCACGAACTCGAGCGGGTCTTTGGCTTTGACTTTGCCACTGGTGACTTGGAAAGAACCCATGTCAAGCAAACCTTCGATACGGCGTTTAACAGGAATCCGATGATGATAACCACACTTTGGGCAAACCCGTAAATTCTGCTCGAGTTCTTTGTTATAGACCTGTGCATTGCATTTCGGGCATTTGCTCCACAAATCAGGCAAATCATCGTTTGCCATGTTTTCTTTTTGTTGCGGGGGTCGCCGCCGAAAAAAACGCTCGAGGGTCATACGCGGCTGCCTCTCGAGGTGCTGGGAATCGCTTTCACAAATTCATTCTACCGTCTCGAGCCACAAAATTGCTTGTACTGCGTCTAAGATTATTATGAAAAACTTGTTTTTGACAGGTTTAAGGACAAACAGACGACCACGCTCGTTCACTAAAAACCTCGGCGATTAAAGCATACAAATCAGGGTCGTAGGTTTTTAATTCAGCTCGAGTATTGATTTCATTATGGACACCGTTGCTGGGAATGGCTTGGATATTGGTATCAAAAAAATTTTGAACCCCTTCAGCCCAGTACTCATCCACGTTATCATCGGCGTAGGTATTCGCCCATAAACCCTTTTGCTTGGCTGCAAGATACTTGGTATTTAAGCGATTACGAAAACCACTATCCACAAACTCCACACCCATGACCAAAATTGTATGGGCAAATTCGTGTAACAAAATATCTTCGCCTTTATACACATCCGATGGATAACACAAAATGTTTTCCTCAGCCCCAGATGTCAGTGGAATAAACGGTGTTGCCCCTAAACCTCTGGCTCGAGTATTCCAACTTTCACCATTGGGTAAAGGAAACTGGGTATCTAAACTAGCGTACTCGGGCATATCAGTTGTGACTTGTTGCACCCCAATAATGCCCATACGGGTTTTGTTAGCAATAATTTTTTGAATCACAACCGCCGAAACACCTGCCAACATGTTATCCATGATGTTCCAAGCCCGTTGTAAAGCCGCATCAGGTACAACCGAGGCTGACACAATCGGAATGCCTTTGACCGAACAATACTTGGTGTAAAACTCGAGAGAGCAAGGGCAGTTGGCGGAGCAGAAATCACACAACTGGTCGGTATTGGATCGGGGTCAGGTGGTGGTTTTGGTGGGCTAACAGGTGTGTTACAAGCACTTAGAACCAGGATGGCAGGCACCACAAAACCAGTCATCATGTCTTGCAGTTTTAATTGGCTCGAGAATTGCATACGCTAGTTTACTGCAAAATTTGCTTGGGTGACGATTGAAGACGTAATTTGGTGAAATGCAAACTCGTGTGGCTCGAGCAGCACAATATGCGATATTGGAGAATCCGAAACTAGAAGCCTTCAAATTTCTTGAGACCCTGATCGTATTTCCTGAGTGTTCAATACGGTGGATAACGTTTCTTGGGGATAGTTTATAGATATCATCTCATTCGCCATAGTTGCCCGAAATCTTCTGAGTAAATCTGCAAGGCTAGATCATTTTCACAGTCATAATTTACAAAGATTCGTGTTGCTTTGACAGAATACTCGTTGAAAGAACAATTCGGGCGGAATTTTTTATTCAGTTCCTCGAACGGGATTATCTGCCAAGTTTGACCAAAGTTGGCACTTACAATAAGGGTATTTGGCGCTTCAATGAAAAAAACGTTTTCTTTTGGGTGAGTTAAATTGATGAAACCAAAGTGGTGTCTTGGTGCAGAAAAAGTAAAACTCTTAGCTTTGGTATTATCATCAATCGAGATGACATATTTTCCGCTTGAGAGATAATCAAACCCGTCTGGTCTAGTTTCATAAGATTCCATTTCAAAATACTTGATTTCTATGGAAAATTTGGAAGCTTGAATCTTACGAGCAAGACTCGGTTTTGCAACATTACAAGCTGTTACAATAACCATAAGCAGTAAAATCATGGTGGTTTTTCGCATAATCTATTCGTCAACTTTCGGGGCAAGTCATTTAATTAAGTGTCTATTCGTACCACTGATGATTACAATTTAATGAGCAGATTCAGATTGGGTCGCCGTTTTAGGCTCGTAAGTGAGTAGCATCACGCCATCGCCGAGGTTTCTCGAGGCAACCAGTTGTAATGGCAGTTTGTCCTCGCTCGAGAATAAGCGTTTGCCACTGCCCAGAACCAATGGAAAAACCATTAAGCGCAATTCGCCTACCAGACCGTGCCGTAACAGTGTCTGTGCGAAAGTGCCGCTGCCGTACATCAGCAAATCCCGACCTTCTTGCTGCTTTAATGCCTTAACCGCTGCGACCACATCGCCTTGAAGGATGGTGGAGTTGTTCCACTCGAGGGATTTCAGGGTGGTGGTTGCAATGAACTTGGGTAAGCTATTCATTCGCTGTGCAAAATTTCCAGTTGCGCTTGCCCAATACTTGGCAAAGCCTTCGTAGGTTATGCAACCTAGTAAGAGTGCATCGCTGGCAAAAAGTTCGTCGTATTTGAACTGACTGTCATCTGGGTTGTAATCGTTGCGCCACGGAATGGTTTCTTCATAGATTCCATCGAGGGTGATGAATTCAGTAACGATCAGTTTCATGGGTGTTCCTTTGCCTTAGTTTGATGATACAGCCAAAGTATACGTTGAAACTTTTTGCTCGTCATCAAAAAATTGATTCCAAAACGGGACAAAAAAAGAGATAATTAACACACATTGAACTGTTATCTGTTTAGGTAGACTGTGAATCTGAGACTTGACAGCATTCTGTTATTAACGTATTCTTCTGGTAGCCCGTAACCAGACATCGTAAAGGAAGCCCGTGACGCAACTCAACGCCGCACAAATCCTCGCTTTAGCCCCAGACGCATCCTCAGCCTCGAGCGGCAAAGGACTCGCCAATGCCAGCAAATGGAAAAGTACTGCCGCCAGCGAAACCGCCCTGTGGGGCGAATGCCAAGGCAGCGGCAAAGACCCGTATCAAACTCGGGTAGATTTAAGCGATTACACCGCCAAATGCAGTTGCCCCAGTCGGAAATTTCCGTGTAAACACGCGATTGGTTTGATGCTTTTGCATGCTGCTAAACCACTCGAGACGGGCACACCGCCCGAGTGGGTAACAACGTGGCTCGAGGGAAGACAAAAACGTGCCGAAGCTAAAACTGCACCACCTAAGGAATTAACCCCAGAAGAACAAGCCAAAGCCGATAAAGCTGCGGCGAAACGTGTGGCTTCGCGGGAAAATAAAGTATCGGCAGGAATCGAGGAATTTGGTTTGTGGTTGCACGATCAAATTAAAAATGGTTTGGCAAACGCGCCAAGCCAGCCGTACAGTTACTGGGAAACCGTAGCAGCTCGGTTGGTGGATGCTCAAGCCCCAGGGTTAGCCCGCATGGTACGAGACCTCCCTACGGCTGCCAGCAGTGGCACCAACGCATTACTCGAGGCATTGGCACGTTTGCATTTAATTATTAGTGCGTACAGCCGTCTCGAGACACTTTCTGCAACCACGCAAGCCGATGTGCGTGCCGCCATTGGTTTTACTCAAGACAAAGCTGAACTGCTGCAAGCCAGTGTACCGCGCAGCCGTTGGCATAGCCTTGGGCAAATACTGGTTCAAGAAGACAACCTGCGAGTTCGCCGCACGTACCTCGAGCATGCTGACACTCGAGAACCTGCACTACTGCTCGATTTTGCTGTGGCAAATCAACCAATGACAGGTGGCGTACCCATCGGTGTGACCCTCGAGACCGAACTGGTGTTTTACCCGAGCAATTTGCCACTCCGAGCCATCCTCAAACCTGATGTCAAAATGCTGGAAAATATTTCAACACTACCAGCCGATAGCATCCACACCGCGCTCGAGAAATACGCAGCAGCTCTTGCAAAATTGCCTTGGCTCGAACGTTACCCCATCTGTCTCGAGGCGGTACAAATTATTTTTGATGACACAGATTGGCGCGTGCAAGACTCGAGCCATGCCATACCTTTGAACACCGAACGAGGTTGGCAAATGCTGGCACTGAGTGGCGGACACCCTGTACAACTTTTTGGTGAATATGACGGCAAAGAATTAACACCAATCACTTTATTCACCGATGGCAAAGTCCACAGTATCGGAGGGCAAGCATGAACGACCTTCGCGCCATCATCTCGAGTGCTTTACTCGGCACTGAACGCAGCCCCCTTGGTACGCTGGAGCACCCCGCCCTTGAAAAAGCTCGAGTGAACTTAGAAGACCAACGCCATACAGGACAACTGCTTGGCGTTGCCGCACTGGCTTTTGCCATGACTCGAGCAGGCGAACAAACCAATGCCAATAGCAAACCGCTGACACCAGCCGAACCTGATACTCGAGTGCGTATTTCTGAAGCAGCCATGCAACGACTCGATTTGTTATTTGCCTCGGCAACAGAACTAATTCCCGAATGGCTCGAGTTGGTCAAGCAAAGCAATTATGCTATTCCGCACAGCCATATTATTGCTTTGCTCGATTACGGCAGACAAAATACTGCCAGCCGCGAAACCATCATGCCAATCCTTGACTCGAGAGGACGTTGGTTAGCCCAACAAAACCCGTACTGGTCATGGGCAACAGGTAACACCAGCAGCTTAGAAAATGCCCTCGAGACATGGGAAACAGGTACCAAAGCCGCTCGGGTCCTGGCTTTTCGCAGCATCCGAACCGAACAACCAGACACCGCCCGAGACTTATTACAAAGTGTTTGGAAAGCCGAAGTTGCCGAGGAACGCAAAACTTTTTTAAGCGAACTCGAAAGCAAATTAACCGATGCCGACGAACCTTTCCTCGAGACTTGCTTAGATGATCGCAGCAAAGATGTCCGCAGTATCGCCGCCATGTTACTGGCTAAACTACCCAACAGCGCCTTGGTGCAACGCATGATTGCTCGAGGACAAAACATCCTGAGCATCCCACTGAAAAAATCGGCATTGAAACTTGGCGCACCAGAATTTGAAATCGAATTACCCGAATGGAACACCGAACTTGGACGCGATGGTATTGAGAAAAAAACACCATACGGCACAGGCGGCGACAAAGCCTACTGGTTGCAAAGCATCATCGCTAATATCCCCATCAGCACATGGCAACCACACTTTCATCTCGAGCCAAAAGAAATCATCAAACGCCTACCCAAAGATTGGCGCAAAAACTTATTGATTGCCTTTGTTCAAGCCAACGAAATTCACCCCAACCCAGAATGGATAGATGCCTTACTCAGTTACGACAACGACCTAATCAAAAACGAAACCCTGATGAAAACCCTAAGCCTCGAGCAACGCGAAAAACGCGTTCGGTACTTTATCTTCGCTAAACAAACCCACGATTTTCAATGGCTCGCTTGGATGAACCACGCATGGAACATCGAATTCAGCCGCGACTGCCTCGAGTGGCTAGGCAATATCAGCAAACAAATCCTCAAAGGTACCAGCAATTACCACAACATCCAAAACATCGCCCAATACTGCCACCCAGACATTATTCAGCACTGGCACAACCCAACAAAACACCCAAACTGGACAAGTTTCCTCGAGCAAACAAACCAATTTAACCCCGAAAAAAATAATCGAGCATGGTACATCCAACACCACCTCGAGCAAATCAAAACCCTCATCTCTCACCTCGAGACCCGCAACGCAATGCGAAAGGAACTACAACCATGAGCGAAAATGCCCTCCGTCAACACGCCGAACAACAATTCGCAGAAGAACTCGAGGCACTCGCCAAACTCGACGACAAACCCAGACCACCCAACTGGAAACTCAGCCCGTGGGCAGTGATTCAATACCTGATGGGTGGCAAGGTTAGCAAACTCGAGATCAAACCCAAATACATCGGCAACCAACGCCTGATGGAAATCGCCGTGGCAACCCTTGCCACCGACCGCGCACTGTTATTACTTGGCGTGCCGGGCACAGCCAAAAGTTGGGTATCCGAACACTTAGCCGCCGCCATCAGTGGCGATAGCACCTTACTGGTTCAAGGCACCGCTGGCACATCCGAAGAAGCCATTCGTTACGGTTGGAATTACGCCGAACTGCTCTCCAAAGGACCCAGCGTCAAAGCCATCGTCGAAAGCCCAATCATTCGCGCCATGAAAACAGGCGCTATTGCTCGACTCGAGGAACTCACCCGCATCCCATCCGATGTTCAAGACGCACTGATTACCGTGCTATCCGAAAAAACACTGCCCATCCCCGAACTTAATAGCGAAGTCCAAGCCCAAAAAGGCTTCAACATGATCGCCACCGCCAACAACAAAGACCGAGGAGTCAACGAACTCTCGAGCGCCCTCAAACGCCGCTTCAACACTGTTATTTTACCCGTACCAGACGACCTCAACGAAGAAATTCGTATTGTGCAAACTCGCGTAGCCGATCTTGGACGCGCTCTCGAGCTACCCGCCGAACCACCCGCACTCGAAGAAATCCGTCGGGTTGTCCAAGTCTTCCGCGAACTCCGCGACGGCAAAACACTCGACGGAAAAACCAAACTGAAAAGCCCAAGCGGCACACTTAGCACCGCTGAAGCCATCGGCGTTATCAACCAAGGACTTGCCCTCGCAGCCCACTTTGGCGATGGCATCCTCCGCGCTAACGATGTCGCCTCAAGCCTCATAGGTGCAATCATCAAAGACCCAATCCAAGACAGAGTAGTCATGCTTGAGTACCTCGAGACAGTGGTCAAAGAACGCGACGGATGGAAAGACGTTTATCGGGCTTGTCGTGACGTGGTTTGAAGGATTTGTTTTGTTTATGGGTCAGGATGGATCAGCATCGTTACGGGCAAGTCAGGATGGATCAGCATCGTTACGGGCAAGGGCGAGGCAAGCCCCGCCCCTACGGTTTAGGACAGGGATTTTGGGGTTTTATGGAACGCAACAGCATTCGATTACGCAATTTTGATTACACCTCGAGCGGTGCGTATTTCATTACGATTTGTAGTTATCAGCGAGAACAGATTTTTGGTTCAATTGATGATCAAAAAATGCAATTAAATGAATTAGGGAAAATTATTCTCGAGGAATGGCATCGGATGGGGCAGTTGCGTGAAAATATTGTTTTAGACGAATTTATTGTCATGCCAAATCACATTCATGCGATTGTTTGCATTCAACCAGCCGTAGGGGCGGGGCTTGCCTCGCCCAATTTGCCAATGGCAAACGCATCAATACAGTTAGCCGCTGCACGAAAAGAATTGTTTTTATCACAAACCAAGACCGCCGACCCCCCAATGAACGCATCAGCCAATTCATTGGGGGCAATTATTGGTGGTTTTAAGTCAGCAGTTTCTCGAGTTGCTCGGGTTCGTTTTGATAATCCAAATTTGGTTGTTTGGCAGCGCAATTATTTTGAACGTGTTTTACGTAACAACCACGAATTACAGGCTGTTCGTGATTACATCAAAGTCAATCCCTCGAGTTGGTTGTTTGATCTCGAGGCGAAATCTGATTTGGTGTTGCATGATTTGGTTTTTGCAAGGCTCGAGGTGTTGGTATGAGTGTGCATTTGTTTGGTGTGCGTCATCATGGTCCTGGTGGGGCGCGTTCGTTGTTGCGGGCGTTGCGGGTGCTCGAGCCTGATTGTGTGTTGGTGGAGGGTCCGCCTGATGCTAATGATTTGTTGCCGTTGCTTGGGCATGTGGATATGAAACCGCCTATTGCGTTGTTGTTGCATGCTAAGGATGATCCGTCGAAGGCTGTGTATTATCCGTTTGCTGCGTTTTCGCCTGAGTTTCAAGCAATTCGTTTTGCGCTCGAGAATAATGCTTCGGTGCGTTTTATGGATTTACCGCAAGCCCATCAATTGCTTGCTGATCCTACCGAACTCGTAGGGGCGAGGCATGCCTCGCCCAATGCCGAAACCGAATCTGATGCCTCGAGCGATGCTAATGCTGAATCTGATGATGTTGCAGCTGACCCGTTGGGTTGGTTGGCTCGAGCTGCTGGTTTTTCTGATGGTGAGCGTTACTGGGAGTATTTGGTCGAGCAGCGCCGTTCGGATGAGGATGTCTTCGCAGCGATTCTCGAGGCAATGACGGCGCTGAGGCTTGAGTCGAAGATGCTCGAGCCGCGTGAGGCGTTGCGTGAAGCCTTTATGCGACAAACCATTCGTCAGGCGCAAAAGGATGGTTTTCAGCGTATCGCAGTGGTTTGTGGTGCGTGGCATTCACCTGCGTTGAATCTCGAGGTGGCGGATGCCAAAGCCGATGCGAAGTTGCTGGAGAATTTACCAAAGGTCGCTGTTTCGAGTACGTGGATTCCGTGGACGTTTGGTCGTTTAGCTCGCTCGAGTGGCTATGGTGCGGGTGTGACCAGCCCAGGTTGGTACGCGCATTTGTGGGATTTGCAGGATTCGTCTTCGCGCAATGTGGTGTCGCATTGGTTGACCAAGGTGGCGCATTTGTTGCGAGCTGAGGATTTACCTGCTTCGAGTGCCAGTATTATCGAAGCGGTGCGTTTAGCCGAGACGCTGGCAGCCTTGCGTGGTTCGCCGATGCCGGGGTTAGACGAAATGAATGAGGTTTCGCGGGCATTGTTTGCTTGGGATTCTGATTTGCCACTTGCACTGATTAGCGATAAGTTGATTCTGGCAGAAACCCTTGGTGCCGTGCCCGCGGAAACACCGACGGTGCCGTTGGTGCGTGATCTCGAGGCGGAGCAAAAACGTTTGCGGTTTAAGCCTGATGCAACTGCTAAAAATGTGGAATTCGATTTGCGTCAACCCAATGATCTCGAGCGCAGTGTGTTGTTGCATCGGTTGCGGTTGCTGGGTGTACCGTGGGGCGAAAGTGTTGGCTCGAGTGGCAAGGGTACGTTCAAAGAGGCATGGCGGGTGCAGTGGCATCCTGAGTTTGCAGTGCGTTTGATCGAAGCGGCGATGTTTGGCTCGAGTGTGCTTGAAGCAGCAACACAGAAGGTTCTGGAAATTTCGAGTTTAACCAGTCATTTACCAACCTTAACGGGTTTACTGGATGATGTCTTGCTGTCGAATTTGCCCAATGCGGCGCAACTGGTTATGGCTCGGCTCGAGGCGGCGGCAGCTCAGGATGCTGATATCAATCATTTGATGCAAGCGATTCCGCCATTGGCTCGAGTGCAGCGGTACGGCAGTGTGCGGCAACTCGATACGAAAATGTTGGAACATGTGGTGTCTGGTTTGGTGTTGCGTGTCTGTATTGGTTTACCTAATGCCACCGCCAGTTTATCCGATGAGGCTGCACTTGATCTTTATCCGCATTTTCTCGAGTTACACAGCGCTATTCAAACCCTCGAGCAACCCAGTTTACTCGAGGCTTGGCGTGATGTGTTGCAAGTGCTGGCTAAACAACTTGGGTTGCATGGTTTGATTGCGGGTCGTGCTTCAAGATTGCTGCTCGAGCAAGGTGTGTTTACTGCCGAGGACACTGCCAATCGTTTGTCGTATGTGGCAAGTATTGCCTCTGACCCTAACGAAGTGGCTGCTTGGTTGGATGGTTTTTTGCGTGGCAGTGGTTTGGTTTTGGTGCACGATGATGCCTTGTTTGGTGTGCTTGATTCTTGGGTGCAGTACCTGACACCCGAAGCTTTTATTGCTGTGCTGCCATTGTTGCGGCGTACATTCTCGAGTTTTGAACCTGCCGAACGCCGTGACATCGGACAAAAAGTTAAAACCCCAAAGCCAATCAGTGTTACTCGAGCCAATCAAAACGTGGATAATGCTCGAGCCGAACAAGTTGTGCCATTAATTTCGCAAATGCTAGGAATTCCGTCCTAAACCGTAGGGGCGAGGTATGCCTCGCCTTGCCGTTCTAACTAACCATAAAGGAGCATCATCATGACCGAAGATCAATTCTGGGATTTTATTGCGAATGCAAGAGCTGTGGCTGGTCATGATCTCGAGGCTTTACGAGAACAATTTTCTGTGCAAGCCGAAACCTTATCAAACGATGAATTGGTGGCATTACATGGTTGGATTTGGACTTTTCTTAACCGTTCGTATCTCTCAAAACTGTGGGCAGCTGCGTACCTGATAAATGGTGGTTGCTCCGATGATGGTTTTGATTATTTTCGTGGTTGGCTTGTTGCCCAAGGTAAAACCGTGTTTTTTGCAGCCCTCGAGAACCCTGATTCTTTAGCGGATTATTTGCCGCAAATTCCTGACTGGGAACCCTACGAAGAACTCGAGTTTGAAGATATGTTATCCGTGGCTTCTGATGTCTACCAAGCCCGCACCGATCAGTATCCACCGTTCCCACCTCGAGATGCGAATCATCAATTTGGTGAGATGTGGAATGAAGATGATGATGATTTTTACCAAGAGCATTTCCCAAACCTGTTCGCCCTGATGAGTCAAAACGAAGACTAAACCTCTAGGGGCGAGGCATGCCTCGCCTTGCTTTGTCCAACCATAACGGTGAGGCACGCCTCACCTAAAGAAAAAGGAGAAACCCATGTCCCTGAAATCCCAAATCCCAGCTTCTTGGCAAACCGTGCTCGAGTCTGAATTTTCTAAACCATACATGCCTAAACTCGAGGCTTTTCTCGAAGCGGAACGTAAAGCGCATCAGGTTTTCCCACCTGAATCTGAAGTGTTTTCGGCACTCGAGTTCACACCGTTTCATGCTGTGCGGGTGCTGGTGGTTGGGCAAGACCCGTACCATGATGATGGTCAGGCGCATGGGCTTGCGTTTAGTGTGCAACGTGGCATCAAAGTTCCGCCGAGTTTGGTTAATATGTACAAGGAACTCGAGTCGGATTTGGGTGTGCCACGTGCTAAGCATGGGTTTCTCGAGTCTTGGGCGCGGCAGGGTGTGTTGCTGTTGAATACTGTTTTAACTGTTCGAGCGCACGAACCAGCTTCGCATAAGAAACGTGGTTGGGAGGATTTTACCGATGCAATTATCAGGGCAGTCAGTGCCAAGGGCGAACCTGTGGTGTTTGTTTTGTGGGGCGCTCATGCCCAAAAGAAACTCGAGCTGATTGATACGACCAAGCACACAGTGATTCAAAGCGCTCATCCTTCGCCGCTATCGGCTAGTAATGGTTTTTTTGGTTCAAAGCCTTTTTCTAAGATCAATGCGGCATTGCAAAGCCCAATTGATTGGAGTCTTGAATGAGTCTCGAGGTAGAGCGTTTTCGGCGTTGGCGTTTGCTGCTAGGCAGTGCCGCCGATGATTCATGTGGTTCGTGTGGTGCATCCGATCAGCGTTTAGATATGGCGCTCGAGTCTTTGTATGGCGATGGGGAGAGTAAACCCATGTCGCCCGAGGATAAAGAACGCAACCGTAACAATGTTGGAAAAGGTAAATCGCAACCGAAAGTGGCACGTTGGCTTGGTGATATCCGCGAGTTTTTTCCCTCGAGTGTGGTGCGAGTGATGCAGCGTGATGCCTTTGATCGGCTTGGCTTAAAACGAATGCTGCTCGAGCCTGAGATGATGGAGGCAGTCACGCCAGATGTGCATATGGTCAGTACATTACTTTCCTTAAAGAATGTCATGCCTGCCAAAGCCAAAGAAACAGCGCGGTTAATTGTGCGTAAAGTGGTCGAGGAACTCGAGCGTAAATTAGCCGAGAAAACCAGAGAAGCTGTGGTTGGTAGTCTGAATCGTGCCATTCGTAATCGTCGTCCTAAGCACACCGAAATGGATTGGAATCGGACTATTCGGGCAAACTTAAAGCATTACCAACCCGATTATCAGAGTATTGTGCCTGAAACCAAAATTGGTTTTGGTCGCAAACGCTCGAGTCTGCGTGACATTATTTTGTGCTTGGATCAAAGTGGTTCGATGGGATCAAGTGTGGTGTACGCAGGTGTGTTTGGTGCGGTGCTGGCAAGCCTA
Organism: Deinococcales bacterium; assembly: GCA_013298595.1. GTDB lineage: Bacteria > Deinococcota > Deinococci > Deinococcales > JAAFIG01 > JAAFIG01. The sequence goes on along the minus strand of JAAFIG010000007.1, from coordinate 90,366 downwards.
CCAGCAGTGCGAACACGGGTGGTGGTGTACGACACCAGTGTGGTGGATTTAACTGCCGAGTTACACGACCCTGTGGATGTCTTATTTGGTACGCAACTCGGTGGTGGTAACGATACCCCTCGAGCACTGGATTACTGTGCGGGGTTGCTCGAGAAACCCGAGGATACGATTTTTATTTTGATTTCTGACCTTTACGAAGGTGGCGGTAGTGCTGCCATGTTGTCTAAACTCGAGGCATTTGTGGCTGCGGGTGTGACGGTCATTTCTTTGCTGGCGCTGTCTGATGATGGCAGACCCAGTTACGATGTGCAAAATGGTGCAGCACTCGCCAAAATGGGTGTGCCTGTGTTTGCTTGTACACCAGATTTGTTTCCAGACATGATGGCAGCGGCTATTCAACGCCGTGATATTAGTCAGTGGGCTGCCAGTGTGGATATTGTTACTACAAGGGCGTAATCAGAAAAACAGGGTGCTTGGACTGAATCGCCAGATCATGTCTGGGTCGGCTGGGTTCATGGTGTAGGTGCTGTTGGAGTTACCCACTTGCGGGGTTACCACGGTGCGATAAATTTTGTTCCAGCCTCGTTTGAGATTTAGGTTGTAGGTTTCGTTGGCACATGTACCTGTGATGGTTGCGTCTTTGTCGGCATAATAGCGCATTACTTGTTTTAATGTGGTTGGAAATGGTGTTGTATTTGTCGGTAACACAGCACCATAAACAATAGAACCAAGCTGCGTGCTCGAGCTTGCATTGGCATAAATTCCTGCGTATGTCGAAGCGATTTTCAGATCAGCTGGTGTGGCGGTGCAACCACTGTCGAGTTGCACGGTGGTGGCAACAGCATCCATGGTGGTGTTATCGGGCAGTGTGATTGAAAAATTCCCATTGGCATCTATGGTACCTGTGGTTAATGGTGTGGTGGCAAAAATTTTGATCAGTTTCACCACACCTGCACCCGTGCTGTACGGTGTGATTTGCCCAGTAATCAGATTGGGGTTTGTGTTACCACCTGGGCAAGCAACCAGAATCAAGGCTAATAGGGCGGATACGCCAAGTATTTTTTTCATAGCAACCTCCGAATAGATTTATTCTAAACCATCTATCGGCAAATGGCTTGCTGCTCGAGAAAAACCTTGTCTTTAACGGCGTTACTCGTACCGTAAACTATCCACTGGGTCGAGCTTAGCTGCTCTTGAAGCTGGGTAGTAACCAAAAAATACACCAACCACTGCACTAAATGAAAATGCCAGCACAATACTCGAGGCAGTGACTATTGGTGTGATGTTTAATAAGCTGCCAACACCATAAGCAAGGCTCAGTCCGCTTAGAATACCGAGGAAGCCCCCACCGACGGATAAGACAATCGCTTCGACCAAAAATTGGGTCAGGATATCTTTGGGTTTTGCTCCTAAGGCTTTGCGGATACCAATTTCTTTGGTGCGTTCGGTGACCGATACCAGCATGATATTCATAATGCCGATACCACCAACAAGTAAGCTAATGCCTGCCACACCACCAAGAAAAACTTGCAAAATCGCGGTGATTTGGTTCAGACTTTTGAGTAAATCGGCTTGGTTTTGGACACTAAAATCGTATTCGTTGGCATCTTCGATTTTATGGCGCTGGGCGAGTAATTCGGTAATCTTGGTTTGTACCTCGGTTAATCCTTCTTTACTGCTGCCTTGAACCGATACGCTATTCACTGTTTGTTCTCCAGTGGCACTGAGTTCCGAGGTAATGCGTTGCTGATAGGTACTGAGTGGAATAAACACTTGGCTGTTTGGACTCGAGAAGCCACTGGCGCCTTTGTCGGGCATCACACCAATAATGGTGAAGTTTTGATTGCCGAGTTTGATTTTTTGCTCGAGTGGGCTGGCGTTACCGAATAAATCTTGTCCTACTTGGTAACCAATAATCGCCACCCGTTTTCTGCCAAGCATATCGGATTCGGTAAACCATGCACCAGTTTCGACGGGGCTGTTCCGCACGGTTTCGTATTCGGGTGTAGTGCCGACAACGGTCACGCCCGAGTTTTCCGAGGCGAATTTACTTTGCAAACTTTTTTGCATGGTTGGAGCAATCCCTTCGATGCCAGCAATGGCTGCAATGGCTTCGACATCGCCCATGGTGATGGTTTGTTTGACACCTGTGCGAACCAAGCCGGGTGGTCCTGCATTGCGCCCACCTCCGCTCGAGACGGTTAATAAATTGGTGCCTAAGTCAGATAAACTCGAGGTGATACTGCCTGTTGCCCCACCACCTAAACTGGTTAAAGCAACCACCGCGCCAACCCCAATAATCACACCGAGGGCAGTCAGTACGCTTCGCATTGGGTTAGCAAGAATGGCACGCCAAGCGATGGTAAAAGTTTGGGGCAGGCTTAATCCGCTGCGTTTGGCTCGAGGTTTTTCTGGTGTGGCTGTGCGGACAATACTGGTCATAATGCGGCTCCTCGTAAGGCAGCACTGGCATTGGGTGCGTTCATACCAACCGCAATGGCACGGTGTTGGTTGGGGTTAAGCCGATCTGATTCGTTCAAACCGTCGCGCAACCGAACAACCCGTTTGCAATGATCGCCAATGTCGGGTTCGTGCGTGACAATAATCACGGTTGTACCTTCGTCGTTAAGTTCTTGGAACAATGCCATGATTTCGATACTGGTACGGCTGTCCAAATTACCTGTGGGTTCGTCGGCAAGTAGAATCGCTGGGGTCATGGTTAACGCTCGAGCCACTGCCACCCGTTGCTTTTGCCCACCACTGATCTGGGTTGGTAAGTTGCGCCATTTATCGGCAAGCCCAACTTTCTCGAGCATAGCAAAAGCCCGTTCACGGCGTTCTTTGGCAGTAAAGCCTGCGTACATCAAAGGCACTTCGACATTCTCGAGGATGCTTTGCCTAGACAGCAAATGAAAGGCTTGGAAAACAAAACCAATTTCGCTATTGCGGGCTTCTGAACGTTCATTTTCGGATAAGGTTGTAATGTCGCGTCCTCGCAGCCAGTACGAACCACTGCTGGCACGATCCAGTAAACCAATGATCTGCATTAAGGTGGTTTTGCCGCTACCGCTGGGTCCCATCAGGGCAACCATTTCACCAGCATCAATCTCGAGGTTGACCCCTTTTAAAGCTTGGAAATCAAGGTCGCCCATTTTGTAGGTTTTGCTGATATCGCTCAGTCGAAGTATGGTCATAAAATTCCTTAATTGGCTGGCGGTAACAAACTACCGCTCTGAACAGCTTTTTTGCCTTTGGCTGGCATGACGATTTGTTGACCTGCCCGTAAACCACTGACAACAACTGTACGGCTGTTATCTGATGCCCCAATTTCAATCGGTGTACGCACAATGGTTGGCTCGAGTTTAGGATCGGTGCTGGTAGCAGTTTTAACAAAAGCTTTACCACCCACCGTTTCAATTGCTCGAGATGGAATACTCAGCACATCTGGTAATTCTTGAGCAACAATTTCGGCTTCGGCACTCATCCCCGGACGGAGTTGTAAATTGGTATTAACAATGCTGACCGTCACATCAAAAATAGCGATGTTACTCACCACTCGAGCTTGCGGAGCGATACGGGTGACTGTGCCCGTAAAGCTTTGGTTTTTAATCGCATCCAACGTGATTTCGGCTGTTTGTTTTAGCTTGACTTTACCAATTTCAGTCTCATCAATTTGCACAGGCAAATGCACAACTTGATCCTCGAGAATCACAAATAAAACATTTTGGCTACTAACACTCGAGCCAATCTGCGCAGGAACACTCGAGATCACCCCTGTTTTAGCCGCATAAATCTTGGTTTTGCCAAGGTCGGTACGTGCATTTTTAACACTGATTGCAGTTTGACGCACCGCTAACTCGAGATTGTTTAAGTCTTGAGCATCCGAATCGGCTTTTAAACCAATTGCATTCTGGGCAGTTTCTAAGGCAACACGGGCACTGTTTAAATTACTGCTTGCATCTGCCACCGCTTTTTGGGCATCACGCACAGCTTGCATGGTGCCACCACCAACGTTATACAGACTTTGCGCGTTATTTAAGGTGGTTTGTGCACTGACCAAAGTCCGTTGTGCATTTTGTACTTGGCTTTGATTACTTGCCACCGTTTGTTGTTGCGAACCTCGAGCACTGCGTTGACTGGCTTTGCTACTGGCAAATTGCGCTTGAGCTTTTTGCAAACTCAGCAAGGCATTTTCTAAAGTACGCTCAAAACCTTCTGGGTCTAAACGAGCCACCAAAACACCTTTTTGTACCCGCTGACCAACCTTGGGCAACTCGAGAACAACACCGCTAATACTGGCTTTTGCATCCACAGCATTGCTGGCTTCGAGGGTTCCTGGACCTGTGACAGAAATTCGGAAATTACTTTTTTCCACAGCCGCCAATTCAATACTCGAAGTTGCTTGGGCAGGTGCTCCTGGCGGTCTGGGTGGTTTAATCACCCCTGTGCTAATCAATGTAAACAAGCTGATTGGTATAACAAGCAAACCCCACCAAGGCGAAATTCGCAAACGTTTAGCAGCAACGGTCATTTGGCATCACCAACTTTCTCGAGCATCTTGCTAACATCAATCCCAGCCGCGCTCGAGAGGCTGTTGATTGATTTGAAATAAGTGTTTTGAGCCGTGGCTAAGTTGTACTCGCTACGCTTAGCGCTGACTTCACTTTGTTGCAATGTCACACGACTAATCGTGCCATTCTTAAAGCGTTGCTGATCTTGCTTTAAACCATCAGCATCATTTTGCAAATCCACACTGCGTAATTTGACTGTCTCGAGCGAATTATTCACATTACGAGCCGCATCGCGCAAATTGGTAATCGCATTTTTCTTACTGGTTTCAAAGTTACGCCGCGCAGTCTCGAGATTGGTTTTCGCATCGCGCAAGATATTAGCGGCGGTGTAATCATTATCGGCTAAACGCACATTTAATTCTTGGGTGTCCACACTCTGCGCCGCTTGTAAAACACTGATCACATTCTTTTCTAAACCAGCTTCCAGCGCAGCTAAATCAAATTTCAACTCGGCAAACTTTGGCGGATTCGCCACCCGTAAATCACCTTTTAAGTTCAAACCAATCAAAACCTCGAGTTTATTACTTAACGTTGGTAATTGCGCCATTGCATTTGCCAAATTTTGTTTACTACTGGCAACCGTATTCTGGGCTTTACGAACATCCAAATCCGTACCATTTTTCTGCGCCAATTTCGCTTGAGCAACATCCAGATTACGCACATCCAACGCCAACTGCGCTTGTAAAACCTCAATGTTTTCCTGAGCTTCAAACAAATTAAAATACGCATTAGAAACATTCCCCAGCACTTCAATACGCTTACTCGAGAAACGAACCTCCTCTAAATCCACACTCTGATTCGCACTCAAAAGCTGAGCCGCCAATGTTGTCGGATCCGATTTTTTCACCCGCAAATCTGCCTGAGCTGTCTCCAAACTCGCCCGACTATTAGCAATTTCAGAACCACGCTCGAGTGCTTGTTTAATCGAAGTTTCGAGGGTCTGAGTAGCGTTTTGAGCAATTGAAAGGCTCGAGAGAATAAACAAAGCGGTGAAAGAAATAACTGTACGATTTTTCATAATGAACTCCTAACTTTCCGTAGGGGCGAGGCACGCCTCGCCCAAGATAACCAATGAATTTTGTATTGCTGTGATGCTGCAAAAATCAATAAATTTTGCGTTTTTGTGATGCCGAGACGATCAACGATTTTTCTTTTGCCCGTAGGGGCGAATCTTGTATTCGCCCTGTGACCAACGAATGATTTTTCGTATGCCCGTGTCTTGTTCGTTGTGTGGTGGGCGAGGCACGCCTCGCCCCTACGGTTTTTTGCAAGCGGTTTGCGTGGCTATGGACGTTTCACCACCACCTTCCCAAGTGCATTCTCGAGTTTCATGTAACTGATCTGTTGTGTGGCGATTTGGTTCTCGAGGTCGCGGTTGGCTTGGCGTTGGGTTTGTTCGGCATTTTGTACGTCGAGTGTTGTGACACTGCCAAGGGCAAGGCGTTGTTTGTTGGTTTCTAAGTTGTTTTTGGCGTTCTCGAGGGTTTTTTCGGCAAGTTCTATGCGGCGGGTTTGTAGTTGGAAGTCGTTATATTTTTGTTGAATGTCGAGTTTGGCGCTGCGGCGTGTGGTCTCGAGGTTGGCTTTGGCAGTGTTGAGGTTGGCTTTGGCGGTATCTATTTTGCTGTCGTTGCTAGGTGCGGTAATGGGAATGCTGAGACTAATTCCAACGCTGAGGTTGGTGGGGTTGGTGGTGCCACCTGTGCTGGTGTTCCCGCCGACAACAGGTAAGGCACCGTTGACTGATAGTGCGCCTGTGCCGATATTGAGGCTCGAGTTGAGGCTGGCTCCGCCTTGTTGGCTCACACCTGCGCTGATGGTGGTGCTGGGAATAGCGCGGTCTCGAGTGGCGATGGCAAGGTTATCTTCGGCATCGACAACGCGGGATTTGGCTTTTTGGACATCGGAGCGGTTCTCGAGGTTGCTAAGCATTTGCTCGAGGGTGCTTTCCGTGTTGCGTTTTTGTGGGGCGCTGCTGAGTTCGGCGTTGCTTGGGTTGGTACTGAGGGTTGTCCAGAGTTGTAAACGGTTGATCTCGAGGGTTTGTTGGGCTTGAAGCACATTAACTTTGCTGTTTTCAAAATTGCGACGAGTGGTTTCTAAGCTGTCTTTGCTGAGTTGCCCGTTAGCAAATTGTTTTTCGGCATTTTGTAATTGTTGTGCAGCGATATTTTGGCTGAACTGGTTATTCTCGAGGTCAAGAGCCGCTACTCGAGCTACAAAGTATTGTTGTGTCACCGTAATATCTAAGGTGTTGCGGCTGTCGCGTCTATCGAGGGTAGCTCGAGTTAAGGCGCGTTCGGCACTGCGGATTTGATCAAATTGGGCTGCCCAAGGGAGCACAGGTAAGCTGGCACTAGCTTTAATTGTGACAGTGGTATTGGTACTGGCTGTGCCACTGAGCGGTTGGGTCAGGTTGGCATCCGCGCCAACATTACTGCTGATTCCAGCGGCGGCTCGAGCACTGGCAAGGCTTTGTTCGGCGCTTTGGTACGTTAGGTCGGCGTTTTGCCACTCGAGAGCGTTTGGCAGGGCAGCGTAAGCATTCTCGAGACTATAATTTTGTGCTTGGGCAAAAACCAACGACCCACAAATGAGGCTGCGGTAAATAATGCCTTGAATAATTTTGATACTGATGCGTTTTTTGGGTGAACCGTTTCTCATGTCCTCAAGTTTGCAAGTTGTTTGTGTTGACTCGAGGTGCGAATTGTGTAGATTCTGTGTTGATGGTATTACCAAGGCTCGAGGAACAGCTCGAGATTTATCCTCAAAATGCTTGCCAGAAACGCATACGTGATAAACTTTGGGTATGAGCACCACGGAGAATCCATGAAATTTGACTACCGCTTCGCAACGATGAAATTCTCAAAAGTCTACCCGTTATATATCGCCAAAGCCGCACGTAAAAACCGTAGCAAAGAAGAAGTAGATCAAGTTATTTGCTGGTTGACTGGTTACAACCAATCAGGATTACAACAACACATAGACCAAGAAAGCAGCTTTGAAACATTCTTTGCCCAAGCTCCCCAGATTCATCCAAATAGCTCGCTGATAAAAGGCATGATTTGTGGTGTAAGAGTCGAAGAAATCGAGAATCCTTTGGTGCAAAAAGTACGATTCTTGGATAAACTGATTGACGAACTGGCAAAAGGCAAAACCCTTGATAAAATCATGCGCTAAGCATTGAACAATACGCGCTCGAGTCAAAGTAAAAACCTGCACCAAGCGTGGGAAACTCGAGGTAAAAGCATTTGCTACAATGCAGCCAATTAGGAGTTTTATGACCCAAGCCAATTCAATCAAAAAGCAATGGCAAGAGGTACTCGAGAATCCTTCGCTACACGACTTACCTTATAAAATCGAACTGAACGAAAGAGGACAATTACTGCTCAGTCCAGTCACCAAACGCCACACCTTTTTGCAATACCTCATCGCAAAGCACCTCGAGCAACTATTAACAGGTGGTTATGCACTCCAAGAAGTCAGTATTCTCACCAGTAAAGGTGTACGCGTGGCAGATGTTGCATGGGCGCTCGAAACGCATTTTCATGAAGAACAAGACGATGTATTCACACTCGCCCCAAGCATCTGCGTGGAAGTTTGGAGTAACAGCAACACCAAAGAAGAATTCCTCGAGAAACGCGGCTTGTACTTTGCAGCAGGTGCGAAAGAAGTTTGGGAATGCGACCAGAATGGCAATATGCAGTTTTTTAATGCAGATGGTTTACTCGAGCAATCCGAATTGGTCACGGAATTTCCAAAAGCGATTTCGACAGCTTTTAACTAAGGCGCTCGAGAAAGCTTAAAGCATGGTAAGATTTTGCGTGCAGCCCTATGCTAAACACGAGTAGAATACAGCTATGCCTGCCCGTGATAACTACCATGATACTGTCCGAACAGCCCTCGAGAAAGAAGGCTGGAAAATTACCGCAGACCCATACTATCTTGGCTTTGGGCGAGATGTGATAGCTATAGACTTAGCGGCAGAACACACCATTGCGGCAGAACGGAACAATCAAAAAATTGCGGTTGAGATAAAGAGTTTTAACAACCCAAGTATTCTCCACGATTTTCATGCTGCACTCGGGCAATACTTAAATTATCAAATGGCACTCGAGACCAACGAACCAACTCGCGTTTTATACCTTGCATTACCAAATACCACTTATGCCAGAATTCTCGAGCGTGACCTTGTACAAGCTGCATTGAAACGCCACAATGTTCGATCATTGGTCTACAATACAGAAGAAGAGGTGATTGAGGCATGGACATAAAACAAGCAGAACAAGCCATTCTCGAGGTGCTGAACAGCATCACACCACGCAGCAGCAATGGACTCGAGTATTCGCTGCTGGCGGATAAAGAAAAGCATCAGTATCAACTTCTGGTCAGTGGTTGGCAGCAGCATAAGCGTGTGCATGGCATTGTGGCACAAATGGACATTCGAGATAACCTGATTTGGGTGCAAGAAGATGGAACAGATATTGGTGTGGCAAACGAACTGATGCGTCTTGGAATTCCAGAAAATAAAATCGTGTTGGCGTACATGATGCCGAGCCAGAAGCAGAAGCTCGAGTTTGTAAGGTAAGCACTCGAGAAAGCGTGGTAGAATTTTGCGTGCAGCCTTGTGCTAAACGCTAAGGCTCGAGTCTTTAAGTATTTGAAATACGTATAGCGTCATTTAAATTATACAAGCATTTTTTTGGAGTGTTAGTAATGAATAATGGTAAAAATGTTCTGAATTATGATGCTAAGCGCAACTTTTCGAGTCAGGAAAAGATTGAAAATTGGTGTCAATATTACGCAGGTTACTCTGCGCGATTTGCAAAAGATGTTATACGCTATGCAGACCTAAACCCTGACTCGATTATTCTTGATCCTTGGAACGGGAGTGGTACCACAACACACATAGCAAATGAACTAGGTTATTTGTCTATTGGAGTTGACTTAAATCCTGTCGCAATCTTAATTGCTAAAGCAAAGCTCGTCAGATTTGATGATGCTAACCAAATAGCAGGTTTGGTATATGAAATTTGTGGAAGGCTAAAAGAGAAAAAACTAAAAATTAAAAAACAATATGATCCATTAGATAATTGGTTGAATAAAAAAATGGTAGCTCAGTATCGATTTCTTGAAGGCGAAATTTTAAAACATCTCGCAACAACAGGAGAAAAAATAACTTTTACTCCTAGCTCAGGGAAAATATCTAATCTTGCATCATTTTTAGTATTTGCTTTGATACGTGCTGCTAAAGAACTAGCTGCTATACCATCAGGCTCTAACCCAACATGGGTGAAAAAAACAAAATTCAAAAACAATATAGGTGATCTTGCAGATTTATGGCTATCATTTGTAATTTCTATGGCTCAAGATATACCAGTATCTACCTTAAATAAAGCTTTAGATTCACAAATTTTAATTGGTGACTCAAGAAAAATCCCACTTGAGGATAATTCGATTGATTTTGTTTTAACCTCACCTCCATATTGCACTAGAATTGATTATGCGATTAGTACTTCATTTGAGTTATGTGCTTTATCGATAGATATAAAGCATAAAGACTTTAAAGAATTTAGGCGAGAAATAATGGGAGCGCCTTTAGTAAGACCACTTAAAATATATGAGCCTAAAGAAATTTGGGTAAATTCAGTCAAAAAAATCTTAAATCAAATCAAAAATCATCCTAGTAAGGCATCAAGTTCGTATTATTATAAAACGTATTGGAATTATTTTTCTGATTGTCATGAGTCTATCAATGAAATAGATCGAGTTTGTAAAGATGATTGCAATATTTTTTTTGTAGTACAAGGATCGTTTTATAAGGAAATTTATGTTGATCTTCCCTCTTTATATAAAGAAATGTTTGAAAATATTGGTTATTCTGTCGAAATTATTTCTGAAAATTTAATAAGCCATTCTTTATCGCAAATTAACGTAAAGTCTTTGCCTTATAGATCGCTTGAAAGTATGCAAAAAGAGTCAGTTTTGCATATAAGGAGGATTTAATGAGTGAGAAATTCATAGAATTGATTGAAAATGTTGATTCAACTACAATAAAAGCTAGAACGAGGACTTTAGACGTTTCTTTTAATGAGCTTTTTGATATGTTTAAGTCAGAAGAACTTAAAATTTCACCTGATTTTCAAAGGCTTTTTAGATGGAGTGAAGCTAAGCAGTCCCAATTCATAGAATCTCTAATACTTGAGCTACCCATTCCTCCAATCTATGTGATGGAAGTTGATAATGGAGTCTATGAGCTTATTGACGGGCTGCAAAGAATATCTTCCTATTTTCACTTTAGAGGAATTAAAGCATCAATAAATGAAGAAAATGGTGATTTTTCAGGATATTTAGAAAATGAATATTTAATGCTTACTGGGTGTGATATAATAGAAAGTTTAAATGGTTTAACTTATAAGGATTTGCCTTCGGCAATTCAAATAAAATTAAAGCGACATTTTATTAGAATGGAAGTTTTAAGGCGGGAAAGTGATGTTCGATTAAAATATCATATGTTTAAACGCCTAAATACTGGAGGCGAGAAACTCAGTGAGCAGGAAATTAGAAATTGTACAATTAGACTTCTTGATAATACTTTCAATGAATTCTTAAAAAGTATCGTGAAAGACACTAACTATAAATTATGTATGAGTGGTCTAACTGAAGAAAAACAAAAACAAATGTACTTAGAAGAATATGCTTTGAGGTTTTTTTCTGTAAAAAATTACAGAACGAAATATGTTAAGAACGTCGGGGATTTCCTCACAGAATACATGGAGGCAATTTCTGACAGTCAATCAAAAAACCACATTAGTTTTGATTACGAAAGCGAAAAAAATATATTTATCACAACCTTTAAGGTTTTATACGAAATTCTAGGCGACTTGCCATTTTCTGGGTTTAATCAACGAGGTAATTCGCAGGGTAATTTCTCTTCTTTGAGTTTTGATTCGATAACTATTGGCATTCAAACTCACCTAGAAAAAATAAAAAGTCTAATCCAGTCGGATTCAGAAAAAATTAAGGACTTCTTTATTTCTCTAAAAAAGGATACTAATTTTCAAACACTTACTAAAGGCGGCGGTAAGAATTATTCGGCGGCTCTTGAGAGAAGAATAAAATTCGTAGATGATTGGTTTTCAAAATGCCTCTCATAGATGTTTTGTCGTTTCGAGAAGAAGTGGAGCAAGAGCGGTTATGGCGAGAATCAGAAATTAGACTTTTAAAGAATAATATAGCTAATATTGAAGATTTTGGGGAACAAAAAATATTACGCAAGGCTCTCATAGTCATGTTATATGCCTATTTTGAAGGAATGTGTAAATTTATTTTCACTTCTTATATACACCACCTCAATAAACTAGAACTGCAAAATTCTCAGGTAGCTTGGTCACTCTTAGCCAGCTCTTTCGCGCCAGTCTTTAAAGCTCTAAATTCTGATACAAAGAATAAATATTTTAAATCTGTACTCCCCAATGATGAAAAATTACATAGATTTGCTCGCCAAAAAGAATTTGTAGAAAATTTTTCGTTAATTTTATCTAATAAGGTTAGTTTAGATGAGAAAGAAATTGTTGATTTAGAATCTAACATCAAACCTTTTGTGTTAAAAAAAGTTTTATACCTATTAGGTTTTAAGTATGAAAAAGTAGATGATTGGTCTGGGAAGATAGAAAAATTACTAAAATTTAGAAATGATGTTGCACATGGTTCTCGTAAAGATGGAATTGGAAAAGCGGACTACCAAATTCTAGAAGATGAGGTTTTGCATATTGTTGATTCAATAGTTTTCTTTGTTTCAGAATCCATCAACAATGATGAGTTTGTTCGTCATTGACTCAAAACACAGGCTCTTATGCTTAAACCTCTTTCTCTTCTCAGTGGTTGTGGCGGCTTGGATAGTGGTGTCTTCCAAGATGGTTTCACGCTATTGGTAATTGCCAGAATAGACCCTCCTGCCATTAAAACCTTGTCGCATTGGCTGGGGCAAAAGGGCTTGAACATTCCTATTTTTTCGGATGTCACGCAACTTAATCTTTTTTGCTGCTCAAGCAATTGAACTTGCAGTTGGTGGTTCGCTGTGTAAATAACCTCCCACGGGGCTAGGCAAGCCCAGCCCCTACGACAAAAACGTGCTTTCCAGCCGTAGGGGTGGGGCTTGCCTCACCCTTGACCATCAATGATATTTTATTTTCCGTTGCCTCGAGTCTCGAGCATCCACACCAAATCTACACAATACCAACCTTATTTCTCCATCAAACCGCGTAAACTATTGCTATGTCACGGGTTTTAATTGTTGAAGATGAAACGCAAATCGCGGAGGTTCTCGAGTCTTATTTGCGTCGTGAGGGTATGCAGACGGAACGTGCCGAGAATGGTGCTCGGGCGCTCGAGTATTGGCGGGCGTTTAAGCCTGATTTGATTGTGCTGGATTTGCAAATTCCTGCGCCTGATGGTCTCGAGGTGTTGCGGAAGGTTCGGGCGGCTTCTAATACAGCGGTGATTATTGTTACGGCTCGAGCTGAGGATATTGATCGGTTGCTTGGCTTGGAATTGGGTGCGGATGATTATGTGGTGAAGCCTGTGTCGCCACGTGAGGTGGTGGCTCGAGTGAAGGCGGTGTTGCGGCGTTTGCAACCTGCCGAGGAGCGTCAGGTGTTTCGCTTGGCGCATCGTAGTGGGGTTAGTCTCGAGGTGGATGCTCGGGCGCAAATTGCTCGTATTGGTGCGGAGCGTTTGGATTTAACACCGACCGAGTATCGTTTGCTCGAGGTGCTGATTCGGCATCCTGCTCGGGCTTTTTCAAGGGCGGAGTTGTTGGAGGTGGCGTTGCCCGATTCGGATGCGCTCGAGCGGGCAGTGGATACGCATTTAAAAAATTTGCGCCGTAAACTCGATGATTGCCATGTTGGTGAGATGCTCGAGACGGTGCGTGGGACGGGGTATCGGCTTTGGAGTGGGGTGTGAAACTTAATTCCTTGGCGGTGCAAATGCTGCTGGGTTTGCTGCTGATTATGCTGATTAATGCTGTTATTCCTGCGGTGTTGGTGTTGCGTGCTACCGAGGATCAGTTGCGGAATCCGAATTCTAAGCAGCGTGAACTTTTTGCTGCGATTGTGCAGATGTCAGAGATTTGTAAGAACCCGAAGAAGTATCCCGAAATTCCTTGTGCGGCACTGAAAGAAAATATGCCGCCATTGCAAAAAGGTGATATGTTTGGTTTTAAGGGGAACCAAATTCCCAATCCGTTTAATCAGTTGGAATGGGTTGCTCCTGCTTTGCAGCTTGGCACTGGGATTGCGGTGGTGCTATCGATTGCTATTGCTTTGTTGTTTGCTTGGTACATCACAACGCCTGTGCGGGCTGTTGCCAATGCTGCCGAGGAGATTGCGTTGGGCAATTTCAGTGCTCGAGCGCATTTGCGTGGTAGGCAGTCTAAGCAGGGCGATGAACTCTCGAGTTTGGCGTTTAGTTTTAATCAAATGGCTGCTCAGCTCGAGCAGAATCAGCTCGAGCGTAAGCAGTTAATTGCCGATATTGCCCATGAGCTTCGTACCCCTATTACGGTCATGCAGTTTCGTTTGGATGCGCTCGAGGATGGTGTCAACGAACTGAGTATTGCTGAAATTCAGAATCTGAGTTCGCAAAATAAGTTCTTGGCGCGGTTGGTTGAGGATTTACGGATTCTGACTCTTGCCGATACGCAGCGTTTGCCGCTCGAGCGGGTGCAGACAGATTTAAAAAGTTTGGTCGAAGCTGTGGCGATGCAGTTTAAGCCGCGTTTGGGTAATAAAGCCTTGGTGCTCGAGTTGCTGCCTGCCACTGTTTTTGCCGACCCTGATCGGATGCGACAAGTGCTGAGTAATTTAATCGAAAATGCTGGCAAGTACGCTAAAAAAGAAATTTGGGTGCACTTAGCCACTCAAGATAACTTGGTTATCCTGACCGTTGCCGATGATGGTGTTGGTATTCCTAGTGCCGATTTGCAGCGTATTTTTGATCGGTTTTACCGTGTGGATGAATCTCGGGCTCGAGCCACAGGTGGGAGCGGTTTGGGTTTAGCCATTGTTAAAGCAATTCTCGAGGCGCATAATTTTCAGATTCGGGCGTTCAATGCGCCCAGTGGTGGTGCCGTGTTTGAGATTCGTTTTACTGCGTAATAGGTTTGTTACAGTTTTGCGACGTACCCCTCGACACCTTGCACTTAGATTGTTAGAATCCTCACCTCGCTCGTTACTATTCCGCTCGAGCGGAGGAGGAATTTATGAAGAAAGTAGCAATGGCTTTGACTTTGCTGGGTAGTGGTGCATTGATTGCCGCTGTCGCGCAAAGCAGCAAACCGATTGTGGTTGGTTCTGTGGGTCAACCCGTTTCGTTGGCTTCAGGTAAAATCTCGGATGGTAATAGTATTTTTGTGCAACAACAAATTTATGATCGTTTGCTCGATTTTAAGCCAGGTACGACCGAAGTCATGCCTGCGTTGGCTTTGTCGGCACGTCCAAACAAGGATGCCACTTCGTGGTTGTTTACTTTGCGTGGTGGTGTGAAATTCCATGATGGCAGTAGCTTTGATGCTGCTGCGGTCAAATTCAACTTCGATTACTGGTGGGATGATAGCCGTGCCACATTCTTTAAGAGTGGTAATAGTATCGTTCCAGATATTTTTGAAGGCTACAAAACCAGCAAAAGCCTAATTAAAAGTGTTGACGTGGTCAATAACTTGCAAGTGCGTGTGACGATGAATTCGCCATTTGCGAACCTCGACGAAGTCTTTGCCACGGGTTACTTTGGCATTGCCAGCCCAACTGCGATTAAAAAAGCAGGCGAAGATAAGTATGGTACAGCCAATACCTTAGCCAGTGGTACAGGACCGTTTGTGGTTAAAAGCTGGCAAACAGGCGACCGTATTTTGCTCGAGGCAAACAAGAGCTACTGGAAAAAAGGTTTACCAAAAGCTCCGGGTATGATTGTGCGTTTTATCTCGGATGCCTCGGCTCGAGTTGCCGATTTACGGGCTGGGAACATTGATATGATTCCAACGGGTGCTTTGCCTTACGATACACTGCCAGCCATTAAAGCTGACCCCAATGTCAAAGCTGTGTTCCGTCCTGGCTTTAATGTTGGTTACTTAGCCATGAACCAAGTGGCAGAATTTAATGGTGCTAAAAACCCATTGGCAAATCAAAAAGTGCGTTTGGCTGTGGCGAGTGCCATTAACAAAAAAGCTTTGGTCGAAAGCTTCTACGGCGAGTACGGTGTGACCAATGCCTACTTACCACCACTGACCATGAGCTGGAGCTACCCTAAGAACCAAAAAGATTATGTCTTTAACCCAGAAGCTGCTAAAAAATTACTTGCCGATGCTGGTTACCCAAATGGCTTTAGCATGGAACTCTGGTACATGCCTGTCAGCCGTCCGTACTTCCCAAATGCTAAGCCTTTGGCTGAAACCATGGCAAAAGACCTTGGTGCTGTTGGTATCAAAGTTGAATTGAAATCCAAAGATTGGGGTGCGTACCTTGATGATGTAGACGCTGGTAAATTCCAAGCTTACATGCTCGGTTGGACAGGCGATTATGCCGACCCAGACAACTTCTACACCCCGTTAATTGGACCAGGTACCAGCAAAGAAACAGGGTACAACAATCCTAAACTCTTTGCATTGTTAGACGAGGCTCGTAAAGCCACCACCAAAGCCAAAAAAGCTGAATTGTACGGACAAGTTGCCGAAATTCTCTTCGAGGATATTGTCAAAATGCCAATCGTGCATAGCCGCCCATTACTCGCTCAACGTGCCGCTCTCGAGGGTTGGGTTCCCGGTCCTTTGGGTAGCGAACCACTGATTGATGTAACCGTTAAGTAAGACTGTTTTTTCGGATAAGGGCGAGGCTTCTCGCCCTTATCCGTTCTATAAAAAAGGATTTCTTTTGACTGCTTATTTTTTGCGTCGCTTACTTGGTTTAATCCCAGTATTATTTGGTATTAGTATCCTTGTTTTTGCTTTTGTTCGCGCTATTCCAGGCGATCCTGCTCGAGTCATGTTGGGGGAGCGTGCCACTGAAGAAGCAGTACTGAAAATCCGAGCTGATATGGGTTTGGATCGTCCTGTGCTCGAGCAGTATTTTAAGTATATCGGTGGGATTGCTCGAGGTGATTTGGGTACCAGTATTTTTTCGCAAATCCCTGTCACCGAGGATATGAAACGTCGTTTTCCTGCCACCTTTGAACTGAGTATTGCTGCGATGCTTTTTGCTTTGCTGGTCGGGATTCCTTTGGGTATTTTAGCGGCTGTGCGACGCAATACCATGGTGGATAATGTGGCGATGGCAGTGGCATTGATTGGTGTTTCGATGCCTGTTTTTTGGCTGGGTATGATTATGAAATACCTTTTTTCGATTCAGACCAAGATTTTTCCACCGTCTGCCCGCATTTCGGATGTTTTATCGTTTGGTTTTGAACCGATTACCAATATGTACGTACTCGATGGTTTGTTGCGTTTCAATGCCACGGTTGTCTGGGATGGCTTATTGCATCTTGTGATGCCCGCCATTGCCCTTGGTACCATTCCAATGGCAATTATTGCCCGTATGACCCGCTCGAGTATGGTGGAGGTATTAAGCCAAGATTACATTCGTACTGCCAGAGCCAAAGGCTTGGTGCAACGCACAGTGATTTGGAAACATGCTCTGCGAAACGCCATGTTACCTGTGATTACCGTGGTTGGTTTGTCGTTTGGTGGTTTGCTCAGTGGCGCTGTTTTAACCGAAACCATTTTTGCTTGGAGTGGTATTGGAAGCTGGATTTATGAAGGTATCTTTCAACGCGATTACCCTGTGGTGCAAAGTGGGGTTTTGCTGGTCAGTTTGGTGTTTGTGGTTGTCAATTTGATTGTGGATTTATCGTATGCCTTATTTGATCCAAGAATTCAGTACAGATAAATCAGTAGTTGGATTTATTGTTTGTCAGTCTCGAGTACAAAGAAAAAAGCTTTACGTTTTTAGTCAGAAGCTAGAAGCTAAACGCTAGGAGCTAAAAATGACCGCCAGTAATAAAATTGAAACTCCGTTTAACATTATTCGTCGTCGGTTTCGCAAATCTGCACCAGGTAAAATGGGTTTGGTTTTAACTATTTTATTTATTGCTTTGGCGTTGCTTGCCCCTGTTTTACGCCCTTACGATGCCAGTTTAGATGGGAACCTCGAGCAAAAATTCCAAGCCCCAAGCTTGCAACACCTGATGGGTACCGATGATCTTGGTCGGGATATTGCTGTTCGGGTCTGGCATGGCGCACAAATCAGTTTACGGGTCGGTGTGATCTCGGTTTCGATTGCTTTACTGGTTGGAAGTTTTGTTGGTTTTCTGGCTGGTTTTTTTGGTGGTTGGTTTGACACGATTATTGGTTGGCTAACCGATTTAATGCTGGCATTTCCGGGGACATTACTGGCAATCGGTATTGTGGCAATCAGCCCAAAACCCAGTTTAGAAAACACTTTGCTGGCAATTAGTATTGTGCAAATCCCAATTTATATTCGGCTAGCTCGAGGTAGTGTGATTGGTTTACGGGATCTCGAGTATGTTCAAGCAGCGAATGCTCTGGGGGCGAATCGTTTTCGGGTGTTATTCAAGCATCTTGTACCCAATGCCTTAACGCCATTAATTGTCCAAGCCACTTTATCGGTTGCCACAGCCACTCTCGAGACAGCCGCGCTGGGCTTTCTGGGCTTAGGAGCGCAACCACCAACCCCCGAGTGGGGCACGATGATTGCTGATGCTTTTCGTGGTGCGTACTGGGACAGTGCTCCGTGGACAACCATTTTTCCAGGTTTAGCCATTCTGGTGTCAGTGTTGGGATACAACTTGTTGGGCGATGGTCTGCGCGATGTGCTCGACCCTCGAGCCGTGAATTAAAATGTTGAACATCCGACTGGCAATGCAACCCGATCTCGAGTTGATGCTGCAATGGCGTGGGTATTCAGAGGCTATGCAAAATGCGATTCGGCGAATCTGGACTGAACTCGAGCAAGGGAAAAATCAAATTTTTTTGGCTTTTGCTCCAGATAATCAGCTGATTGGCACTGTCACTTTGTATTTTCAACATACCGACCCAGATTTAGCCAATACCTCGAGTGCCTATGTCGAAGCACTGGAAGTACATCAGGAGTACCGCAAACAAGGTATTGCCCAAGCCCTGATGCGAAAACTCGAGCAATACGCTGTGCAAGAAGGTTTTACGCGTTTAACGTTGATGGTCGAACCCGATAACACGCCTGCTGTCCAGTTTTACCAAAAAATGGGTTGGCAGACTTTTAAAAATAGTACCTTTACTTGGAACAACAAGGAGCACATCACATACTGTCTCGAGAAAATTCTCAGCCCGAATGCGTAACTTTTACGGTTTTGGCAAAATCTGAATAGTTGGTAAAACATTTTCAGGGTCAAACAAAGTCAAAGTGCAATTGTGTTGCTCGGCGATACTCGGAAAAATCACTAAGTTTTTGCCATTTTCGTGTCTTGCGCTTTCAACAATAAAGGCATCAAAAAAATGTTGTTCGATATTGACTCGTCCTAAAATCTGGGTTGGTGACTCAAGACCACGGTTTTGCATACGAATAAAATTGCCACTTAATTCTTGGGCATTGGTGCCAAGAGCAGCTTGAACATGGTTATTGCTCATATCAAGTGCTCGTAAACCACTACTTTCCAAAGTCAGAATACTCGAAGGACGAAAACGTCCTGCCAATCGAGGGTCGGTGTGGGCGTAATGCTGCATTTCAGCAATCATGGTTTCAATTTCGAGACTGGTGTACAACGCCTCGAGTTTTTTGGGATTAAAACGCCCGCCAACAATGGCGCTGCCTAAAGCGCTCAGTGGATTGTCCACATATTTGAGATTGGTGCTACGGAAACTACGATAATCTTTGGGCGTTGTTTGTGCTAATAATTTCTTTAAGACTTTAACCAATTGCTTGGCTGTATTCATGCGGTTTGTCCTCGCTCAAACATCTCGAGCAAATCGTTCACAGAAGCAATATCACCTTCTAAAATACAATCCATCGGTGCTTGATAATCCAAATCTGGGTGAGGTGCACGCAACCAAATTCGGGTGTACTCAAGTGAGTTATCCAGTAATTGCTTGAGGCGCTGCGCGATAACAGATAATTGCATAAACTTTTTTTGATGCTGACTCGAGTTTGGTGTTTTACGTAATGCGCTATCAGTCACACCTAAGTAACGTGCCATTTCAGTAATGCTCAGCCCTAAAGCTGCTGCAAGTTTTAAGCCATCAAAACGTCCTGTATTAAGTTCTTGGGCTTCGTGAATAATATGGGCAATGAGTGGTTTGGTTTTAATGGCTAAAGACATAATAGACCTCTTGCTCTTGAGGTTAGCATATAGTTGTTTTTTTGTCTAATTTTAGTTGTTTTTTAGTTGAGAAAATTTGCTATTAAAAATTAGGCATAACAGAACTTGGAGTTAGAAAAATACTCAAGAAGCCTCGAGATTCTTGGTAAAATGTTGTCTATAGCCTTGTAAGACACACAAGAAGCTTTGATATAAAAAAGGCGAACCATATGGTTCGCCTTTTCTCGAGCATCTCATTTTTTAATCTTCGGCTGGGCTGGCAACTACTACAAGGTTATCGCCTTTGCCACTACGAATAGCTTCAAACACTTTGGCGCGAAGTTCTTCTTCAAGGGCTGGGCGGGCTTTGATAAATTCAACAACTTTTTCTTTACCTTGCCCGATTCGTTCGCCGTTGTAACTGAACCAACTGCCTGCTTTTTCGACAATCTCGAGACTCGAGGATAAGTTAACAAGGTCGTTGAGTTGGTCTATGCCTTTGCCGAAGTAAATTTGAATTTCGACTTCTTTGAAAGGCGGTGCGACTTTGTTTTTGACCACTTTGATTTTGACGTTGTTGCCTACGGCATCGTTGCCAACTTTAATCGGTTGCCCGATGCGGCGAATATCTAAGCGGACGCTGGCGTAGAATTTGAGGGCTTTGCCACCTGTGGTGGTTTCTGGGTTGCCATACATCACACCGATTTTTTCGCGTACTTGGTTAATGAAAATCATGGTGGTGTTAGATTTATGCAAAATTGCGGTCAGTTTACGTAAGGCTTGGCTCATCAAACGGGCTTGTAAACCAGGCAGGCTGTCACCCATTTCGCCTTCGATTTCGGCTCGAGGAACCAAAGCAGCCACACTATCAATGACAATCATGTCCACTGCGCCGCTACGAACCAGTAATTCAGCAATCTCGAGGGCTTGTTCGCCTGTGTCTGGTTGTGAAACCAGTAATTCGTCAGTGTTGACACCAAGGGCTTTGGCGTAGACAGGGTCGAGGGCGTGTTCGGCATCAATGAAAGCAACTGTACCACCCATTTTTTGGCACTGTGCGGCAATGGTGAGGGTTAAGGTGGTTTTACCACCGCTTTCGGGTCCGTATATTTCGATGATCCGACCTTTGGGTACGCCACCAACGCCGAGGGCAAGGTCTAAGCTCATGCTGCCTGTGGGAATGACTTCGACTTGTAATTTGCTCGAGGCATCGAGTTTCATGATGGCGTTCTTACCGAATGCCTTTTCGATTTGACTCATGGCGCTCTCGAGGGCTTTTTTGCGATGAGCGGTGAGTTGAGTGGCGTTCATGTCGTCGTGATCAAAATCGGTTTCTTTTTTCTTAGTAACTGCCATGATGGTTGTTCCTTTCGGGCGCTAGGCTGAGTGGGTGCTGCTTGGGCTTTTTTGCGTGTGGTCTTATCTGAATTTTAGCGTTAATTGTCTTTGTTCATTGTCCTCCAGAGCATTCCAAGCGCGCTAAAGGCAGCTCGTTCTTTCATAGAACGGCGATCTCCTGCAACGACCAATTGTTGCTCGAGGATTTCTCCGTTTGGGGTGGCAATAGCAACAAATAATGTACCAGCGGGCATCGAATCGCCGAAGGTATTGTCGGCTGCGCCTGTGCAAGCAAGTCCCCAGTCGGCAGCAAAACTGCTGCGGGCTAAACTAGCCAGGGCTTTGCTGGTTTCGGCACTGATTGCGCCGTGTTGGGATATCATTTCTGGGTTAACACCAAGTTGGATTTTGGCTTGGCTTGAGTAGGCGATTGTGCCCCCTTGGAAGCGGTCACTTGAACCTTTGGGGTTGCTGAGTTCATCGGCAATAATGCCACCTGAGATGCTTTCGATCACACCAAGGGTTTGGTTTTTATACCGAAGTTGCTCGAGAATAATTTCAGGCAGGGTTTGTTCGTCGGTGCCGTAAATAAAACCTCGTAGTTTTTCTTGGACAGCGTCTTCGCTGCTTTGGGCTAAAGTTGTGGCTGCCTCGAGGGTGCTGGCACTGGCTGCCACTCGAACATGGACTCCATCGCGGCGGGCGTAAGTGCCAATGCTGGGGTTCTCGAGTTGGGTCAGTTCGCCTAAGCGTTCGGCAAGGTGGCTTTCGCCAATGCCAACAGTACGAAACGTTTTGAAGTAGAAACCACTTTGCGGTAATTCAAGGCGTGGCAAGACTTGTTCTGCCCACATGCGTTTCATTTCTCGAGGTGGTCCGGGCATAGCAACGATCACTTTTTTTGTGTTTGGTACGCGAACAAACCAACCTGGAGCAGTGCCAACTGGGTTGGCAATGGCTTCGGCGCTTTTGGAAACCCAAGCTTGTTTGATGTTTTGCTCGGGGAAACTGCGCCCTCGAGCTTCAAACCAGCTGCGGAGTTTAGCAAGGTATGTTTCGTCTATAACGGCTTTTTCGTTGATACAGGCAAGGATGCCTTCTCTGGTTAAGTCGTCGTCGGTTGGTCCAAGTCCGCCACCAAGGATAATCAGGTCAGAACGTGTTATTGCGCGTGCAATGGCTTCTTGGATTCGCTCGAGGTTATCACCAACAGTGGTTTTCCAGTGCATGAAGACACCTCGGTTTTTCAGTTCTTGGGCAAGGTAAGCTGCGTTGGAGTCAACGATTTCGCCCATCAGCAGTTCTGTACCAACACTAATTATTTCTGCTAACAACGTAATCACTCCTTCTTATTTTATACCAGACAAACGGGGCTTTGTCAAAGAGTCTATCAAGAAAAACAATGAACCATAAAAAAGAGGCGCGAAATGCGCCCCTAAAACAAACCCATCAAAATTACTGCCGAGCAACAATGGGTTTGAAATAATCAACCCCACCTAAACTTTTTAATTTAGCCTCGAGTTCTGCTAAAGATGCCTCAGGTACAGATTTAGGGTCTCCAGGTAAAGATTTACCAACTACCTCGAGAATATCGCGGAAACCATCTTTATCACTATCTTTATCGCGCTTTAAGGTTTCATATAAGGTTTCGGGAACTAAACGCTTACCTTCAGCAAAAAATACTTCTCGCATTAAAACACCAAAAGAATTCCAAACATCTCCACCATCGGCTTCGATATGACAATACTTACAAGTGCTGCGTAACTCTACGTCTTCGCGTAAATGATACTGATACGTCATAATCGCGTTATAAGCAGGACGAGCATTGCCTGTCATAACCAAGGGTTTAGCAAAAATAACGAAAGTAATAGCAAGTAAAAAAGAGACTGGTTTCATTTTCATTAACCTCAAGCATTCTAAGAAATAGGGCACAACAATTGCTGTTCAGGCAACCACTCAATACCTCTGATACTTTGCAGCATAGCATCAAAAATAATCTCTGCTTGGCAAAAATCCGCACCAAGCAGAGATTTCATAAAGTAGGCTTATTTTGGTCTGATACGAAAAATCCTCGAGTCTACACTTGCATCGGTGCTGATGTATAAAAAGCCATCTGTGCCAACAGTGACATCACGTAAACGCCCAAAGTCATTATTGATCAGAATTTCTTCTTTGACAATGCGTTCATTATCTAACTCGAGACGATATAAACGCCCTGTTTTTAAGGTGACAAAAAATAAATTATTTTTCCAAGCTGGGAAAGCATTACCTGTGTAAAAAACCATATCGCTTGCAGCTACAGTGCCAGTGGTGTCATACTCTTTAATGGCTGCTTGATAATTGCTGACTGTGCAAGTGGCAACAACGCCTTGGCAGGTTGGCCAGCCATAATTTTTGCCACGTTTAATGACGTTGAGTTCGTCTTTGACTTCTGGTCCGTGCTCGGTGCTCCATAATGCTCCTGTGACAGGTGAGAATGCCAAACCTTGTGGATTGCGATGTCCTAAACTCCATATAGGGCTATTAGGGAATGGATTATCTGTAGGGATACTGCCATCGGTTTTAATACGGAAAATCTTGCCACCTAAACTACTTAAATCTTGGGCTTTTTGCGGTCCACTGCCTTGCCCTGCGGCATCACCCATACTGAAAAATAAGTACTGCGAATCGGGGCTAAGAATCACACGGCAACCATTATGATTCCACCAACCAGGCATATCATCAAGTAAAATCTTTTCTTTGCTTACTGCTGTGCTGCTGAGTACAAAACTCGAGAGACGATTGCGTTTATTGGCATCGGTTTGAGTGCCACCTTTCCAATACGAATAGCAGATATAAACCTTGTTGTTTGTGGCAAATTGTGAATCGAGTTCCATACCCATCATGCCACCTTCACCATCGGGACGAAAATTAGGCAGCGTTGTTGTCAGCGTGGTTGTTGCGCCACTCGAGATATCTAAGCTCATCAGTTGTCCAGTGTAGCGTGTGGTCAATAACATCCGACCATCAGGTGCAAAATGTAAACTCCACGGGCGTTCCAGACCTGTTTTGACAGTTTCGATTTTCCAATTGGCATTTTGTGGCAATGCCATTGCACATGCCGCCAATGTTGCACTGATGCCTAATAACCACAACCAAGTATTTTTCATGATCTTACTATGGCGCATAATGCTTATTAAAACCGTAAGAAAAATCGCGTTCTATACGTAAACAGAGTACAATTGTCATCATGTTTCTCACTCGAGACCTTGGGGTCATGCCATACCAACAAGCGTATGCTCTGCAACTGCAAACACATGCCAAAGTTGTGGCGGGAAGTACCCCCGAATTATTATTACTCGAGCACCCACGAGTGATAACCCATGGACGCAAAGATACCGAAACCACCAATATTGTCACACCACTCGAGACCTTAGCAAAACTGGGTATCGAAGTGATTAGCACCGAACGTGGTGGTACAGCAACCTATCATGGGTTAGGGCAATTGGTGGCATATCCGATTTTCCCTGTAGGCAGACGGGTTCGAGATTTTTTAACACGGC
>JAAFIG010000007.1:0-65563 GCA_013298595.1 Deinococcales bacterium | reverse complement strand
GAATGTACAAATTCGTCTGCTGGCAGCTTACGGTTTAGAAGCTCGCCCAAACCCAGGCTATGCAGGGGTTTATGTTGGCAATGACAAAATTGGCAGTATTGGCGTGGCTATTCGGCAAAACGTTGCCATTCATGGTTTAGCCTTAAACATCAACACCAATCTCGAGGATTTTAATTTGATTATCCCGTGTGGTTTAACCGATACCCGTATGACCAGTTTAGAAAAAATCTTACAACGCACCATTCCGATGGCAGAAGCCAAAAAACACCTCGAGCAAGCTTTTAGTCTTGAATTCGCCGAGTATAAATGGATTGCGGAATTACGTGGCGGACTCGAGCCATGAACAAAAGTCATGCAGTTTATAGCACAGAAAATCCCAATACACTACGAGTAAAATACCCCCCATGACTGCCGCCGAAGTTCCCGCATTTATTCTCGAGTTAGCCCAAAAAGCTGCCACTGCTTCGGGAGCAAAAGCGGTGTACTTATTTGGCAGTTATGCTCGAGGTGAAGCCAAACCCGATAGTGATGTGGATTTACTATTATTGATGGATGACAATGCAAACTTGCACGACTCGAGTATTGCCGCTTACCGTGCTAATCGAACCAGAAAAATCGGTGTGGATTTTATTGCAATGCACCAAACAACATATCTGCAACGCCAAGCAATTCTGGCTCATGAAGTTGCTAAAGAAGGCATTTTGTTACTCGAGCACACAAATGCCCAAGCTATTTTTAAAAATCAGCACTCGAGTTTTCTAGCGGATTTCGTAAAACGTTACCAAGCCGAGGTGATCCGTGGCTGATTCAACCGATTGGCGGGCTTGGCAAACCCGAGCTGAACAACACTTTCGCCGTGCTTCAAGGGATTTGGAGCAATTTCCTGCCCAAGCCAGTGGCGAGCTTCATTTCGCAGCTGAGTTGTACTTAAAAGCTGTGTTGTTGTACAACAAAAAAATCCCAAATCGTTCCCATATTCTTGAAGATTTACTCAAAGAGATAGATGCTGCTTTGCAACCAACAACTTTGCAATATGCAGCAGCTGATGTTTTAACAAGGATTGGTTTTCAAGAACGTTACCCTAGCGGCTTTGACGATGTAAGCAGCGACGAAGCCATTGCCATGCACAAAGCTGCCAGTGTCATACGCGCATATGCTCGAGGCAAACTCGGGTTGGAGGAATAGATGATTAAGCCGTCTCGAGAATATGATTTTCCAGTCGTTAAGGATGGTGTGCTGGTCAAAGATGCTCCTGCTATCCGAGAACGCAAACCTGAATGGTTAAAAGTGTCTTTGCCGAGCGGTATTGGTTACTCGAGTATCAAAGATATTGTTTCTAAGCACGGACTTGCCACAGTTTGCCAAGAAGCCATGTGCCCGAATATTGCAGAATGCTGGAGTGCAGGTACTGCCACATTTATGTTGATGGGCAGTGTCTGCACTCGAGCTTGTAAGTTCTGTGCAGTTAATACAGGTAATCCAATGGGGCGTTTAGACCTGACCGAACCAGCCCATGTTGCCGAATCTGTGGATTTAATGGGTTTGAAATACGTGGTTTTAACCAGTGTCAACCGTGACGACTTGCCCGATGGTGGTGCAGCCCATTTTGCTCGTACTGTGCAAGCCATTAAAACCCGAGTTCCGCAAGCTAAAGTCGAAGCGCTAACCCCAGATTTTCAAGGCAACCTTGAATCTGTGTACGCAGTTATAGACAGTGGTATCGAAGTGTACGCACAAAACCTCGAGACCGTGCAGCGCTTAACCCACCCTGTGCGGGATGCTCGAGCCAGTTATGAACAAACCCTCAGGGTTTTAGCTGCCGCTAAAGCCTATAAACCCAGTGTGTATACCAAAACCAGTTTGATGTTAGGGCTTGGTGAAACTCGAGCCGAGATTCATCAGGCATTACAAGATATTCGCAGTGCCAATGTGGATATTGTAACGTTTGGGCAGTACTTGCGACCAACCCGTAATCACTTACCTGTGGAACGCTACATTCCTCCTGCCGAATTCGATGAAATTCGGATTGAAGCACTTGAATATGGTTTTCTGGAAGTTGTTGCAGGACCGTTAGTGCGCTCGAGTTACAAAGCTGAACAAGTGCTGAAAGATGAAAACTGATTAACGAGTTTCAGCGATCCACGAAGTAATGGTGGCTTGGTTTAATTCACCCAGTTGTCTTTGCCGTAATACACCGTTTTTATCAATCATAATAGTGGTTGGGAAGCCAACACCACCAAATTTTTGATAGATATTTTGGCTCGAGTTGGTATTGGCACCTTCAAGCCAAATAGGATAGCTGACCCCCAGTTTTTTGACTGCTTTGAAAACTTTTTCGGGTTTTTCGGCAACATTGAGACCAATCATGACCACATTTTGCGATTGGTATGCTTGGCTGATGCGGTCGAACATTGGCATTTCGCGGCGGCACGGTGGACACCATGTTGTCCAGAAATTGAGAATAATGGTTTTGCCACGTAGTGCACTGAGGTTAACCTGTTCTCCTGTTAATGTCCGCATGGTTACTTCGGGTACAGTATCACCGACTTGCAGATTGGTTGTATTGGGTAACCGCAATTTGGTGGCGGTAAAACCAGCCAGTGGTAAAAGTGCAGCAATGGTAAAACCAAAGAGCATTGCAGGCAAATACTTGGCTTTTTTGGCGTAACGCCAATAGGCAAAAACAGTAGCTACTAATACACCCACCCACGGCGAAAAACCAGGTTGCCAAATAAAGAAAATACTGGGTAAATCAGATTGATACGCTTGCCAATACAAAAGCACATAGCCCACTCGAGCAGCAATCACACCAACCAGAGTCACCCGAAAAATAGCCGCCTCGAGTTGTTTAGCGGCTTCACCTGTTAATCTCGAGAAACGCAATGCTAACCAACTTGCCAGTAGCAAACCTGCAATTACCGAAACACGAACAACGGGCAGTAATAATCCAAAAACAGAAATGGCATCAGGCATTTTTTCTACCAATTTTGTGTAGAAAGATGTTTATGGTTATACAATACCGTAGATGAAACGACCAAACCCTCAAACTCTTGAAATGGATGTGACGGATACCATTCTCGAGTTGCGATTAGCTAACACTGCACAGCGGCATCGGATTTCAGGAGCCGCTATTTTATTATGGAATACTTGGAAACGCACACCAAACTTTGAAATGGGTGTTGCAGCTGTGGTTAAAAAATATCGCATAGACGAAACTCGAGTCCGAGCTGATGCCGAAAAACTACTTGCGGATTTAGATGCCGCAGGTTTATTACTCGAGTGACAATTGCTTTAACCTTCTCGAGTTAGACTGTTTTTATGAAATGGTTGTTTTCTTTTTTACTGGTCTTATCTATTTTCTCGAGTGGTTTGGCGCAAAGCACACCACCTATTGCTGCACCAAATACAACAGCAGATGCTATTGCTGACCAAACGGTGCGTGATTGGCAAGCGGGTAAGTTCAAACCAGCTGAACTTGATATCAAAACCCTCGAGCAAAGCAAAGACCCAATTGAAGTACTGCAAAAACAATTTAAAGCCTTGTCCCAACAAGTGCGTTTTACGCCAACCCCCAAAGATGTTCGAATCAGTTTTAATTTGCGTCGTGTGATAAAAGAAGATGCTGCTCGAGTCTATAGTTATCCAATCACATCGGATGATTTAGGCGATGAAATATTGACTGTGACTTTATTACCTATAAAGGGACTTAATAGTGCTTCTTGGGTAGCAACCAGTGTGCAAATTGGTACAACCACGAATTTGATTCCAGATTTTGTGAAAACTCCATGGGGCGGGTGGTTATTTGCAGCGATTTCAGCATTGCTTTTATGGGTTTCGGTGGCTAAAACCCCGTTTCGTGAGGTACTTGAGCAAAATTGGCAAATGATTAAAACGTACAAAGTTGTCTATATTGCAACGTCTTTAGGCTTATTTGGTTTATTTGCTCTTGGTACAATGATTGGGCTTGCTGAGCCACGAATCACCAAAATGATTAGTGAATTTCTGGGTACTGTTTTATCGGCAAATGGTATTGCTGAATTAACCCAAACCAATGTTGCCAGTGCTGCTTTTGGCATTACTTGGAATAATATGCGTTCAGGAATTTTTCTGACCAGTTATGTACCGGGTAGTTTTTTTGCGGTACCAGCGTACTTAATTGCTTTTATTCAATACCCTTTTTATGGTCTTGCTTTGGCTCCGGTTGGTACATTGCCACTGGCTGCGTGGTTGCTGCATCTGCCAACCATCATCATTGAATTGGGTGCGTATATTTACATTGTCGCCTCGAGTGGTGTGATGTTACTGCGAATTATCCGTAAAACATCTTTCGCTACAGCTTTTCTTGATTACACGCGGTGCTTACCTTTTGCCATTGTGTTTTTGGTGTTAGCCGCTTGGTACGAAGCTATCGAGATTATGTATTTGATTCCACTGGTGATAAAATAAGTCTGCCATACTCGAGTTGTGCATTTTTCTCATCTGGTATCAGAAAAGATTAAGTTGTGCAGCGCCAAACCCAAAATCCAATCAGACGCTGGTTAACTCGGGGGATCTGGGGTTGCCTAATTGTTGGTGTGCTGCTGTATTTAGCACTTCTGACATGGGTTGCTGCTGAATCAACTCGAGCTACAGCAGTTCAAGCTGATGCGGTTATTGTTTTAGGAGCACAAGCGTTCTTTCCTGCGGGACGTTGGAATCCTTGTCTAGTGGCTCGAGTTGAACGTGGTGTGGAACTGGTTAAGGCTGGTTTTGCGCCGCGTTTGGTGGTCAGTGGTGGTGTGGATATCGAAGATGGAGCTGTCGAAGCGCAAGTGATGCGTGATATGGCAATTCAATTTGGTTTAAACAAAAACCAGATTTTGCTCGAGGAACGTAGCACCAGTACTGCTGAGAACCTACGATTCTCACAAAAATTATTTGCTCTGCAAAAAGTCTTAATTGTCTCCGACCCATTTCATTTGGCTCGAGCTGGGGCATTGGCTCGAAAGCTGGGATTAGAAGCAACAGTGGTTGGTGCACCACGTAGTCCGTGTTGGTCACGATTTGGTTTGTTATCACGGTTTGCTTTACGTGAACCGCTGGCAATCTTTGAAAATTGGTTGCGTGGCGATTTATAACCTTGGCTCGGTAGAATAGGATTTGTGTTAGATCGTTACCAAGTGATTCGGGAACTGGGCGTAGGTGCTTCGGCTCGAGTCTTGCTGGTTTTAGATCAGCGCGATCAGCGTTTAGTGGCATTAAAGCAGTTGTTATCCACGGTTTCTTTTACAGGTGGTGCTCGTATGAGACGCGAATTTCGTGCCCTCTCGAGCTTAAAACATCCCAATATTATCGAAGTTTTAGATTATGGTGAACACGAAGGCGTGCCATTTTTAGCCCTCGAGTTTATTGATGGGCAGACTTTGCATACTTGGTTTAGGTCTCGTCCTCATTTTGCCGAGATTCGCAGTGTTTTTGCACAGCTATGTGATGCTTTAGAGGTGGTGCATGAAGCTGGTTTATTGCACCGCGACTTAAAACCAGAAAATGTGATGTTGAATAATAAAAATGTGGTTAAGTTAATGGATTTTGGGTTATCAAAATTATCGGATGCTAGTGTGCATTTAACTCGAGCAGGCGCAATGGTTGGCACAGTGCTATATATGTCGCCTGAACAATGTAGGGGTGTAGAACTGGATGCTCGAGCCGATTTATACGCCGTCGGGATTATGTTATATGAAGCTTTAACAGGGCGTTTACCATTTAAATCCAATAGCATCCCTGAGGCATTACTAGCGCATTTACAAGCCACCCCTCGAGCCATTGGGGAGGTTCGCAGTGATGTCCCAATAGAACTCGAGGATTTAACCATGCGTTTACTGGCAAAAGAACCAAGTCAGCGTCCATTTTGTGCTGCCGATGTTGCTGCGATTCTACGTGGTGTACAAAGTAAAGTTCAGGTTACTACCAAGCAATTACTGGTTGCACCAATGATTGGACGCAACCTCGAGTTAGCTGCTTTAAAAACAGCGCTCGAGCCTGTGCATAGTGTGGTGGCATTACTGGGCGAAGCAGGCATTGGTAAAACACGGTTGCTTCGTGAATTAAAAAATGCCGTGCCAGATTTACTCGAGGTGCGGTGTTTGGAATCCGATGCACCTGGTGATTGGTTTACACGACTGCAACTGATACTTAATCCAGATGCGCCAACGCGTATACTGCAAAGTTCGATGTCTGATTTAGAGCGATTAGCACGCTATGAAGCTTTGCGGATATTGCTCGAAGGATTTAGTGGTGTTCTGGTTTTTGAGGATCTGCACTTTGCGACCAGCGAAGATTTACGCCATTTAGCACATGGTTTACGTAGTGCTAATCAAGTGCGGGCAGTCTATACATATCGCCCAGAAGATCTTGCCTACGGTGCAGAACGACATTTACCAGTTGCTGATACCAGCATAACACTAACACCACTTGCCAATGATGCCATGCAGCATCTGATTGAAGCCCGACTTGGTGCACCTGTTGAAGCTAGCATCCGAGCTGTGCTGCTCGAGCGCAGCGGTGGTAATCCGTGGTTGCTCGAGGAGCGTTTACGTGCCATGCTCGAGAATCGTAGTTTGCTTGAACGGGATGGCATGTTTGAATGGAATCGAGATCAACAGATTCCCAATAGCATTGCCGAAATCCTCGAGCGTCGTTTTGAGGATTTATCAGCAGTTGGTTTGGATTTTGCTCGAGCAGGAGCCGTTCTGGGGACGCATTTTGATTATGAAGATGCCAGAGCGGTACTGGGTTGGGATGATGACACCAGTATCAGTGCTTTAGAAGATGGTCTACGGGTGCGGGTGCTATCAGAAATTCCTAATACCAGAGGCAATGGGTATAAATTTGCCCACCCAGAGTACGCTGCAAAATTACGTGGCGATTTACCAGCCCAGATAGCAAAACAGTACCATGCTGCTGCTGCTCAGCGTTTAATCACTCGAGCAAGCGCAGTTGAACTCTGCGAGCATCATGCAATAGCCGAAAATTATATGGCTGCCCTTGAGTACGGTGTCCAAGGTGGCGAAACGGCTTTGCAAAACTTGCAATATGCTCTTGCAGAACGTGGTTTTCGCACAGCCTTAGAAGCAAGTGCACATATCAACAATATGCCAATCAACACCAGCCATTTACGTGCCCGAGCCACCTTTGGTTTAGCTGAAACACTCAAGGCTACAGGACATATTTTTGAAGCCGAAAAGCATTACCGTGAAGTTGCCTATCATGCCGATGCCAAAATCGAAAGCAAAGCAATTTTGCGCCTCGCTGATTTATTAACAGCTCGAGGTGAACCAATTCGGGCATTAGAAATTTTGGCTCGAGAAAAAAGTTTAGAAGCCCGTTTAGCCAAAGCTAAAGTTGCTTTTGCCATGTCTGATATTGCCGCAGCTCGTCATCAGGCTTTAAAAATATGGGCAGAATTAAAAGGGCATCAAGATGTCCTCGAACTAGATGTTTTGTTATTGCTCGGGCAAATCACAATCAATCTTGGGCAATATGACCGCACATTAATCATTAGTCGTAACTGCCAAGCCAAACTTGAAGTAACACAAGAACCTTTGCGTTACTTACAGTGTCGTCGCTTAGCTGCTAATGCTTATAGCGGTAAGCGCCAATGGTCTAAGGCACTCGAAGTTCATAACGAAATTGCCGAAGAAGCCACACGTTGTGGGCATTTAGAATTACAAATTTTTAGCCTCAATAACACCGCTGTTATCCTGACACTCGAGGATGAAGTAGACACAGCTCTCAATCGTTTTGAACGAGCGGGTATACTGGCAAAACGCGCTGATGACCGTGAACTTGAGAATATCGCAGCAGAAAATACTGTGCTTTGCCATAGTATGCTCGGACAACTCGAGCAAGCTTTAGCGGTAGCTCAACGATTTGATTCGGCGGCAGCCTTAATTTGGCGGTATCGTCTTGAACGCTTTTTAGGCACAGTTTGCAGTTCATTACCAAATCTCGAGATGGTTCCTGCTTGGCATCATGGTTTATATGCTTTAGCTAACATTGAGGCTTTGCTTGAGCAACAAGAATTTGCCACAGTTTTAATAACCAGCCAAGAACCACACAAAGATTATTTATGGTTTTGGACATTGTACGAATGCACTGCTCGGATTGCTCTTGGTATGGAATACAAAGAAGCCTTAGGGCGATTAGCCAGACCAATAGGAGATTGCGGCATTAAACGCCAACTTGGACGCGAACATGCAGTGCTACTACGCGACGCACTCGAGAAGAAATTGTCTACAGAGCAATTAACCCAAGCTCGAGTTGGTGTGATTGGTATTGCCCTTCGCGCCTTAAATTTGTAAATACCTGAGATTTTTTCAACCTGAATGCAGTAATCTAAGAGCGACCAAGAATTCGGAGGAATGTATGGCATTACTGATTAAAAACGGCGAAATTGTCACAGCGGACTCGAGGTACATCGCAGATATTTTTGTGGAGAACGAAACCATTACGCGGATTGGAACAAATCTTGAAGTCGCAGCGGATACTGAAGTGATTGATGCGACTGGGAAATTTGTTTTCCCAGGTTTTATAGACCCACATGTGCATATTTACTTGCCGTTCATGGCAACTTTTGCTAAGGATACCCACACCACTGGTAGCCAAGCGGCACTGGTCGGTGGCACCACCACTTTTATTGAAATGTGCTGCCCTAGTCGTAACGACGATGCTCTCGAGGGCTATAATTTATGGAAAACTAAAGCCGAAGGTAACAGCGCTTGCGATTACACCTTTCATATGTCTGTGACTAAATTTGATGAAAAAACAGAGGCGCAACTGCGGGAAATTGTTAAGGATGGCATCTCGAGCTTTAAGATTTTTTTAAGTTACAAGAATTTCTTTGGTGTAGACGATAACGAAATGTACCAAACCATGATGTTAGCCAAAGAACTTGGTGTGATTGTTACGGCGCATTGCGAAAATGCTGAATTGGTTGGGCAATTACAACAACATTTATTGGCGCAAGGC
This sequence comes from Deinococcales bacterium, assembly GCA_013298595.1. Taxonomy (GTDB): domain Bacteria; phylum Deinococcota; class Deinococci; order Deinococcales; family JAAFIG01; genus JAAFIG01. Next base: position 56,557 of record JAAFIG010000007.1, on the reverse strand, counting down.
AAAACAGGTGCCGAATGGCACGAACCAAGTCGCCCAGAGTCTGTCGAAACCGAAGGTACCATGCGTTTTGCAACCTTCCTCGAGAATACAGGGGCAACGGGGTATGTGGTGCATCTCAGTTGCGCTGGAGCACTTGCCCAAGCAATGGCAGCCAAATCTCGAGGTGTACCAATTTATGTTGAAAGTGTGATTCCGCATTTTCTACTGGATAAGACCTACGCCGAACGCCCTGGGGTTGAAGGAGCAAAGCATGTGATGTCACCTCCACTGCGTGATAAGAAAAATCAGAAGGTGCTTTGGGATGCCCTTGCACAAGGATTTATTGACACCGTGGGCACAGATCATTGCCCGTTTGATGTGGCACAAAAAGCCCAAGGCGCAGATGCTTTTACCGCCATTCCTAATGGTATTCCCGCTATCGAAGACCGCGTGAATTTGTTGTACACATACGGGGTTTCTCGAGGCACACTCGATATTCATCGTTTTGTGGATGCAGCCAGTACAAAAAGTGCCAAGTTATTTGGTTTATTTCCACAAAAAGGCACAATTGCTGTTGGTTCGGATGCCGACTTAGTGATTTACGACCCACAATACAAAGGTAAAATTTCGGCTGCCACCCAAACAGTCAACAACGACTATAACGGCTTTGAAGGTATGGAAATAGATGGGAAACCCAGTGTTGTTACGGTGCGTGGCAAAGTCCAAGTGCGAGATGGAAAATTTGTTGGCGACTCGAGCCGTGGTAAGTTTTTACGTCGTAAACCACAGCATTTTTAATCACAAAAAGCGTAATTCTTCGTTTGGGGAGGGGTTTATCTCCTCCCTATGGTGGTTGTTATTTTACCGAGCTAAAAATAAAGGTTGGATATTGTGCGCCTCATCGGTTTGCCGAGCGTGCTCGAGGGCTAAGGCAACAGGGTCTAATGACATACTGACACGTTGGGTTTTGACATTTGGGAAGAATTGAAATTGCCCACTTTGGTGTTTGGTGAGTGCATGGGCGGCGGCTAATCCCTCGAGTTTAGGGTGTTCTACTGCAACGATTCTGCCTTTCTCGAGGAAAATAATTGAATCGTCTAAGGTGATTGCGCCGTCTGTGCCGTTACTGGCAAGCATTTGTAATAGTCCGACCACACCTTCGATATCCTCGAGTCTTCCCGTGAACCCTGAGCCTTGCGCTAAGTTGGTTTGGATGCTGCGAAGGTCGTGTTCGATGCGTTCGATACGTTCTTGGGTTTGCATTTCTTCACTAATATCGCGCAATGTAGCAACTGAACCTATTACGTGTTGGTTGGTATCAAAACGTGGATAACGACTAATCTCGAGCCAAGTTGGTGTGCCATTAATGTGCAGGATGCGGTAACGTTGGATAATACTGGTGCCTTGGTTAATGGTTTGCTGGGCGGCTTCGAGTTTTTTGTGATCCGTTGCTTGTACAATATCTTGCAGGGTTTTCATATAAATTTGCTCGAGAGTATAACCAAGGACTTTGGTCAGGGCTGGGTTAATAAAGCCAATACGGTCTTGTAAATCCGTAACAATTAAAGCAATCGGTAAACTTTGGGCAATGTTACGTCCAAAGTCTTTGCTTTGATTTTGTGGTTGTTGCTTGGTTTGCTCGAGTTCTCGAGTGATTTGTAAAATTTGTTGAATGTGCTTAGCGACTAATACTAACGTGATTTCGGGGATATCTTGAGCGGTGTTTAGTATCCATAGGATATGGGTGCTTTGTTCTATTTTGAGTCCAATTGCATTTTTGAGTAGTACACCAAGCCGAGCTGCCATCACAGCTAATTTTTGGCGTTCAGCTTGACTTGTTTGTGTTTGGAAAACCCATGTTTCTTGGCTACCAATTAATTCGTTATCTTGTAATGGGATGCCATAATTAGCAATATGACGAAAACCAGCACGGTCGGTCGCGCCAAGGATCACAGCTTTTGCATTGAGTGTTTGACAAAGTAATTCTAGGGTAGTGCCTAGCAAAACCAAATTTGCTTGGTCTAATTTAGGAATTGCGTTTTGCACTACACTGGTCATTGTGCCTCGAGTATTTGGATAATGGGTGTTACTTCGGTTTTTCACGTATTGCTAAAACAACGTCATAACTAAGACACTCAATATAGTCTAATTGGGCATGAGGGTTTGTAGTCCTGACAGGTAAACTCGAGGGTTTATGTTTGGTTTGAAGCGCGTAGAAATTCTTCGAGGCTTGTGTTTTGTACAACAATTTTGATGCCCTTGCCGCGCAAGATGACTTGGTTGTTTTCAACACTGGTCATAAACTGATCTGGATGGCTAATACCATTCATAAAAGCATAAGCTGCTTTGCTATTGGGTAAGTAAATAATGTTTTCTTGTTGGTGTTGCACTCGAGTTTCATCGTTTTGTCTGGCAAACTCGAGCGCTAAGGCAATGGGGTCAAGTGAGATTGTGGCACGTTCAGTTTTAACATTAGGAAAAAATTGGAATTGTCCTCGGCGACGTTGAATAATGGCTTTAGCAGCTTCTGCATCGGCAAGTTTTGGGTGTTGAGTGGCAACAATTCTGCCTTTTTCAAGAAAAATAATCGAATCGTCTAAGGTGATAGCACCATCTGTGCCATTACTGGCAAGCATTTGCAATAATCCAACTGCACCTTCGATATCCTCGAGCCGACCTGCAAACCCAGAACCTTGTTGCAAATTTTTTTGAATGTTACGTAAATCATGTTCAAAACTTTGTAATCGTTCTTGGGTTTGGATTTCCTGACTAATTTCGCGCAGTGTAGCAACCGAACCGATCACTTGTTGATGGCTATCAAAACGTGGGTAACGGCTGATCTCGAGCCAAATAGGTGTGCCATTGCTATGAGCTGTGCGGTAGGGTTGGACAATGGTTTGGCTTTGACTAATGGCTACCGAAGCAGTTTCTAGTTTTTGATGATCTGAAGCCAGCACAATATCTTGCAAGGTTTTCATGTAAATTGTTTCAAGGTCATAACCAAGCATATGGGTTAAGGCTGGGTTAATAAAACCAATACGATCTTGTAAATCTGTGACCAGCAAAGCAATCGGTAAACTCTGAGCAATGCCGCGTCCAAAATCTTTACCTTGATGCTGAGGTTGTGCAGCCCGTAATAATTCGGTTTCTTGATTAAACTCGAGCATGACTTTGATTTGGCTGGCTGCTAATTGCAAACTGTGTTGCTGATGTCGGCTTAGTGGTTCTGGTGTATCAAAACACCAGATAGCTAAAGTGCTATTGGGAATACCGATACCAACCGCATTTTCAAAAGCTTTACCCAACCAAGCAGAGAGCATAATCAGATTATGTGTCTCGAGATGATCGCTAAATTTGGGGCGCAACCAAGGTTCTGGATGAGCAATAAAATGCCCTCGAGCTAATGGCAATTGGTGGCTACTATGCACCCGAAAACCAGTTAACTCGAGTGTTCCAAGCAAAGCACCTTTGGCATAAACAGCATGACAAAGCATATGGAGGGCTGTTTCAATCAAGGTTTGTTCGGAACTGGTTGAAACAACTTGAATAGGAGAAATATTTAGGACGGGCATGAAATAACCTCAGGGGATAACACATGCCTTTTCTCCCAACTGAGGCGTGTGCTAAATTCAATTTATACCAGTAAAGATTCAAGAGTTGCACTGCTGGTTTCTCGTAAGGCAATGCGCTCGAGAATTTGATCGCTCAGTTCGTGGAGTGTTTCCACAAAAACTTGATGACTGCGTTGAGTGGATAAGGCAATTGGTGTGGCATTACTCGAGGCTTTTAATACAGCTTCGTTACGAATTAGCATTGGCTCTAGTAGGGTGCTGGCGTTAATCACACCTTTGGATGTTGTCTCGAGTAAATTAAGAGGCACAAGACGTTCGCTGCTTGCCATGTTGATCACCACACCGCAAAGTTCAGCTACAGGGCTGGTTTTTCCAAGTGCGCTAATGGTTCTGGTCAGTTGCGATAAAGAACGTAAACTCAGCGGTTCTGGTTGGCTAATTGCCAGGGCATGGGTTGCTGCCGTAAGAATCGGTGTGGTGACACCTTGTACGCCAGCTGGTGTGTCCACAATGACAATATCAGCAACTTTACGAATTGGACTAAGCACCCGTTGCCAGACTTCTGGACTAGCCAGTTGTCCGCTGCGAGTAATTACTTCTTCGGGTAATAAGGTACCAGCGGGAATAAAACGCAAATTCTCAAAACGGGTATTTCGCATGGCTTCACGAAAAGGAATTCTACCCATCAGCACATCATAAATACCTGCTGGGGTATCGCCACTTGAAATCAGTGAATGGCTGATACCACCTTGCGGATCAGTATCAATTAAAATCACCGAGAAACCTTGTTGGGCGTATAGCACAGCTAAATTCAAGGATAACGTGGTTTTACCAACGCCACCTTTAGGGCTGACCACGGCTAACATCCGTTGAGCTTTGTTACCTTTACCACCTGGTCGTAACGTGGCTCGAGGTGCTGGTTTCTCGAGATTAGCAGGTGCAATAACAGTTTTTTCAGTAAGTGATTCCGCTGTGGCTGTTGGTATTACTTCTGGTTCAGGGATTGTGATTTCTGGCTCGGCAGTTTCAACAATAGCTTCAGGTTCGGATGTAGCAACAACAGTTTCAGGTTCGGATGCAGCAACAACAGGTTCAGGTTCTTGAGGCTCGAGTTCAGCAACAGCTTCTGGTTGCACTTCAGCAATTGTTTCGGGAGCTGTTGCTTGGGCTGAAATCGTTTCTGCAATAACTTCTGGTTCGGTAACAGCAGCGATTTCTGGCTCGGCAGTAACAACTTCAGGCTCGAGGTGTGTTTCTGGTTCTGGCTCGACTTGAGCTTTTGCGATAATTTCAGGTTCAGATACAGCAGCGCTTTCTGGCTCGAGGGTTTCTTCGACTTCTGTTTCAACGGCTTCTGGCTCGAGCGCTGCTACAACTTCGGGTTGAGCAACTTTTGACTCCTCTGATGCTTCAAGGGTAATAGCTTCTGTTTTTGGCTCGAGTGTCTTTGGTTCAGCTGTTTCTTCAACAGTTCGACTCATGGCATTCTCGAGGGTTTCAGAAGGCTCTTGGGTATCAACAATCACCTGCGGGGTATTTGAGTTTTTTGGTTCAATTAAACGCCGACGTGGAACAGACGGCATGGTTAAATCATCAAGTAATTGGCTGAGCGAAGCAATGGGGTCTATACCAAGGGTTTCTTTGGCAGCTAAGCGGTAAGCGGTATAGGAACGCAAATCGGGTTGAGTCAGTAAGGCTTCAATGGCTTCCGTTCCGCGAATATCACCAATTTTGGCAGCAATTAATTGATCGCCACGAATCCAGATACCACCAAGCATACCGTTGTCGTTACGGAATTCGATTTGCATGACTTGCGCATCTAAAATCAGATCGGATAAAAGTGCTGCGACGTTGCTGGCATCCACCGCACCAGATTGAGGTTTGCTTTCCATAATGCCCTCTCTATGCCACTGGTATGGCAATGCCAATGACATCGCTGGGTTGCCCCGTGCGATGTACAGGATGTAAGTGCAAACGCACCGATTGATTGCCTAAAGTAATGGTGGACTCGTGTTCTTCGCCAAGTAAAGCAAAACAGACTGCCTCGAGTAATGCTTCGGAAAGCTGGAAGGCTTTAAAAATCAGTTGTCCAATCATGGCTTGTGGATTTTCAAATAACGGTAAGGCTGTGCCAGTGCAAGCAGTGATTTGACCTTCGATGTTGACACTAAAAACAGTTACAGGGAACGCAGGAATTTGTGGTACCACAACGGGTACTACTGCTTTTTCGGTATTTAATAAAATGGTACTCGAGATACCAATCACTTCTTTGTTTTGATTAAAAATAGGAGCAAAAGCAATACGGACATCAAGTTCTTTGCCGCTGCGGTGACGGCGTTTTGTGGCAACTGGTAATAAAGCCTGACCGCTGTGTAATTGCTCGAGTAAATCCGAGGAAAGGTCTGTAAGGGAATCGGGAAGTATTGTGCTGGTATTTGCACCAATTAGGTTTTCGTGGCTGTAGCCAAGTAATTGTGCGGCAGCTTTATTGGCATACATAATTTCGCCCGCTAGGCTTTGACCAATAATGGCAGCGGCACTGGATTCACTGATTTTAGCTGGGTCGTACCAATTTTCTGGTGCTATGATTATTTCTGGTTCTGTTACTGGTTCAAGTATCGCTTCTGGAGTCAATATTTGTACAGTTTGGGCATGTTCGAGTTGACGACGTAAATCCAGTTCGGTAATTAAGCCTTCGGCAATGTCTTCGAGCATGGTTAAACCATGAATATCCAGTTCACGGATTTGCTCGTCCATAACAATTAAAGCGCCAAGAATCTGACCATCTGCGCCACGCAAAGGCACACTGGCTTGGAAAGCAAAGAAGTGTTTTTGCCAACCACTTTTACTCGAGAATAATCGGTTGAGAATTTCTAGGTGCACAGGGTGGTTGGTTTGTACAGCTGTTAAAGGCAAAAACAATGCCATGTTATCGGGTAAAGATTGTTTTGTTTGACGAATTTCAAGTCCAAAACCAGCTTTGAAATGCAGGTGTGTTCCATCCACCATGCAAACCAAAGCAAATGGTGTCGCAGCAGCTCGAGCGGCTGTCCGCGCTGTTCGCGCAAAGGCGGCTGCGACAACAGGAAGATACTGGTTGACTGCCTCGAGACGAGGTTGGTCGAGTACAAGTTGATTTGGGGTTAAGGTAGGTGTTGTCATATGATTTTTTCTTGTCGTTGTACTGTGGGAAGAGAGGTCGCCAAACAAAACAGGGGTATTTATTATGCCATTACAAAGTAGCCCATGTAGCCACCACTGGCTTCGCGGGTGTCCATGCGGTGCACAGCTTTTGGTTTGCGGAATTTCGAGATGGTACGTACCATATCTGGGTAGTCGGCTTCTTCGACATTAATCACCCAAGCTGGGAAATTCTGGCTATGCTCGAGCATATTAGCAACAGCGCTAAAGTAGGCTTCGCGGCTGGTGAAACGGTCGCCGAAGGTGCCTTTGACGGCGGCTCGTAATTCGGGCATCCAGTTTTTGCTTGGTCCGCGTGCCCAGATTTCACGTCCGAGTGGTCCGCGTGGTCGTGCGCCTGTGGCGTACTCGGTGCTTAAACCAGTGGCAACAGGGAATTGTAAGTACAAGGCTTGGGCTTGGGCTTGTTGGACAAAATCAATGGCATTCATTCGGTAAGCTATACCGCTACCTGCACTGGTGACACGTTTATTGAGTTCTTCGACTTCGCGTTCAAAAACCCGTCCAAGTGGCATACGGATGTTGCTAAAACGGCTTGATTCCATCACTTGTGAGTAACGAATGGTATTAAAACCAGCCCGAATTGCCATGCCACGTTGACGTGGGCTAAGGCGTTCAACTCGTCCACGCAGTTGATCAAAAAACAAAGCATCTTCTGGTGGCACAAGTTTGGCTAACTCTGGATTCTCGAGCGCCCGACTGTTATTGCCTAAACCTTCGATTAAACCAGCCACAGTTTCTTTCTCAAGTAGTACACCATCATTTTCGATCATACCAACAGTGTCCATATAACCATAATGCAGGATGTCGTTGACATGCACGCTTTTGCCAAGGGTTTTTAACCACCATGGCATCCACATTGGGTTGCGACCACCGAATGGTACGGCGACGCTATCGGATTTGAGAATTTTGCTCAGCAGCATGATTTCTGCGCCGACATATTCTTTGACTTGAGACATCATGCACCTCCGGATAAAGCATATTTACCGCTTGGTTTAAGGCTATTGGTTGCGTGTAACTCGAGGAATAATTGGGCGAGTTCTGGGTCGAACTCTGCGCCTGCACCTAGCCTGACTTCGTCTAAGGCTTCTTCGATTGGCATGACTTTGCGCCAAGGGCGGTCGTTGGTTAAAGCATCCCAAGTATCGGCAATACGAATAATGCGTGCGCCAAGTGGTAAGTCTGGTCCGAAAAGCATATCTGGGTAACCTTGACCATTCCAACGCTCGTGATGCCAACGTACCAAGAGTTGTTCACGACGACCAAATCCACGGCGGGCTACTTCGCGTTCGCCAATTAAACTGTGTTGCCACATTTCCACGGTTTCTTGTGGGTTTAAGGCTCGAGGTGCGCCGTAAAAAGCGTGACGTTGAATGACTTCGCCAATGTCGTGCAGCAAGGCTGCGGTTTTGACAACACGAATATCTTCTTCTTCAAAATCGAGTGCTTCGCATAAGGCAACACTGACTTCGGCAACCCGACGCGCATGTCCTGGCGAGTAGTGCTCGAAACGGTCGGTATTTTCGACACGTTCACCAAAATCTTTGACGTAGGCTTCTACGATCTCGTCAATAAAACCATCTCTAAAAACTTCACTCATACATAACTCCAATGATTTTTAAAGCATCAACGTGATCGGCGATTCGAGTCGCGTCACAACAGCTTTCAAGAAGGCTGCGCCAGATTTCAGTCCGACAGTTCCAGTGAGGGTCAATGTGCCACGCATCCGTCCAGGACGTTCAGGGTCGGCAGAAATACGGGTCAGTAGTAAATGCGGTGTGGTTACAGGTAACGAAACTTCATCTAACTCGAGGTCGCTGAGGTCGGCAACGGTTAAATCGGCAGCGGCATCGGCTTGAGATTCGTTAATTTCGAGCAGCACTTTTCGGAAACTTTCGTGAGCGCTGATGGTGTGAATATTAACTAAGCCTTCGTCTCGAGCTTCGGCAATAGCGATGCTGTTGATATTGGCAAGGTTACTCGAGCAACGTTCGGCGGCACGTCCAAGGAAGACCACCAATGGTACTTGCGGCATGGCGAGTACTTCGATTAACTTGGTTTGGGCTTCGAGTAAATCGGTGATGTCAAAGTAACGGCGCATGGTGGTGGTGCTGTATAAGGCAACGCTGTTACTGATGTGGGCAACTTGGGGTGCAGTTTGAATTGCAGTAGTCGGTTCAGTGAGCACAGGCGCTGCAACGGGTACAACCACAGGTGCTGCTACTGGTGCAACTACTGGCTCGAGGAATGTTTCTGGGGTTTCAAGGGTTGGCTCGAGATTTGCCATAGCTGCCATTTCAGCGGTTTCTTGGGCAGCAACGGCTGCTTGGGTATTGGCTGCTTTTTTCGGAGCAATCGCATCCATTAAATCAAGCATTGGAATATCAGGCATATCTTCTTCAGCTTCAACGGCGGGCGCTGCTTGAGGTGCTGCAAAACCAGTGTCGGCTTTAGGTTCGCTAAGTGCTTCGAGTTCTTTTAAGTCGCCCTCGGCAAGTCCTAAGCTTTCGCTACGACTAACGCCGAGTGCTTGGGATTCCAAACCCATTTTATTGTTCAACGATTCAAGCGGCGAACTGGTGCGTACAGAAGACACACCAAAACCACTTTTTTCGGTGAAACCAAGGAAATCGGCACTGACTGGCGTTAAGGTTGGCGCTTCCATGCTCGGTAAAGGCTGACTTGCAAGTCTTGCCTCACCCTCGAGCCAATTAAGAAACTGCCCTTGTTCATCAATCAACACTTCGGATTCAAAATGATCCGGATCAAGGAAATCGGTTAAATCAGCTTCGATTCCCTCGAGTTCCGAAAAAATCGAATCCCACGTATTATCGGCTTCTGACGCTGTACTAGAATTCACTATTTCGCCCCCTATCCTTGGGAGAATTCGGGATTCACCCGATCACCGTCATAAACTACGTTACAAGCCATTCTGGCGAAACCCTCGAGTGGGTATGACAGTCATACCCATTCGGGTATGGTCTTGTATCCCCAGTCGGGGCTTTCTAATAACCCTGTTTTTTAGGCAAGATGACACACACCGAGCAAGTCTCGGCAAATTAGGAGGTTTTTATGGCAGTTGAAAAAAGCATGGGTAGCTCGAGCCTCGGCGAAGTAGTAGATCGTATTCTTGACAAAGGTATTGTTATTGACGCATTTGTGCGTGTTTCTTTGGTCGGTATTGAATTGCTTTCGATCGAAGCTCGTGTTGTTGCAGCCAGTGTTGAAACGTACCTCAAGTACGCCGAAGCAATTGGTTTGACCAGCACAGTTGCTGCTCCAGCAGCGTAAGGAACGTCATAAAGAGGAAAGAGAAAAGGAAAGTTTGGTTGTTTGTTCCTTTGTTACTCTTTCCTCTTTTGGCTTTTTTAACTTGAATTACTTTTTTGTTTAACCTATAAATTAGAGAAACAACAATTATTTTTCCTTGGAGGATTAGCATGAGCCAACTCGATGAATTTGCCGGAAGCGCCTTACGGGACGCATTAGATGCCAGTAGCCAAGCTCGTCGTCAAGGCGCAGTGCGACGCACCGAAGAAAGTATCAACGAACAAGCCAAACGTTTAGAAGCGGCGGCAAAACGCGCTGCTGATGTTGCCCAAGATGCTTTAAATGTTCACGAGAAATTGCTCGAGAATAGCGAGAAACGTGTTGCCCAAGCCGCTCGAGATGCCGAGGAACGCAGTGTGGCTCAAGCTTTACTGCAACAAGAAACCGCCACGAAACTCGAACAATACGCCCTCGAACGTGAAGTCGGAGCTGTTGAACGAGCACTCCGTCGTGCCGAAGAACGTGCTTTAAATGCAACCCGCACTCGAGAAATCCTCGAAGAAGCGGCAGCCCAACGCGGTAAAGTCCGTGAAAACCTCGAAGGTTTCCGTGCTCAGTTATACCGCTCGAGTACAGGTGTGGCACGTCTGGAATTACCTGAAAAAACTGTGGCTGCCATTGTTCGTCCTCGAGTTGTGCCTCGCACTGCACCACGTAAAACCTTGGCATTGTTGCCTCAACCTGTTGTAAACAACAAAGTTGGTGCAATGCAAAACCCTGATCCAATGACGGCTATTGCGCGTCGGCGTGAAAATGTATTGATTAAAATGATTGCTGCCAATCCTGGCATGTTACTGACTGATCTCGAGAAAAACTTGTACATGGATGCTGCTGAATTACATGGCATTCTCAAACGATTGGTTGCTTCTGGAAGAATTACTTTTACTGATGGTGCCTACCATATTGCCAATAAGAGCCGATCATGAGTGACCCTTTAGTAGCACGTCCACGTGAAGATTTTGTTGCCACGCCACAAGTGGTTGAAATCACAGAACGGGCTATGGGTTACTTAGACGCTGGCTTAGGTGTGAATTTTGAAGGTGCAAGTGGTACGGGTAAAACCACTTTGGCTTTGCATTTAGCAACTCAACGCGGCAGACCAATGGTGTTAATCACAGGCGATAGCGAATTTGGCTCGAGTAATTTATTGGGCAGTAACAATGGTTTTCGTCGGCGTAAAGTCGTGGATAATTTTATTCACAGTGTTTTAAAAGTAGACGAAGAATCATCAACCAGTTGGGTTGATGAACGCTTAACAATTGCTTGTAAAAATGGTTATACCCTTGTTTACGACGAATTTACGCGCTCTAAAGCCGAAGCCAACAATGTGCTTTTACCCGTGCTCGAGGAAGGTTTACTGATTTTTCCAAGCAGTGCAGGTAAGGGCGGGTATATGAAAGTCCACCCAGATTTCCGTGCCATTTTTACCAGTAACCCAGATGATTACGCTGGCGTACACCTTGCCCAAGAAGCTCTGCGTGACCGTTTAATCACCATGCGTTTACAAGGCTTTGATGTCGAAACCCAAGGTGGCATTGTGGCGGCACGCAGTGGTATCAATCCAGACGATGCTGCGTTAATCACCGAATTGGTCAATTTATCTCGAGCTGATAATAACTTGTACCGCATTAAACACAGTGTCCGTGCCGCTTTACAAATCGCTCGAGTGGCAGTCACTCGAGAACTTGAAGTCAGTGCTGCCAGCTTAGAATTTCAACGGGTTGTACTTGATGTGCTGACAGGGAGTATCTTAGATGAAAGTAAACGCGACGAAGCCAATCAACAAGTGCTTTCGTTGTTGTACCGCTTAACGGGTATTCGTCAACCAAAATCTATGACCACCAGAACGGCTTCCGCAATGGGAGTGACACAGGAAGGAACGGGATCACGTTATGTCCGCCCTAAGAAAGACCGCGTTACCACCGACAAGCCTTCGGCGCTCGGCAATACCCGCTTCTGAAAGTCGTACTTTTTTACAGATTTACCAATTGACTGCCGAACGCAAACGACTCGAGCGCAGCATCACCGAATGGCGACTCCGACTCGAGGAAGCCGAAGCCAATTTATCAAAAATCAATCATCGCATCGAAGAATTACAAGACCAAACCGAACCGTTGCGTTTAACCACGCGTCCTAAACGGGTACTGAAAGGTGCCAGCGGTTCGATTGTACTCGAGTACTAAAGGAATCTATGGCAGACGATAAAAAAGTGGATGTCAGCGCTGGTATTGGTGGGATTTTTGGTGGACTCGGTAAGTTGCTCGAGTTAGCCCAAGATTTACAGAAACAAGCGCAGCAAAATGGTGGCGAAGGTACAAATTCCGAACAATCTTTTCAGACTGCCAGTGGTTTACAAGGTGTTTTTGGTGTCAATATCCGCACCATGAATGGCGAATCTCGAGTTGAGCCTTTTGGTAATGTGGTTAAATCCGATAAAGGCACCAGTGTCGAAGCAATTCGTGAACCATTGACAGATTTACTCGAGGAAGCTTCTGGTTACACAGTGATTGTTGAGTTACCAGGGGTGGATGCCAATAGTATTACAGTGCATTTAGAAGGTCAGACGCTACGTATCGAAGCGGGAACAGGCTCGAGAAAATATCAAAAAATTTTGCCACTCGCTAAAGCTGTTGCTGCTGATGGTATGAAGCGTTCGTATCAGAATGGCATTCTTGAATTGAATTTAGCGTTTAGCAATCTGTAACGATTAAACCTTGTATGGGATACAACCGTAGGGGCGAGGCAGACCATGTATACCCAAAGGTGGTCAAAGCCTTGCTCTTATTTATTTTTCTGGGAGATCAGTCATGAGTGAATCAACAAAAAAACTCGAGCTTCGCGTGGCAGAACTTGCCCCTCGAGATGCAGGTCGTGGTTTGGCACGCTTAGCGCCTGCCTTACTGGCGGCATTAGGGGTGCGAGCAGGCGGTGTGCTCGAGGTACGAGGCACAAAGGTTTCGGCGGTACGGGTTTTACCAGCCGCTACTGACGACCGCGACAAAGGTGTGCTGCTTGATGCCCTGACTCGAGCCAATGCAGGTGTGGCTGTGGCAGAAATAGTGTCTTTGCATGCTTTGCAACCCAGTGCAGCCCGTAGTGTGGTGCTCGAGGCACATGGGGTATCACCGAGTTTATCGGATTTACGCACCCTCTTAGTGGATCGTGTTTTAACCATTGGCGACCGATTACGCGTGGATTTATACGGTGCTAAACCAGTCGAATTTACTGTTAAAAACCTCGAGCCTGCCGAATCGGTACTGGTGACCACAACTTCACGAATTGCTCTCGAAGGTGGGGTGGCTGCACCAAGTCATACTGCTGCTGCCAGTGCCGTCAATTACGATGATATTGGTGGTTTAACCAAAGAAGTGGCTCGAGTTCGAGAATTGGTGGAATTGCCATTGCGTTACCCTCAAGTTTTTGAGCAACTCGGCATTGATGCACCCAAAGGTGTGTTGTTATTTGGACCTCCTGGTACGGGTAAAACCACAATTGCTCGGGCAGTGGCTCGAGAAACCAAAGCCACGTTTTTTAGTGTGGCTGGTCCAGAAATTATTGGGAAGTTTTATGGCGATTCCGAGAAGCGTTTACGTGAAGTTTTCGAGCAAGCCAGGGCTAAAGCACCCAGTATTATTTTCTTAGACGAAATAGATGCGATTGCGCCTAAGCGTTCCGAGGTACAAGGTGAAGTCGAAAAGCGTGTGGTTGCCCAATTACTTTCTTTAATGGATGGCTTAGGTGGTCGAGGGCAAGTGGTGGTGATTGGTGCAACCAATCGTCCTGATAGCCTCGACCCAGCTTTGCGTCGCCCAGGCAGATTTGACCGTGAAGTTGCCATTAATCCACCTGATGCGCTTGGTCGGCGTGAAATTCTCGAGGTGCACACGCGAGGGATGCCTTTAGCCGAAGATGTTTTAATAGATCAACTAGCAGCCATTACCCACGGTTTTGTTGGCGCAGATTTAGCGGCTTTATGCCGCGAAGCTGCCATGAACCGAGTGCGTTTACAATTACCCAATTGGATTGCAGCAGGCGGACAACCAAGCGCTGCTGAGTTACTGTCGCTCGAGGTTCGCATGGAAGATTTCACGGCTGCACTGCGTGAAATTGCCCCAAGTCTGATCCGCGAAGGCGCAACCGAAATTGCCGAAGCCAGTTGGCAAGATATTGGTGGTTTACGCAGCATCAAAGAAGCGCTGCGCGAGGCTGTCGAATTACCATTATTGCACCCAGAATTATTTAAGCAAATGCAGCTCGAGCCACCACGTGGCATTTTGTTAACGGGTGCGCCAGGTACAGGTAAAACCTTGGTAGCTAAAGCTGTTGCCAAAGAAACCCAAGCCAATTTTATTGCAGTGCGTGGTGCACAATTTCTGAGTAAATACTATGGTGAATCCGAAAAAGCAGTGCGTGAACTATTTGCTAAAGCCAGAGCTTCTGCGCCGTGCATTGTTTTTTTTGATGAAATAGATGCGTTGCTTTCGGCTCGAGATTCTGGGCAGGATGCTGTTTCTGAACGAATCGTTGGACAATTCCTTGCCGAAATGGATGGCACAAATGCACTGGGTAGTGTGATTATCATTGGGGCAACAAACCGCCCAGAGGCACTTGATAAGGCTTTACTCAGACCAGGGCGTTTTGAACGACAACTCGAGTTTTTACTGCCTACCGAGACTGAACGGCTCGAGATTATTCAAGTTCATCTGCGGACCCGTCCGCATCAGCCAGATATGAAACTCGAGTCTTACGCGGCTCTTACAGAAGGTTGGAGTGGTGCAAAATTGGCGTTATTGGTGCGCCGAGCTGGTTTATTTGCAGTCAAGGACAGTATTGCTGCTGCTTTGGTGGCAAAAAATCTACCCCGCGAGACTGTTGCTGAGTTGTTGACAACGACGCAAAAGCCAAGCTTTGTATCAGGTCAAAATGTCACCTTGCACCCAGTTACATTGCCTAATTTTGACGATGCTAGTAGACAAGGTATGGCATCGTTATTAACGCAGTGTCAAATCTCAGCGCAACACCTTGAAGCAGCGTTTCAGGAATTATCTATGGTGACATAGACCAAGCGGATATCGTGGGGAGTCCATATCATGCAAGAGCATTGCCAGTTATTCGGAATTATCAGCCCAGAAGCTCAGCTACCTGAAAATATGATCGGGTATCAAGGGCAGAAATTAGAAATCCTGTATGGCGATGGCTTAGCCGCATTAGTCAGCAAAGGTCAAATAGATATCGGACAGCAACCCGAACGTATCCTCGAGTTTTACCAAGCGCAACTTGCCGCTTTAGAACAAATACAAGCTATTTCTGTACTCCCTGCTCGTTTGGGTAGTGGAGTCTCGAGCCAAGAAGTGATTCAATTGATGCTGGTGCGTCACCGAGATTTGCTGTTAGAACAATTAAAAAGTGTGGCTGGAATGGCACAATTTAATTTAACTGCCTTCTGGGATTTAAATCAAGAAATTGCCAAAGCAGCCAGTCATCAAGATGTTCAATCTTTTCGGGTTGAATTACAAACCCGTGGCAATGTCACACTCGAAGACCAAGCTCGAGTTGGTGAACTGATTTCAATGCACTTAGAACATGAACGTCAGCGCTTAACCGATAAAGTACTGTTATCGCTCGAACCACTACTAAAAGAATATGGCTTGGTGGCGCGTGAACAAGAAGAGATTGCTTTTAATATGCCACTGCTCATGTTGCGGTATCAAAAACCTCAATTAGAACAACGTTTAGCTGAGGTACAAAAAGATTTATCAAATCGTTTGCAGTTTCAATTATCAGCTGCTCAGCCAGCCACAGCGTTTCGTTTACTCGAAGTGATTGAACCAAAAACAATTGATCTCGAGAAAGCCCGTTTGACGTTGCGTTTACCTGCCAATACACCAAGTGCCCCAGCTCAGATTCATCGTGCTTATAAACAATTGGCACTCGAGAAACACCCAGATCGTCGTCCGAATCATCCATTTGCCGCTGATGAAATGCAGGAATTATCGTGGGCAAGAGATTTGCTCGAATTAGCTGGCAGTGGTATCGGTGTTAGAGTACAGAAAATGGTCAATACTTAGCAGTAGACGGCATGTTGGTTTAAGATTAACCACTCGAGTCTAATGGTTTTAAAACGAGAATCAGAAACGCACAGCCCATATCCCAAAGCCACCCAGCTCCAAAAGGTTTCCTTATGAATCCAGAATCTATCGAAGGTCCGTTTTATCTTTACGCCATAGGTCGGGCTAATCCTGATTTGCCTTTGGTGCTCGAGCATAGCCCTGTTGAAGGGGCTGGTGCTCCGTTCACGGTCACACTCAATGGTTTAGTGGCAGTGATGAGTGGTGAAAGTAAAGACCGTTACCCGATTAGTCGTAAAAATTTAATGGCGCATAAAAATATGGTCGAACAAGTGATTCGGATTACACCCAGTTTACCTGTGCGTTTTAACACCATTGCACCTTCGCTCGAGTTAGTTAAAAAACGGCTTTTGACCGAAAAAGCGGCTGAATTAGAAGCCAAAATTGCCAGTGTCGAAGGTCGGGTTGAATTATCGGTGCGGGCAACTTGGTTAGATGAAGCCAAATTACTCGAGCGAATTTTAGCCCAAGATAGCAAAATCAGAGATTTGCGCGATTCCTTGGCTTCGGGTGGGGCAGGGCATCAGGAACGGATTCGACTTGGGCAAATGGTCGAAAATGCGATTTTGAAACGCCGTGACGAACTTGGCGCTAAACTCGAGGCTCATCTAAAACCATTGGTGGAAAATTTTGCTAAAGGTACACTGCCCGAAGGGGTTGTGGCAAACCTGAGTTTGTTATTGCCCGAAGAGAAATTTGATGAAGTTGAAGAAGCTATTTATGCTTTTGATGCCGAAAACGACTTAACCGTGGTGCGAATCACAGGTCCGTTAGCACCATTTACTTTTTCAGAAATGACGGTGCGCTGGTCAGATGATGACGAAGATACCGAGGAGAACACATGAGCCAACGCGAAGGACTCGAGGGCATCGAATTGCTCGGACCACTTGGGTTGTTGCTTGGACCCGTTTTATTTATTGCCGAAAATATT
Organism: Deinococcales bacterium; assembly: GCA_013298595.1. Lineage (GTDB taxonomy): Bacteria > Deinococcota > Deinococci > Deinococcales > JAAFIG01 > JAAFIG01. The sequence continues at coordinate 39,416 of JAAFIG010000007.1, read as the reverse complement.
GCTGACCAAGCCGAAGAAGCCTTGTTTGATGAAAAACCAATTATTAGCGAATTAACGCGACTGGGCGCAGATTTAGATGCGGGTCGGATCGAAGAAGATGCTTTTTATGAACAAGAAGCTGCTTTACTCGAGAAACTCGAATGGATAACCCAGCAGAAAGAAGCGCGACGCGGATGAGTTATTACATCTATGCGTTTGTACCAACCAGCACCACACCACTGGCAGGTTTGACTACAGTGGCAGGGCAAACACTAGAAAAAATCATGCTGCTGGATATGGCAGTACTTTGCGAAAAACTCGACCGACAAGTCTTTCAAAGCGAACTGGAAACAGAAGGTAACAACCCCGCTTGGTTGAGCGAAAAAGCGGTTTTGCACGATGCCATTATCACGGCGCACTTACCACAAGGGGTGTTGCCACTGCGTTTTGGCACCATCCTCGAGTCCAAAGCAGCGGTGCTGAATTTACTTGAGCAAAATCAGCAATTAAAAGCTCGGTTGCTGGCATTGCAGGGAAAATCCGAATTTGCAGTGCGAATCTGGGCAGATAAAACCGTGTTAACACCACGTTTAATTGCTTCGGATGAAAACTTAGATGATTTATCGGTGCAGTTTGATTCTGTGACTGGTGGCAAAGCGTATATGCTTAAAAAACGTTTGCAAGATGGGGTAGATCGGTTGTTTGCTCAGCAAATCCCCACTTTTCGCAGTATTGCTTTCGGACAACTTGCTGATTTGGTCAATCAACTTGTGCCGTTTACGCGTACACCAAAAGGCACTACTGAACGTGTTGGGATTCTCGAGGCAGCGGTATTACTCGATGCTCGAGAGTACGCTTTGTTGCCTGCCGAACTTGAATCGTGGTTGGATCGTTATGGTTTTGCTGTCGAAATGACAGGTCCATTTGCGCCGTATAATTTTGTGCAAGATGCGGAAGAATAAGGAGACAACGCTGTGAGTATCCCTAAAACTGCGTTACCACCCTTGGTTCACGATGAAAATTTTACTTTACTCGAGTTGTTAGATCGGGTCCTAAATACAGGTGTGGTACTGGTTGGTGATGTCACTATTAGCGTGGCAGGTGTGGACTTGGTTTACCTGAGTTTACGGGCATTGCTGACCAGTGTCGAAACGGCTCGTAAACTCGAGAATCCAGATTTTACAGCTCCAGCTCGGATTTTAGCCGAAGCATTAACAGACTCATGAACTGGCATTTGTACGGGATTTTACGCAGTGCCCAAGCACCACTGGAATGGCAAGCAGTGCAGGGTATTCAGTTGCAAACTATTGTGGCTGGCAGCCTTGGCGCAGTGGTGTCTGTGCCACTTGAAGGGCAGATGGTGCAACAGGCTTTGCTACATAACAGTATCGTCGAAGCTACACTCGAGCAAATTCCGTTATTGCCTGCTCGTTTTGCAACACCAATCTCTGCCGAGCAAATCCAGCGACAACTTGAATCACAACAAACCGCGTTATTACGGCGCTTAACCACGTTGCAGTTCACTCGAGAATACGCTGTTCGTGCTCAACTTGAGCCATTACCTGTGGTGGAATCTATTCCAACCACATCTGGTCGAGCTTATCTTGAAGGTAAAGCTGCATTGCTGCGTATCTCCGAAGCCCGAGCCGAGCAATGCCAGCAGTTAAAGGCAACGCTCGAGGCTGTACTGCCGTTTAGAGAATCTAAAGTTTTAGAAGCCAGCCAAGAATTGTATCGTTTGGCTTTTTTGGTTGCCCAAGACAAACTACTTGTTTTTCAGAATGCTTTGCAATCGGTACTTGCATCACAGCATCAAGGTTTTGTTCGTATTACCATGCACGGAGCGTTTGCTCCTTATAGTTTTGCCGAAACGGATAGCTCACAATGAAGTAGACTTGTTATATCAGCTTTTAAGCCTTCGCCCTAAAGTGCACACTTTTGGAGTTTTTATGACCCCCCCCGATTCTCATTCTCGAGCCATGCAATCCGAGCAACACACGCCCAAACCACCTGATTTTCGAGCCAAAGCCAGAGCCATTAAACTTAAAAATGCGCTTGAAAACTTAGCCGATGGCAAACTGAACACAGCCGCTCATCAGTTAATGGAATTATTTCGTGAACGTCCACTCACCCCAGAAGGTATGCAGGCAGCCACCGCATTAGCTGATTTAGCAGCACAATACGAAGCAGCGGGTAAATCCAGATTAGCTATCGAACTATACGAAAAACTTGCAGACGAGCAATAATGAAAAAAACATTCAGTAGCAACCAAAGCCAAATAGCACTCGAGCAAGTCGAACTCTCGAGTTTGTTACGTCAAGCCGAACGTCTCGAGCTTGACCCAGAACAAGCCGAGAATGGCTTAGCTAAATTGGTTTTAACGGTTATTGAATTGTTACGCCAACTCTGTGAGCGTCAAGCATTACAACGCATGGACAGCGGTGCTTTATCCGACGAAGAAATCGAACGATTGGGCAATGCTTTTATGCGTTTAAATACAAAATTAGACGAATTAAAAAAACAATTTGCATTAGAAGACAGCGACCTCAATCTCGACTTAGGACCACTTGGGAGGCTTTTGTGAACGGTAGTATGGTCAATAAGAAGTTACAACACTCGAGGACACCATGAGCCAAGGGACATCTTTTGCCCCAAGCAACCTTGCCGATATTCTCGAGCGAGTCCTTGATAAAGGCATTGTGATTGCTGGTGATATCAGCGTTGCTGTTGGCGGCGTGGATTTACTGTCAATTCGGATTCGTTTAATTGTAGCCAGTGTCGAACGTGCCCAACAAATGGGTATTGATTGGTGGCGAGCCGACCCGACCTTATCCAGCCAAAAAGCTCTCGAGAATAGTGCGGTTCATGTTGAACAGCAAAGACAAATCCTCGAATTTGAGAATACAAAACTGCATTTAGAACTCGAGAATGCCAAATTAAAAGCTGAACTCGAGGAATTACGTGGCGAAAAAGTCAAAAGATCAAAAAGTTAAAACATTAACTTGCATAAACTCTAACCCGTGAGTATTCAAAAAATGTAATCTGGTAAAGAATAAATATTGTTGTTTTCTGGCATACTACTCTTCGTCCTAAGCACTCAGATACAATTCAACAAAGGTTTTTATGTCACAACCAACAAGTACCTTGAACTTCGAGCAGCAACGCCGTGTCTGGCGGGCGCTTGGTGTGATGCTCGAGATTCGCGGACTTGAACCGCAAGGGCACACAGATCGGGTTGTGACCTTAGCGGGTTCAATGGCAGCCGAGTTGGGCTTAGCCGATGATGAAATCAGTGCTATCGAACTTGGTGCGTATTTGCATGATATTGGCAAATTAGGTGTGCCACGCAGTATGTTGCGTGAATCAAAAATGCTTTCCGATGAAGAATGGGAGAGCATCCGCGCTCATGTGCACTTTGGCGAGGCTTTTACGGCTCATTTGGATTTACCAGAAGCCACTCGAGACCTCATTTTGCATCATCATGAACGTTGGGATGGTGCTGGTTACCCCAGTGGTTTACAAGGACTCGAGATTCCGTTTTCGGCACGCTTATTTGCTGTCGTAGATGCTTTTGTTGCTATGACTGCCGATTGGTCTGTGCGCCGTGCGATCAGTGGCATTGGGGCGTTATACGAATTATGGAACGACCGTGGTACGGCTTTTGAACCACGTATGGTTGAAGCCTTAGCTCGAGTGTTACGGCTTTCGGTGGCTTCTGATCAGAATTATAAAAATGTTCAAGCTTTTCGTGGGGTGATCAGTCCAACCTCGAGTAATGCCACTATTATTCCTAAAACCAAATTTGCCTTAATAGACGAACGAGGGTATATCAGTTATGCCACCCCTGCTTTACACCAATACTTAGACCCTGCTCGGAGCACCTTACTCGATTTGCTCGAGTTATTACCGCCTTTAGAGCGTCCCAATTTATTAGGACGAGTTCAAGAGGTACGCCACACCATTCAAGCTGCCCTCGAGATCACCACAGAAATGCGTTTTGGTGCAGAAACCCTCGAGCAACGCTTAGAAACCCAGTTCATTAACGATGAAAATAGTGAAAGTGGTTTGGTTTTACTCTGGATTGATACCCCAGAAGCTGCACCTCATAATCCAGAGCGTGCTACAGGGTTATTTAGCCGAGCCTTAGCTGCTTCAAATGCTTCTGTATTACTGACCGATTATCATCAACGGATTCTCGAGGTTAGCCCCGCTTTTTTGCGAACCACAGGTTACGATTTAACCGAGGTGCTTGGGCGTACACCGCGTATGTTGCAAGGTCCGCGCAGTAGCCGAGCTGCGCTTGATGTGCTTAAAAACGGTGTTGAAAAAGGAATTTCTTGTCAAGTCCAAGTGATTAATTATCGTAAAGATGGCACAGAGTTTTGGGCACAAATCAGTCTTGACCCAATTCGGGCTTCCGATGGTAGCATTCCGTATTTTATTGCTGTACAACACGATATCACCGATTTTAAAAGTGGTCAGACCGAGCAAAACCGTTTGCTCGAGATGGTGCAAGATGCCATTGTGGTCACAGATTTAACAGGGGTTGTGGTGCATACCAATATCAATGCCGAAGCGATGATTGGTGCACAAGCAGGGCAATCGATTTGGGCGAATGTGCCAGAACCAGATGCCAGTTATTTGCAAAATGCTGTGGTTGGTTTAGCCTTGAGTTCACAACCAAAGTTGTATCAAACCAGAGGTTACCCAAGTGCAGGCTGGTCAAGGCATTTGGCTTGGAGTGTAACAGCTTTTTTACCCGATCAGCGCTTGTACTGGGTTGGGCAAGACACCACCGAATTGCATCATGCAAGTCTCGAGCAACGCCGTCAGCACGATTTTATTGAAACAGTTTTAAATACCGCTGCTACCTTGGTTTTGGTTTGCGATGCAACTGGTCATGTGGTGCGGTTTAATCAAATTGCAGCCCAAATTGCTAAATCGTTACGTCCAGAAATAATTGGGCAGCGTTTAGTCGATTTTGTCAATCTTGCCGATGAGCACAAATTGCGTTTAGCCGATTTTTTCGAGAACCCGTCCGAAGCTGTAGAGCACTACATCATACCGATAGGTGCAGCCCCAGATACCCGTTTTATTTCGTGGTCAGTAAAAACCATTGTTGCACCAGATGATGCCCACCTCGAGTTCTTTGTTTTTACAGGGCAAGATATCACTGAGCGTATGCAGCAAGAACAAGCCATCCGAGAATCCGAACAGCGTTACCGCAGTGTGGTTGAAAGCATTAACGATGCGATTTTACGCACCGATGCTAATGGTCAAGTGGTGTACAGCAATCCAGCTTGGCAACGTCTATCTGGGTATAGCAGCGGCACAACCCAAGCTGCCACCAGTGCACTACGTTTTGTACATCCACAACATCGTTTTTCGGTGTTACGCCAAGTGCTAAAAGTCATTCAACAACAAATCGAAAGTGCGCGGCTCGAGGTGCGTTTGGTCAGCCGAGCCAGCCGTTTGCGCTGGGTTTCGATGGCACTACACTTGCGTTACGAACAACAACAATTTATGGGTGTTTCGGTGGTACTAACCGATATCACCGATAGCAAAGAAGCTGCCGTAAAATATCATCTAACCCGCAGTCAACAAGAGTTTTATCGCAGCGAAGATTTAAGTGCCGCACTGCAAGCCTTAACCCAGTTTCTTGGCGCTCAAGAATCCCATATTCTGACCAAAGATATTGCCATTCACACCAATAAAAATGAAACCTTGGTGTTCCAACCAGATATGGACATTCAGTTGCGTGAATCTGCCGATATGACTGTGGTGCGTTTGTACAACGATACTGGCTTTCTGGGTTATTTGGTCATGCGTTGGGGCGACTTAGGGCATCTTGCTGAAACCACCACTTTACTCGAGTATCAAACAGCTTTTACCGAAGCCCTCGAGCGAGTACTGGCATACCGTGCCTTGGTTGAACGTGAGGAAAGTTCTCGAGAATTTATCGAAGTAACATTACGTGCCCAAGAAGCCGAACGTGAACGTATTGCCATAGATTTACATGATGGACCTGCTCAGACAATGGTTTCGGCATTGCGTTTTATAGAGTCCAGCCTCGAAGCCGAGGATATCTCGAATTCGACGCAAAAACGTCAACTCGAGCGCAGTTTAGAACTGATTTCCAGTGCGATTCGTCAAGTGCGTGAAACCATCACCGATTTAATACCACCTGATCTCGAGATTCTTGGTTTACGTGATGTACTACGGCAAAGACTTGAGGAAATGGCGCGTAGCGAAAATTGGACCAGCGAATTTATCTTCGATACTGTGCGTTTACCAAGAGATAGCGAAGTCACGTTATACCGAATTGTCATCGAAGCCTTGAGTAACGTGCGCCGACACGCTCAAGCCAAAGCTGTTCGTTTACAATTACGCCAAGAAGCAACATTTACCATGCTCGAAATACGCGATGATGGTCTGGGTTTTGACCCTAACCAACCACGATTAAACAAATTACACCACGGGGTTGGCACCATTGGTATGAAAAAACGTGCCGAATTAATTGGTGCAGAACTCGAGATTATCAGCGCCCCAAGCCAAGGCACAACGGTTCGGGTATTACTACGAGGCAACGAAGGATAAACCATGTCTGAAACTGCCGAGCAAGTCAGCATCATGCTTGTAGACGACCATGCCATTGTCCGTGAGGGTTTACGTGCCATGCTCGAGTCCGAAAGTACCTTTAAGGTCATTGGCGAAGCCAATCATGGTGAACAAGCTGTGCAAATGGCAACTGAATTACAACCACGTATTATTTTAATGGATATTTCAATGCCAGTCATGGATGGTTTAGAAGCCACCAAACTGATTAAACGCCAATTACCACAATGTACTGTGATTATTCTGACCATGCACCACACCGAAAGTCATGTGGTGCAAGCCATTCAAGCAGGTGCCTCTGGGTATTTACTCAAAGATTCACCACGCCGCGAAGTGCTCGAGATGATACGAGCCGCGTCTAGCGGCGAAGTGTTAATCTCCAGTGCCTTATTACGTGGTGCTATGAATTACGCAATGAAACCTGCCACCATCGAAGATAGCCTCGAGATGGATCCACTGACCCCTCGAGAACGCGAAGCACTAGCACTGATTGCTGATGGTAAAACCAACAAAGAAATTGCGCAGAGTTTAGAAGTTAGCCCAGAAACCATTAAAAAATTGGTGCAAAACGTGATTGGTAAATTACGAGCTTCTGACCGCACCCACGCGGCTGTTCGCGCACTCAGGGCGGGCATCATATGAATCGGTGGGTACAAGAAGTACAACACCTTTGCACCGATTTAGGTGTGAAAAGTACAGTCAACAACGGAGCACTGCTGCTCGAAAAACAACAAACAGTACTGCGTTTAACCTCTTTTCAAGATCACTACCTGATCGCTATCGGTATTCAAGCCAAATCAAACCCGCAATGGGTAGGGTTTGCAACAATCTCTCGAGACGAACTCCCCGCATTTTTACGTGATACATTATAAAGCCACATACTATATTGTAAGAGTATTGTGCTAATCTTTATTTTATCTTACACATTGCCTCGAGTGGAGTTCCATGTCCGATAACAAAAAATTAGAACTCGCAGAACAATTGGCACACACCGATGTCAACCGTAGCTATGGTTTAACTCAACAACTGATCGAACACGCTAAAAAAGACCAAGATACCTTACTCGAGATCCGAGCTTCGTTACTGGGGGCATACACGGCTTTAAGACTAGGTGAATTCCAAGCAGCCCGGCATTTATTACAACAAACATTTCAAGCCCTCGAGCCAAAAAATCCAACCACGGCAGCCTCCGAGCAAAATGCACCCATCCTCAGTGAAGATAAACGCTTTGAACGGCTTTTACATGCGCTTAGTGCAGCCCTCGAGTTACACGATGTCGAAACACATGGTCATATCGCTCGAGTTGTGGATCTCACCGAGCGTTTAGCTAAAGCTTTACAATTATCCGACGAGGACACCCGAATCTTACGAATTGGCAGTTACTTACATGATATTGGCAAAATAGCGATTCCTAGTAGTATTTTGCAAAAACCAGGGCGTTTAACACCCGAGGAACGCCAAACCATCGAACAACACACAGTTGTTGGGCACCATATTGCTTTATTAATTCCAGAATTACCACCAGAAGCGCTGCATATTGTGCAATATCATCATGAACGCTGGGATGGTACAGGTTACCCAGAACGCTTAAAAGCTAAACGAATCCCGCCGCTCGCCCATGTTTTCAGTATCATAGATGTTTACGATGCCTTACGCAGCGAACGCCCGTACAAACCAGCTTGGGAAACAACTCAAATTACCCAATATCTGATATCTGAACGAGGTAAGCAATTTGATCCCAAACTTGTGGATGTCTTTTTAACACTGATTAACCAATAAAAAACCCCGCCTGAGCAGCGGGGTTTTTACCTTAAAAAATTACTTCACAAACAACATTTCACGGTAACTTGGCAACGACCAATGCTGATCGGCAACCACTTTCTCGAGTTCATCAGCTGCTTCGCGCACCTCGAGCATGGCTGGTAAGACATTGTCACGTAAGTGATAGGCTTTTTCGTGAACACTGTCGCCACCCTCTTCGGCATTCTGGGCTTTTAAGACCTCGAGTGCGTCCGATAACTGGTCAGTTAAAGCAACCACGTTTTTGGCAATGCGTTCTGTGGCTTTACTCTTAAAATTGACAGCGCTTAAATCGGCAAGGTAAGACAAAGCTGATGGCAGAATTTGGGTTTGTGCCATATGCGCCGTGGTTTCACCTTCGATATTCACGGTTTTGAAGTAAATATCGTACATGATTTCCTGACGGCTCTCGACTTCTTTATGGCTCAGCACACCATAATCAGCAAAAAGTTTCAGATTCTTAGGTGAAGTAAACACTTCAATGGCATCGAGAGCCGTTGGTAAGTTTAACAAACCACGTTTAGCAGCTTCTTTATGCCAAGCACTCGAGTAACCATCGCCATTAAAAATAATGCGTTTATTGGCAGCATAGGTTTCTTTAACAACCTCGAGAATCGCAGTTGTCACAGCTATTTTCTTCTTGATTTTACCTTCAACTGCTGCCACCAAAGCATCAATGCTCTCGGCAACAATGGTGTTGAGCACCGTAATTGGGAAGGAAATACTCTGGCTACTACCAACAGCGCGGAACTCAAATTTATTACCTGTAAAAGCAAATGGGCTGGTGCGGTTACGGTCACCAGCATGGCGCGGCAACGGTGGTAACACAGGTGTACCAAGCTCGAGCGTACCTGCTTTTCTACCACTACCACCTTTACCCGAAGCGATACGATCAAAAATATCGGTGAGTTGATCGCCGAGGAAAATACTGATGATTGCAGGTGGCGCTTCGTTGGCACCAAGGCGGTGGTCGTTGCTGGCACTCGCCACCGCTAAACGCAACACATCTTGATGAGCATTGACTGCTCGAATAACAGCGGCACAGAAAAACAAGAATTGCAGATTATCTTGTGGGGTTTCGCCAGGCTCGAGTAAATTAGCATGATCAGTGCTCATGCTCCAATTGCAGTGCTTACCCGAACCGTTAATCCCAGCAAATGGTTTTTCGTGCATTAACGCAGCCAAGCTGTACTTACGAGCGGTGTTACGAATGGTTTGCATAATCAGTTGCTGATGGTCAGCCGCGATATTGCTGTTTTCGTAAATTGGCGCAATTTCAAATTGTCCAGGAGCCACTTCGTTATGGCGAGTCTTGACTGGAATACCCAAAGCGTACAATTGCAACTCGAGATCGGACATAAACGACAAAACCCGATCAGGAATGCTCCCAAAGTAATGATCCTCAAGTTCCTGACCACGCGGTGGTTTAGCCCCAAATAATGTCCGACCAGTCATCACCAAATCTGGACGGCTGTAATAAAATTCTTCGTCTATTAAAAAGTACTCTTGTTCAGCACCTAACGTACTCGAAACTTTACTGTTGACACCAAAGTGTTTAAGTGCCTTTTGTGCCGAGGTATTTAACGCTTCGATCGAACGCAACAACGGCACTTTGGTGTCCAGTGCTTCGCCTGTCCAAGAAGCAAAGGCTGTTGGAATACAAAGGGTTGCACCATTGCTGTGACGCAAAATAAAAGCTGGACTGGTTGGATCCCACGCTGTGTACCCACGAGCCTCGAAAGTGGCACGTAAACCACCACTTGGGAAACTCGAGGCATCAGGTTCGGCTTGGATTAACTCGGCACCACTAAAAGTTGCAATAGCATTACCATCAGAAGTTGGCGCTAAAAACGAATCATGTTTTTCGGCAGTTGAACCCGTCAAAGGATGAAACCAGTGCGTGTAATGCGTAGCCCCCTTCTCGAGTGCCCAAGTTTTCATGGCAAGTGCCACAGTATCAGCAATTGCAGGATCAAGCGCCGAACCTTTTTGAATCGTGGCTTGCAAACTCTTCCACACAGGTTTAGATAGACGTTCACGCAATTGATCTGTACCCAGAACATCGCTACCAAAGATATTCAATGCGTTTGGCAACGCCTCGCTTTGCTGCCAATTTCGACTAGCTGCTGCAACAACATCGTAATTTTTCACAGTGCCTCCTATAAATCCTTGTGGCTTTGCCACCAGTGTGCAAAAGATTAACACAAAAAAAGCAATCAATGTGCAAGATGTACAAAAAAATCTGTCCAAATTGTCAAAAAAATATGACACTTCTCGAGTGACGCTTTTATCAATCGCAATCTGTTAAAACAAGAATGGGCAAATTGGCATAAAGACCTGTACGCTAAGCACACAAAGCAACTGGTAAAATAGCGCACCTTTTCTTAGACAAACTCGTGCTACCGTAAGACCATGATTACGATGACCGAGTTCGGCGCAAACAAAGCCAAAGAAATCCTTGCCAAAAACAACAAAGATAACGCTGCTGTCCGTGTTTTTGTCAAAAGTGGCGGATGCAGCGGATACAGTTACGGCATGGCAATAGACGACCGCACCCTCGAGGGTGACACTTACTTTGAAAGTTACGGTGTCAAAGTTGTTGTGGACAAAATGAGCCTACCTCTTCTCGAAGGTTCAATGGTCGACTATCTCGAGAATATGATGGGTGGCGGTTTCAGTGTTGTCTCAAACCCAAATGCAACCAGCGGTTGTGGATGTGGACACAGTTTCCGCACTGATGGCAAAGCCTCACCAGAAGCCGAAGGCAGCAGCAGTTGCCATTAAGAAATGAATAGTTTCTAGCCAATAGCTCGAGATTGTCTCGAGCTATTTTTTTATCAAAGAGCAAATAGCTATCATGATATAATGATCGCTATGAACCGCCAAACGCCAACACTTAGCGTCTCAAGCTTTGAAGAATTTCTTGAATTTGAAATTCACAGTCAGGTGCGTCATGAATTTGTAGATGGTAATCTGTTTGTCATGGCAGGAGGAACAGATCGGCACGACCACATTGCAAATGCTTTTCGAGCACATTTGTTCTTTGCTGCTCAGAAACAACAATTTCGAGTGCATGGCAGTGATATGTTAATCCGTACACCAGACGAAATAGGCTACTATCCAGATGCTTTTATTGTCACAGACTCGAGCTTAGATACCCCCAGAGTCAAACGCCAACCGATCATTATTATTGAAGTTTTATCCGATAGCACCGAAGCCATAGACCGAGGCGAAAAATTACATAATTACCGCACCATCCCAAGCCTCGAGCAATACATTTTACTCAACCAAAACAATGTCATCGCCGATGTTTACTCGAGAAACAAAGATGGTACGTGGCAACATCAAATACTCGAGGAGAAATCAGTGTTGCAACTCTCGAGTATTGGTTTTTCGTTACCGCTGGCAGTGTTGTACGAGAATTTACCAGCCGTATCAAGCTGATTCATCTGCCCAGAGCGCCCGCATTTCACTCGAGCGAGATAGTAATTCCTCAAGCGAACCCGTATCCGAGATTTTTCCATGCTCGAGCAGAATAATTTTGGTAGCGCGTTGCAAAGCTGGGCGACGATGCGAAACAACTAAACAAGTTTTACCTAAACTCGAGACTCTTTCCCATAGGGTTTGTTCGGTACGAACATCGAGTGCACTCGAGATGTCATCAAAAACCAGTAAGCTCGGATTTTGAGCAAACATTCGTGCAGCAGCCGTGCGTTGCAATTGCCCACCCGATAATTTCAAACCGCGCACACCAACCAGTGTCTCGAGCGCATTAGGTAATTGCTCGAGATCGGTTTCGAGTACAGCTTGATGAATGGCGTTTTGTAAATTGTGGTTATCTGCACCAAGCTGAATATTTTCCTTAACTGTGCCACTGATTAAAGCGGGTACTTGTGGTGTGTAAGCCGTGCGTGGTGGAATCATAAAATTGGCTGGATCAGCAATGGTTTGTTCGTTCCAATGTAACGAACCTGATTGCATGGGTAGTAACCCAAGTAAGGCACGCAGCAAAGTGGTTTTACCACTGCCAATCCGACCTGTAATCACTACGAAATCACCTTTTTGCACAGTCAGACTTGCGTTTTGAATACCTCGAGCTGAATCATGATGATGATACGTGACCTGTTTTGCCGCGAAAACTTCTAATTCGTCTTGTATGGTTTTGACTCGAGGCTCGAGTGGTGTTGGGTCACGACGAATATCAATGTGTTGGTTGGCAATCAGGGCGTTCGAGGTTTCGCCTTGCATTAAACCAAGCATACGGGTAAATGCCACACCAGCTCGTTGTACTGTTGCCATAAAATTACCAAAGAATTCGGTGTGATGCCCAACTTCCCACAAGTACAAAACAAATAAACTAAATTCGCCAACTGTAAATTCTCCTGAGCGCATTTTCGTACCAGCTAATAACAAAATTAAACCTGTTCCAAGCGAAACAATGTTGCTCGAGAACACACCCAGTGCTTGATTCAGTGCAACGTTGCGGAGCATGGCACGTTGCCGCGATTGCGAACGAATCTCGAGTTGGGTAAGCACATTTTTTTCGGCACTTGCCACTTGGATGGCTTGTACGCTTTGGTACACCTCGCCAAGTAAGGAAGTATAAAAACTGCTTTTTTCTCGAGCCGCTTTTTGCAATTGCTCGAGCCGACTACGTGCGCGGTAACTAATTAATGTAACAACAATCAGTGGTAAAAAAACATATAACGTTAAAGCTGTATCTATTGAAAGTAATATGCCAATCGCAATAATCATGTAGGCACTTTGCCCAATGATATCCAGTGTCCAATCGCCTGCATTTTCGGCTTCTTCGGCATCGTCACGCAAGGTGTTTAAGGTTTCTCCAATGGTGTTATCAAATGCTTTAGCACCAGGCATTTGAAAAATTCGTCGCATGATATTTAAACGCAACAAACCACTCGAGCGAAAACGCCAAGGGATATTAACTGCCACACCCGAAAGGATGGTTAATACTTGTACCACACCAAACATCAGCACCAATGCCACCAGCATTTGCACGGTGTATGGAATACCATTCCAAGTTGGGTTTTCTTTTTGTAAAGCATCAAAAAAGAGTTTTGCCATGTACCCAGGAATCAGTGGCAAGGTGTAAACACCGACCCAAAAAACCACATTGAGGGCGTACCAGCCTTTAGAAAAAGCAATCAAACGAGCCAGAAAAAACCAAACAGAGGCTACGGGCTTTTTGGATTCTCGAGTTGTCGGGGATGTCATACCAGTACCTCTTCAAGTCCAACGCGACGCAGTTCAGCAAAACTCGAGTTTGGATTACGTGCCAGTGCTTGGCGTTGACCAAATTCCAGTACCTTACCTTGTTGCAATACCAGAATATGCGTGGCTCGTTCGACAGTTTTTAAGCGGTGAGCAATAATAATAACGGTTCGATGCTCGAGTAATTTATCTAAGGCACGTTCTAAGTGATGTTCGGTGGCGGGGTCTAATCGAGCTGAGGCTTCATCAAGAATAATCAGCTTAGGATCGCGGAGAAAAGTCCGAGCAAGAGCGACCAATTGAGCTTCGCCAGAAGATAAAGAATCGGCAGTTAAAGCTGTATCTAAGCCTTTTGGTAAAGCAGCAAACCAATCAGCTAAACCCAAGGAATGTAGCGCCTCGAGTAAACGCGTATCCGAAATTGTGGTGTCAAAAAAGGTGAGGTTATCGCGCAAAGTGGCTTGGAACAATTGCACATCTTGTGTAACCAAGGCGATACCAGCGCGGTACTGTGCTAAATCAAAGTGCCGAATATCCTGCCCTGCAATTTGCACACTACCTTGTTGTGGATCGTAAAAACGAAATAATAAACGTGCCAAAGTGGTTTTGCCACTGCCTGTTCGCCCAAGTAAACCCAGAACACTGCCTGCCTCGAGTTGCAGATTGACATTGTCTAAAACCAACACATTATCTTCGTAAGCAAATGAAACGTGCTCGAGATACACTGGTAAACCACCTGTTTGCTTTGGTAGGGATTTTACGCCAGTGACAATACTTGGTTGAAAAGCGAACAATTCTCGGACTCTGGCAATACTGGCTTCGGCACGTTGCAATTCCTGCATCTGTTGTCGAAAACGATCTATTGGTTCAGCAACCATCCAAGCGTAGTGCATGACCATGTACACTGCACCTAAGCTGAGTGTACCATCACGGTAAAAACTCGAGCCAAGACCATAGGTTAACGCGTCGGCTGTAACCCAGAAAATAATACTGGCTCCCCAAACAATGCTTCCTTTGATATTGGCATTTAAGCGCACCTGAAATAAAGCTCGCATCTCGAGCCGCATGCGTCGCAGCACCCAAGCAACAGCACCATTGCCTCGGATGTCCTCGGTGGCATTTAAGACTTCACCAAGAAAACCGTAGAACTGAGCCGCTTTTTCGCGTTCTTCTTGCCAAGCAGTGGCAAATCTCGAGGAGAGTGTTAAAACAATCGCGCCAATAATCGAGTAAACAGTAAAAGCTAAACCCAAACGCCAATCTTGAATGGTTAATGCCAGTAGCACGCCAATCAGCAGTAAAGCATTGCCGCCTAAACTGACCACAAAACTCGAGAAAAACCCCGATAAGGCATTGACATCGCCATCGATGCGTTCAATCATTTCGCCAGGTGGGCGTGACTTATGAAAATCCATGCCTAAATTGAGTGTATGGGCAGCTAAATCGGCACGTAGTGCATTGGTCGAACGCCAAGCCACATCGTTAGAAACATAGGCTGCAACAGCACGTAACCCACTCGAGACCAAAGCGGCAATAATAAAAAGCACTGCCAAAACAGTTAAATTGCTGGTATCACCAGTGTTTTGGGTAGCATCCACAAAACGCCTAGCTATTTGTGGATTGAGCACTTGCAAACCAATACCGAGCAGTAAAAATAAGCTCATCCAAGCCACTCGAGTTCCCTGCGGTATCAGATAACGCCGCAGTAATAACCAGAACTCTGCAATCGGTAATTTCATGAGAGGTAGTCTACAAAGATTGCAGTATCTCGAGCGATACGCCATTTGAGCGGATGACTACGCCAAGCAGCTTACTGATTTACTTTTTGCGAAGCGAACTTTCCCTGATACAAGAAACTTGGCACGTAATCTGAAATCACATCAATTTCAAGTCCACGATCTTGTGCTAAAGATGCCCAAGCAAGTGCTCCGAGGTGAAAATAATAATTCCAATCATCAAATAAATTTTCATGGGTTTTCATGCACTGACTAAACGCTAAAAGGGCTTCGGTGAGCTTTGCATTAAATTCTGTGCTAGTTGTTTTTTCGGCAATAGCCAGTTGGAATAATTGAGCATTAGGTATTGTCACATCACGATAAAAGGCTTCGCGCCAAGTCAGGGTTTGTTGAGCACCAATCAAGTTCTGCACAGATTCAATCGCTTGGTTGCTGAGTTGTAAAGCAATCGCAGTATGACCAAGCCAAAATTGTTGAAAAGCTTGTAACATCAAATGTAAATGCGCTGGCGTTGGGCTGTTCGTAGCGTTCTCAAGAGGCTCGAGTGGCAACTGGGCAAGTTGATCTAAAATCTTGATGTTGCGGCAAATAAAGGCGCAATACATGGCTTGCTGAAAATATGAGGGCAATGCCTGTGCATCAACGGGTGTGCGTACTGCCTCGAGTGGACCGTTCATAAGCCAATTAATTTGGTACTTTTCACCTTCTGGAACGTGGATAAATGTTCCGCAGAGTTGTGTTCCCGCATAAGCACTTAAATTGAGGTCTTGATAAACGTTTTGAGAATGCGTTTCAGCAAGAAAGCCAACAATCGCAGCCTCGAGCGCGTTTTTTGACAAAGAACGCAGACGGTCTGTATCTTGTGCCAGTTTTTCTCTGTTCAAATAAAGCTCGAGCATTTTTTGGGTATGCTCTACACGCCTGTGCGCCCACTGAATTGTTTCATCAAATTCTGAATCTGCAAAATGCCAAGGAATTAATTGGTCACGCCAATTCTCAGTGTTTTTTTTGGGAATGTTCTGAGCTTGCTCGAGTAAATTAAAAATATCAGTTTGACTCAAGGATTCAGATTTAATGCGCTGCACTTGTTTTTTAGCAGCATCTTCAAAGTAAAATTCGTATAACGCAGCTTCGCTCGAGAATTGCTGGACAATATCTAATTTGCCTCTTTCAACAAAATATAAACTCCACCGACCACCAATTTGTCCAAGTAAATCAACATCAGGCAATTCATTATCAAAAGCATAAGAACTTCTTGACACACCTAATTTATCTAAAGCATTGATCAGAGTATCTCGAGTCATTCATTTGTCCTAACTGGGTTTTGAAGTTTACTGACTGGGATTTCAATAATATCCCCAGAATCTAAGTATTTTTGGATATTGCCGTCTGATAGTTTGAACTGTGTTGCGCCTCCTAGTTCCCCAAACCAAGGTGCAGCAATTGCCTTGTCAGCAGTGATTGGCTTTACAATTAAGTAAACATGATAATCGGCTTCGTTAGGTGCGGCTGGTAATGCACGTTCAGCGTGTGAGTATTTTGTATATTCAAATGTTTTTGTTGTTGCGTTGGCATAACCAGCAGGGGATACAAAAGAACCTCTTGTTGCACCATAACGGTCAATCAGCGTACCACTAGCAATTTCAGTACGTTGCACTTCGCCAAGTGCACCGTCGTTGATGGGCCATTTGAATGAACGATCTGCTAATTGTTCGGGTGTGGGTTTGTTAAAAGCCCATATATCTTTGAATTGTTCAAAAGAGACATCATGATCTTGGCAAAGTGTAAAAATACGCTCGAGGACATCTGGTTTTACCCCTGGTATAGATAGCCAACTTTCTAATTCAAGAGGGTCTTTGACATATTCTTGTAAACGGGTGACTTGTTCAGGGTTGGTTTCGACTAATGTTTTGGTGTTTGGGTGTATTGAGTTGCTTGTAGTAACAGGGTTCGTAGCTGGTTTGGGTGCGGTCGTGCCAGGTTCGGTAGTTGGTCTGACTACAGGAGCTGTATTCGATGTTGTGGTTGCATCTACAGTTGGTCTAATCGAAAGATCAAATTCTCGTACACTGGTTTTACCAATGACCGCTTGACCAGATGCGTCTTTAACAATGGGTGTTTCGACATGCAAGTAACGTACTTGACCATTTTGCATAGCAACTTGTAAATCATCACCAGTACGCTGTGCAAGACCATCTTTTTTGTTTCTACTCATATTGTTGCGAACAGATTCAAAATATTCAGGAGTACCTTGTTGGAAACGATAATCTGGATTACCTGCTTCTCTTGAGCCTAATTGTGCTGAACCACCTTTTGCTTCTACTACAATATATTCGATGCTGCCATCAGCTTTAGTGACTTTCCAAACTTGGTCAAAATCACCACTGCTCGAGCCTTTATTAGGTCCGCCATAAACCAATTCGGCTTGTTCACCAAAATGCCCCTTAATGAACGCATGGGCTGCTTCTTCGCCAATTAAACGAGTTTGTTCGATCATGCCAGCATGAGCTTGTTTCCATTCGGGAGTATCTGTGTAATTTTCGCCACCCGTTTTCTCGGCTGTTGCTTTTTCTTGGGCTTTACGACTACGACCTTTATTATAGTCTTCGTTTTGCTTTCCTGATGAGACATTGCTACGTTCAGCACTTGTTTGGTCACGATAAGGTGCTTGGTTTGTGTCAACAGCCTTATCTCCAGTCAATGTTAAATCAGAATCTGTATGGTGTGTAGCACGCTTAACGGGTTTAGTACTTGCGGGTTCAATAGCAATTGGTTTACCAGTGGCATCATACCGAATACGAAGGGCATTATCATCAGTGATATCTACAGAGCGTTGCCGCAATTGTAAATTTCCATCATTGGCAGTAGTTAAATCATAATCAACTAGCAATTCATCAATGGTTTTGTATTTTTTGCCGTTGGGTAACTCGAGGTCTTGAATAGATTTTGTAACTTCAACACCAGCGTCGGCTTTAAAGTTTTCGTTATGAATACCATTCTTAGCGTTGATTTCGCCAGTACCACTGCCTTTTTTAGGATTTGCTGCTTGCCCCATCTTTTCGTATTCATTTGCTCGAGCAATGTAATCAGTTGCTTCGCTTAAAAGACGTAGTTTCTCGGGGCTGCCATCAGGTAATTTCGCAGCTTCTTCTAAACGCCATGCTGCCATATCACGATGTTTTGCCGTTTCAAGTGCTAATTCGCCTTGTCTTGTGCTTGTTCTGCCATTGCGAATATCTTGTACTGCTGTCTCACGGTGTACTTCAAGGTCAGTTTTGCCTGAAACGGTGTCTTTGGTGCCTGGAGCGATTTCGATACGGGTTTGACCATCGTTGGTAACAATTCGTTGTTCGCCAGGTTTAAGGCTCGGATTTTCACGGGTTGGAATTTTTGCTTGGATTCCCACAGCATCGGTGACTCGAACACCCGCTGTTTGTCCAACACGTTCACCAGCTTTGGTAAATCTATTTTGAATACCTTCAATACGGTTTTGTACAGCTTCAATTCTCGAGGGTTTGGCGGCTACTGGTGCATCTGCATTAGCTCGAGGTGCATTTGGTACATCCACATTAACTTTTGGTGCGTTGACATCCACATTAACTTTTGGTGCGTTGACATCGGCTGCGTTGGTGTTGGCTCGAGTTGGTCCGCCGCCTCTGGTAGTGGCAGCACTGGTGGCAAAGCCAATGTAAGTGCTGGGGTCTTTGAGCATGTCGCTGAAACTTTGGAATTTTCCTGTGGTGACTAAACTGGTGAATTGTCCGCTGATTACACCGTTGAGTTGGTCAAGTACCATTTTGCCTGCGTAACTGTTGGCTTTTGTACCAATGGCTTGTAATACCGATCTCGAGGACATGGCTGCGGCATTTGCACCACCTGCGAAGGCTGCGCCAAGTCCGCCGCCTACTGCGCCGCTAATTGCGCCGCTAATCATGGCTTGACCTACACCGTCTAATAAGTTTTTACCATCAATGGCATTGTTGCCCATTTGGATAACTGCGCCTGATAAGGCTCCAACAATTGCTCCGCCTACAATTGCACCAATGGCGGTGGCAAGTGCTCCTGCTCCAACAGCACTGGCGGCAAAGGCTCCGACTGCACCTATCACGGCTGGTCCGATGACTAGGGCTACAACAACAATCACAACAATGATTAACAGGATTTTAACGAGGCTTTTCCAGCGAGGGGCTACTTCTTTTGCAGCAGTAGCTTCTTTCTCGAGTAAAATACCTGTGAATTTAGCACTGTTAGCATGTTCAAGTAATCCTTCTCCATACCCTTTGGCAGCTTTCTCGAGGCTGTCGGCTAGGCTATCTAGTGCTGTTTTAAAGGCGGTATCTGAACCTGTGAGGATACGCGTAAATTCGGTGATTGTTTGGGTTTGGGTTTGAGTGCTGCTGGTTTTGTGGCTTGTTTGGAAATTGGTGTATGCCGTGGCGGCACTCTGTACTAGTTGGGTGAGGCTTTGAATCAATTGTTGTTCGCTTTGCTTGGCGCTTTTTAGACCTTGTTGTGTGGTTGATCGCATACCAGCAACACTGGTTTTTGCAGTGTTAGCAAATTCTTTGCTACTGGTACTGACACTTTTACTGGTTTGGTTTAAGGTCTTTTGAACTGTGCTGGTAACACTTTTTTCAATTTGTCTGAGCATTTTCTTCAGTACGGCGGGTTTTGGTGCGCGTTTACCACGCATTTGAGTTTCTAAAACATCAATGCTTTTTTGCACACCACCAGCGGCGCTGCGTAAAGCTTTTTGGACTCCTTGAATTTGGCTGCTACTTTGTGTGTCAATACCGCTAATGCTTTGTTTAATAATGGCATCTATGGTGCTGACTAAACTGGTTTTCTGACCAGTTAATTGTTGCACAACGCCCTCGAGTTGGGCTTTCATAGCACTTTCCATTTGGGCACGGGTTTGCTCGAGTTGTTGTTTGGTGCTTCTTTCGCTGGCTTCTAAAGCTTTGATGGCGTTGTCTTTGGTACTAAGTAGAACTTTCTCGAGTGGGTCGTAAGCAGCGGTTTTGATGTTTTCAAAATCTTGTGGGATACCTGCTTTGGATTCCTCGAAGGCTTCTAGGGCGGCTTTGGTGTAACCATCTGGGCTGGCGTAGGCTTTACCTGTTTGGATATCAGCATCGGCTCTTGCATCAAGGACATCATTTGGGTGTGGTCCTGCACCAAAGTCAGTGTAACTGGCAGCTTTCTCGAGCCAGCCTTCATCGGTTTTTGCGCTGCGGTGCGTTTCAGCTCGAGCAGTAGCAACACTATTCGCGGCAGCACCAGCGGGTTGTGCGGCAGCTACGTATTTCTCGCGGGTATCCTCGTATTTTTGAGTAATCAGTGGGCGTTGCGCTTCGAGTTTGGCTTTTAAGGCAGTGACTGTTTGTTGGTGGTTGCTGGTAATGGCTTGTTTGGCAGCGTTGGTAATGCCTGGCAGACTGGCAATTTTGGCTTTGGCATCAGCATTACTTTTAGCAATACTGGCTTGTCCTTTGGCTCGGGCTTGGGCAATCAGAGCGCTCATTTGGTTATTGATTTGTTGTTTTTGTTGTGAACCGCTTTGACTGACCATAGTCTTAGCTGTTGTGGCTGCTTTTTTAATTTGTGCTGTGAGTTTTGCACTGTGGGTTTCAAATTTTTTGGCATGCTTACGTAAATTCTGTAAGGTGCTGTTGGCTGTGGCAATGGATTGGTCTTGTTCTTTTAAAAGTTTGCTTTGTTCTTTTGGATCAATTTCTTCGAGTTTAGGAATGGGTGCAAATGCCAATGTATTGGCTTTGATATTGGCTTGCATAGCGGCTGGTGCTTGGGTGGTTGCTGCTTGGGTTGCCGCGACTGCATTGTTTGCAGCGGGGCTTTTGGCAGTTTTAGGGGTTTGTTTACCTTTACTGGCAGGTTTTGCTTTGCTTGCAGCAACGGGTTCATCAGCAATAGGTTTTGCACTCTTTTTTGCTTTACTTGATGGTTTAGCTTTTGTTGCGATAGGTTTTTCGCTACTGACAGCCGATTCTGGTTTAACCACTCGAGTTTCTGGTTTTGGTGCAGCCACACTGCTGCTTTTTGCTTGGACACCAGTTCGTTTAGCTCGAGGTTTTCTTTGTGTAAAAGCTGTGCCTGCGGCTGTGGCTTGATCTTCGAGTTCTGGGGATTGGTCAATCCCTTTTTCTACTTTGCCATCACGTTGTTGTAAAGAATGTGAGACTTCGTGAGCCAGCAAAGCATCGTTTTCGAGATTGGCATTTTCGCCAAGCACAATATGGTTAGCTTGTGTAAAAGCATTTGCGCCTAAGGCTTTGGCTCGAGTATTGGCATCGGTGCCTTGGTGAATGCGGATATCGCCAAGGTCTGTATTAAAATGTGCTTCGAGGCTGTTGCGTCGCATTGGCTCGAGGGCTGTGCCACCAACCAGATTCAGGGCAGCACTGGGGTCGCTGATCATGCCATCGGCTAGGCGGTCGCGTTGTACTGGAACTTGCTGTTGTGTTTGCGTTGCAGGTGGTGGGTCACGCAAGTCAGGGGTTAGTAAGGCACCTTCAGGGTTATTGGTTTTAATGCGTTCGCGGATATCCTCGAGTTCCTCGAGTTTGGTTTTTTGTTTTGCATCGTTGACCAGTAACATTAATGCCGAGATTTGTCTTTGGTCAAGATTTTTGAGCACATCTTCGTATTTGCTGTTTTGCAAATTCAGTGTTTGCACTTGGCGCACAATAATGTCCGTTACAGTGCTTTGGTCGGAGTTGTTAATGGCAACATTGGCAAGAATTTTAAATCGTGTGGTCAGCACAAAAGTTTCGATTTGATCTTCGCCTAAACCTTTAACAGTGTCTTTGAGGGTTTTTTGTAAAATACTACCAAGGATGTCCTCGAAACGCTGATTATCTTTCCCTTCGAGTAAATTATTGATGTAATTTGCTGCTTCAGAGACGCTGTTCTCTATGGCTTTTTCGCTGGCTTTGGCAATTAGGGCATTTTTGATTTCGGCTTTGCTTAAACCTGTGGTGGCAAAGTCTTTAAGGACGGTGGTTGCAGCGGTACTTAAACCGCTTTTAACACCTGCAATACCTGCGTCTACAAAAATGGCTTGGAAGTATTCGGCTGCACCTTTACGCCAATTATCATCGTTGAGAATATTGTCAATGGTTTTCTTGCCTGCGCCATTGATGGCTGCAGTTGTGCTTTTTTGGACAACACTGGTGGCAAGTTTACGTAACGCATTTTTGGTGAATTGATCGCCAAATTTAACTGCCATTTCTTCGATGGCATTACTGATGGGTAAGCCTTTAGCAAGTCCTGCTGTTAAGGCTGTCTCGAGTGCGCCTTTTAAGGCATCTACGGAAATGCTGCTTTTGCCATAAGCATTGCTGTCCATGCCATATTGAATGCCAATGCCTGTGGCAGTACCCGCAATACCACTGAGGGCAGCCACCAACCACGGTGAGGCTGCGCCTTCGGTTAATACAGTTACCAAAGCGGCAACCAGGATTTCGCCACCTGTTTTTAAGGCTTCGGTGACTGTGGTTTTGGCTTCAATATAGTTTTGGGTATCGGTTTGTTGGTATGCAGCCACTCGAGCCACATCTTCTTGGGTAAATTCTGGTTTGAGTGTGTACGTTATTTTGCCGTTGCTGTCACGGACTTCTTGGAACATACTGCGAACCCGTTGGGTGGTGTCGTCAAGTTGGCTACCTTTGCTGGTAAAGCCGAGTTTTTCGCTAAAGCCCATCCAGAAACTCGAGAATGTACTGTTGTCGCTGCGTTCAAAGGCTTCTCGGGCGGCAGCTTGACGACGGAAATCTTCGGCTGTAACGGGTGTTCCTTCAAGGGCTTGTTTGGCTTCAAAAGCATCGCGTCCGTCAAGTTCTGCAAAACCCCATTCGGGTGTGAACAAGTCGCTTTGTAAGTCGCGTCCTGTGCGTTTTTTATAGGCAATGCCAATGGCTTGAATTTCGGCTTTGCTTTTGCCCTTGAGAATTTCTTTGATGGCTGCTTCGTCGGTACCTGCGCCTTCGATAGCAATTTGTAAAGCGAGATCATCATCGGTTTTGCCAGTATTCAGGTTTTGGTTAGCTACCACAAGATCGGTACCACTTAGTTCGTCATTGAACATGGCTAAAATCACTTGCTGCATTTTCTTTGGATCGCTTGGATCAAAAGCTTTTTCGGCTTCGGCTCGAGCTTTTTGGTTAAAAGCTTGTAAAGCAGCGGGTAGCAGTTGCTGACGATTTTGATTAGGGCGTTGCGCCATGTATTGGTCTAGGAAAGCTTTTTGCTGTTTAGCGCGGTAATCTGCGATAAATTGCTCGGTAAATTGTGGTTTGTATGCCGCACCGTACTGCTTGGCAAATTTCGCCATAATTTCGGCGCGTTCTTCTTGGCTTTTACCTTTTAATTCGGCAGTAATAGCAGCTTCATTGGTGCCCCAACCCTCGGCTGCTTCTTGAATCCGTGCAGCACTAGCAGCAGCTTTATCGCCTTTGGCTAAGGCATTGGCTTGGTCTTTTTCGGCACCACTAAAATCATCTGCAATATCAGCAGTTAAAGTGCGCCCAGTTTTGGCTTTATAGGCTGTTTGAATTTGTTTTAAGAAAGATTGACGGGCTTTCTCGAGTTCAAGTTTTAATTGAGCTGGGTTGTTGGCAAATTTTGTCTCGAGCGCAGGTTTGACATCAGTCTCGAGGTATTGATCTACTTTTTCTTGCAGGTATTTGTAGACTTTGGCTTCGTTGGTGCCTAAGCCTTCAATGGCTTGGGCAATCCGAGCTGCGCTGGCAGTGGCTTTGTCGCCGCTTATTAAAGCTTTGGTAACCGCTAAATCGGTACCACCAAGGTTGCTCAGAACTCGATCCAGTTTGGCTTTGGCTTGAGGATTATTTTTTGCGAGGTTGCGTAGTTCTTGAATTTCGGCTGGGCTGAGTTTAGCCAGGGTTTCTTCGATTTGGTCTTCGTCATCGCCATACCAGTGGATGCTGTCGTACAATCGCGCTAAAGCACTTTTGGCACGATTAGCTGGTAAACCTTTGCCACGTAAAGCAGGTAAAACCACAGCAAATTCATCAGCGTTTAATTCGCTGCGTAAATCCGCCTCGAGATCACGGCGGTAATGGTCGCGGTAAGCAGCGATAATTTGTTTAATTTGCTCTGGGGTTTTGTTCTCGAGCACATCATAAATAGCAGTTTCATCGGTGCCATGACCATCCGTGGCTTTGAAAAGTTTATCGGCAGCTGCATTGATTTCTTTGGAGAATGTGACTTTTGCATCGCCTGCACCAAGCAGTTGTAAGGCTTGTGATAACTCATCACCTGATAATTCGTTGCGTAAAGCCACCAACAAACTGGTTTTATATTTTTTCTGATACTCGGCTTGAATGGCTTGTAATTGAGCTGGTGTTTTGCCTTTCAGGATTCGTAAAATCTTGGCTTCGTCTGTACCAACACCTGCCATGGCATCGTGTAATTGACCAGCAGCGATGGCATTTTGGTTAATCTGATAACTTTGTCCAGCAGTTGGTACAACTGTGGCTCGAGCACCGACGACTGAAAGGGCTTTTAAGGCTTTTTGTAAATCTGCCCCACTGAGTTCAATCTCTAAATCTGCTTTTAGGTCACGGGTGTATGTTTTTTCGTAAGTATCTCGGATGAGTTTAATTTGTTGCGGGGTTTTGCCTGCAAAAACGCGGTGAATAGCAGCTTCGTCGGTACCAACACCTGCCATAGCAGTGCGGAGGGTTTTTGCATCTTGGACTGCGCTGCTGGCTGCGGCTGGAGCGCTACGAATGGGGTTTGCACCAACGGCGTTCAGAAGTGCTAATGCTTTAGATAAATCATCGCCGCTGAGTTCATCTTCTAAATCGGCTTTTAAGCTGCGGTTATACCGAGCTTTATAGGTATCTTGAATGGCTTTTAATTCAAAAGCTGTCTTGCCAGACAAAGCCCGCATAATGGCAGCTTCGTCGGTGCCAATGCCATCCATTGCTTTAAATAAGGCAGCCACAGCTTGTTCGATTTTGTCTTGACTGGTGGTGCGTTGCAGACTTGGGGCAACCAAACGCTGCACACTCGAGGTCGCAGTTGGTTTAGTTGTTTCAGGTTGGGCTGTTTGCTCGAGTGGTTTTGGGAAACCTGCAAAATCGGCAAAAGAATTGGGTGCAGCACTTTGCGCTTTTTGTTCAAGGGTGCTTTTGTTACTGGCGGCTTTTTGACCTTCTTGCACAGCGGCGGCTTCTAAACTTGGGTTGGCATCTATACCTGCACCAACTTGTCCTTGGCTTTGTTGCAGCGTATGGGTAACTTCGTGGGCAAGTAATTCAAAACCACTTGGAGAATCGGGATTGTATTGTCCTGCTTGAAAGAAAATATGATTCCCAGTGGTAAAAGCCAGTGCATTGACTTTTTTGCTGAGTTCGTTAGCGGTGCCATCAGTATGAATACGAACTTTGCTCAGGTTGGTATTGAAATGTAACTCAAGTTGTTTACGAATATGCACAGGTAATGGTTGCCCACCGTTGACTCGAGCCGCAATTTGATCAGCGATACTGGTTTGGCTATCTTCGCCGTCTCCAGTGCCTTGTAAGGCTTTTCGCTGCATTTCCAGATTTTCATCACTGGCAGCTAAGGCTCGTTGTAACTCAAGGGTTAAACTAGGCGCAGTTCCAATTGCCGAAAATACACTGGTACGAGCGGCTGCATTTTCTACTGGGTCAATAAATCGTTGAATGGCAGCAGCAAGCTCAGGAGCATTAAAATTGGTGGCTCGAGCATATTTGACCAATGTGCCACCAGCCGCTTTGATGCGCTGAATAATGTTGTGTTGTGGTTCTCGAGAGGCTTTCATGGCATTGGTTTCAGCAATAAAATGCTCGGCAACCCCTGCCAATGTTGCGTTTTGCCCACGTTGTAAAGGCACATTGGGTCGGCGCAGACTGTTCTCGAGACTCGCTGTGTTTTTGGGTGCTTGCGGAGTTGCCCCAAATTGTTGACGTAATTTGGCTGCTTCTTGCATAGAACCGACTTCAGCATTGAGTGCTTGGCGGTTAATTGCCACCCCAGCTTTTAAGGCTTCAACATGTTGTACAGCTTTTTGGCTTTGTTCAGCATGTTGTTGGCGGCGTTGGATTTCTGGTTGCGAGCGACGCTGAATTTCGGTTTGCGGGCGGCGTTGCAAAGTTTGTTCAGAAACTGGTTTTTGCGTTTGCTCGTTTTCGATTGTTGGTATACGGATAGGATGCACAATATGCGCTTGGGGCGCAGGTTTGTGTGTTGGCGTTTTACGCTGCTCTGTTTTAGTGGACTGCTGCGAAGCAGGTATCGGACGACGAACATAATCCATTGGCATTTTCTCCTGCTAAAACTTTACATGGATTTAGCAAGAATTGTATGAAGAACTTATCAAACCTCACCAATAGCGCTCCAAATACTGTAGGTTGGGGTTGAATGTTGCTCGGGTACGGGAACTTGGGGTTAAGTGCAGCTCAGGTACTTGGGGTTGTTTGCCCCCACAAAACCCGCTATACTACTTGGCAGTTGTTCCTCGAGTCCTTTCGAGGCGGGTTATTAAACCCGCCTTCTTTTTTTGAAAGTACGGCTTGAGTAATGAAAGCTCGAGCGGTTCGCACAGCACTCGAGCGGAGAGTGAGGTGGGTTATCGCGGACATCACAGAAATTGTTAAAAGCGTCCTCGAGCCGTTAGGTTACGAAGTTCTCGAGGTTCAAATGAATGGTGGTAAGCAAAGTACAACAGTGCTGATTCGGATAGATAAATTCGATGAAACCCCTGTTGCGACTGCCGATTTAGAACGGTCTAGCCGAGTGGTGAGTTTAGAGTTTGATCGGCTTGACCCTATAGAAAGTGCTTATCGACTCGAGTTTGAATCACCTGGTGGGAAGCGTCCGTTGTTACGGGCACGTCATTTTGAACGGATGCTGGGTTTGAAAGCCAAAGTTAAAGTGGCTGGTGTTGGTGGTTTTGTTGGCAAAATCGTTGATGTGACAGCTGAAACTGTGACTTTAGAAGGTGACAAAGAAGAACGTCGAACCTTTCCACTGGCTGGTATAGATGCACATTTAACCGAATTTCCAGATCGTCACAGGTAACAACTTTCCAGATCGGCACGAGTAACAACTTTCCAGATCGGCACGAGTAACAACTTTCCAGATCGGCACGAGTAACAACTTTCCAGATCGGCATAGGTAAGAACTTAGAGGAAAAAGAAAAGGTAAACGGGGCAAGTCAAACCTTCCAACCGATTCTTGGTACTCACAAACCAAAGGAGGCATGCTGAACACTTCTAACTCAACCTTAGAAGCCAAAAGCTAGAAGCTACTATGACCAAAGACCAACAAAAAGAATTCGTAACCGCACTCGAGGAACTCGCTATTTCTCGAGGTATGGACAAAATGGCACTCATGAAAGCCTTTGAGGAGGCTTTGCAAGACACCTACATGAAACGTGTCGAACCGGGTAAACGGGTGGAAGTTTCGCTTGACCCTGAAAGTGGCGACCTCGAGGTATTGATCATCAAAGAGGTTGTTGAAAAAGTCGAAGATGAAAACACACAAATTAGTTTTGCCGATGCCCTTGTACTTGACCCAGATGTAGAAATTGGCATGGAAATGGAATTTCCTGTTGAACGCGAGAAATTAAAAGGCAAAGATAAAGACAGTGATGGCTTATGGGGTTTTAGCCGTATTGCTTTACAAAATGCTAAGCAAGTCTTAACCCAAAAAATGCGTGAAGCCGAACGCAGTGTGGTCTTTAACGAATACAAAGACCGTGAAGGTGAAGTCTTAACAGCCAGTGTCGCTCGGGTGGATAACAAAGGTAATGTCTTTGTTGAATTGGGTCGTGGCGAAGCGATTATGCCACCAAAGGAACAAATCCCTGGTGAGCGTTTAATTGGTGGAGCCAGAACCAAGATTTATCTCAAAGAAGTTGCTATGACCAACCGTGGTCCAAGTATTTTGGCTTCTCGAGGTGCCCCAGAGTTGTTAATGCACTTGTTGCGTCAAGAAGTGCCAGAAGTTGCCGATGGTACGGTCGAAGTCAAAGCCATTGCCCGTGAAGCTGGGCAGCGCAGCAAAATTGCTGTTTCCAGCCGTAACAGCAATGTAGACCCGATTGGTGCTTGTATTGGGCATCGTGGTGCTCGGATTCAAGCTGTCACAGCCGAAATCGGACGTGAACGTGTGGACGTGATTCAATTTGATACCAACGCTCGAGAATTTATTAAAAATGCCTTATCGCCAGCCAAGGTTGGTAATATCGAAATTGATACCGAAGGCAAAGAAGCTCGGGTGACTGTCACAGCCGATCAGTTGTCCTTAGCCATTGGTAAAGGCGGTCAGAATGTTCGTTTGGCTGCTAAATTAACAGGTTACAAAATAGATCTGCAAGAAACTGCCAATGTGTCCGATCTTGATGCGGCTATGGAAAAAGCTTCACAAGATGGTGGCAAAGCAGCCTCGGGAGCACGCGACCGTTTTGCGGCTTTATTCAGTGCCAGCCCAGATGGTGAAACCACCGACTCGAGAAGCAGTAAGGACTAAACCATGAAAGCACCTCGCGCACCACATAAGCAATGGTCTGAAGACGGGAAACGAATCCCGATTCGGACATGTGTGGTGTGCCGCTCGAGATTAACCCAAAGTGCGGTGCTGCGATTGGCTCGAGATGCTTCAGGTGTGATTCATATTGATGCCGCGAGACACATGATTGGTCGGGGTTTGTACATTTGCGCTAACCAGCAATGTCGCACCCCAAAAGCCCTGATGCGTGTTTCAAAGACACAGGCTGCACTTTTAGCCACAGCACTCGAAACTTGGTTTATTGTTCCTGCTACAACTTCAAGATTACTTGAAGTTCAACCCTAAGCTCATCTTGTGAACATTCGGTCTGAAATTTAGACCTCGAGAATCCCATGAGAAACTAATTTTTTTATTCAGGTGAACGTAGAAAAGACAAAAGCAAAAAGTCACCATGAAGCACAATTACTTTAAGCCCAAACCTTTTAACCTTTCACCTCAACCCCGGAGGTACTATGTCCAAAATTCGCATTCACGCGCTTGCTAAAGACCTTAATGTGGACAGTAAGCGAATGCTCGAGATTCTGCACGAAATGGGTGTGGACGCTAAAACCGCCTCGAGTACCATTGATGAAGAAACCGCTGAGCTGGTCAAAGGCTTAATTGCTGATGAAGCCAAACAAGCTGCTGCCCCAGCGGTCAAGGAAACTGCTAAACCCGAAACAACAAAAAAGGGCAAAGCGGCTGCCGCAGAACCTGTTGTGGTTGCCGCCCCTGAACCTGTTGTTGCTAAAATTATTCCGTTGCGCCCACCTGTGGTCACCATCATGGGGCATGTAGATCATGGTAAAACCAGTTTATTAGATTACATTCGTAAAACCAAAGTTGCCGAAAAAGAAGCGGGTGGTATCACCCAGCACGTCGGAGCTTTTGAAGCCATTACTTCGGGTGGCAAAGTTGTTTTTATTGATACCCCAGGTCACGAAGCTTTTACCAGCATTCGTGCTCGAGGTGCCAGTGTTGCTGATATTGCTGTGATTGTGATTGCTGCTTCTGAAAGTTTGCGCCCACAAACTCGAGAAGCCATTGCCCATGCTAAAGCTGCCAATGTGCCAATTATTGTGGCAATTAATAAAATAGATTTACCCAATGCTAATGTGGACAAAGTCATGACCGATTTAATGCAGGTCGAACTTGTGCCAGAATCCTTTGGTGGCGATACCATCGCTGTGCCAATCAGTGCCCGAACAGGCGAAGGTATTGATAAATTACTCGAGAATATCTTGTTACTCGCCGAACTCGAAGAACTCCGCGCCGACCCAGAAGGTGTTTTCAAAGGTGTGATTATCGAAGCCAAAGTGGATAAACAAGCTGGTGTACTTGCCACTGTGCTGGTACAAGAAGGCACCCTCGAGGTATCTGATTTTGTCGTTGTAGACGAATTGTACGGCAAAATTCGTGCCATGACCGATGGCTTTGGCGAACGCATCAATAGTGCCACACCAGGTACAGCTGTACAAATTCTTGGATTCTCGGAAACCCCAGTGGCTGGTGAATTGGTGGCTCGAGCCAAAAACGAACACGAAGCTCGAGAAATTATTGAAACCACTAAACAAGCCCGAGTGGACGCAGCTACTGCGAAAGCCGCTGCCAAGCGCTTACAAAGCCAAAGTGCTGCCATGTCACTCGAGCAATTGCTGGGAAGACCGGGCGAAGTGCTGGTCGAAAAACGCGTGGTCACACTGGTTGTCCGTGCTGACACTCAAGGTTCACTCGAGGCATTAAATGGCATTTTAGCCCGAGAAAACAACGACGAAGTCAGTGTCAATATCTTGCTGGCTGGTATTGGTGCACCAACCGAAGGTGATGTGCTGCTTGCCAGTACTGCCGAAGGTGCCAAAATCATGTGTTTCAGCGTGACCGCTTCGGGTAGCGTCAAGAAAATGGCGGACTTGAAAAAAGTCGAAATCAAAACGTACCGCATCATTTACGAGTTAATCGAAGATGTGCAAAAAATGATTCGTGGCACCATCGAACCTGTTTTCGAGGAACGCCTGATTGGTAAAGCCGAAGTTCGTATGATTATCAAAGTACCAAAAGCTGGCGGTAACATCGCTGGTTCATACGTACTCGAGGGTAAACTGATGCGAAACGGCAAAGCCAAAGTGATCCGCGCCAAAAAAGAAATTTGGAAAGGCACGATTGCAGGGCTTAAACGTTTCAAAGACGATGTGCGTGAAGTCATGCAAGGCTTTGAATGCGGCATCAACCTCAATGGTTTTGACGAATTTGAACCAGGCGATCTGATCGAAGTTTCCGAAGTGATCGAAGTGACAGCCTAATCTCGAGCAATGTTCAAAGGGGACGCGGTTTGCGTCCCCTTTTTTCTATTTATTGCAATCTAAACGAATGCGAAAACTGGGATTGGCAACGCTGTAGCCAATTTTCTTTTGCCGTAAGAACACATCTATGGTACGAGTCGTTTCGACTAGCATCACCAATTTTTGTGGTTGTGAATCAAGTTTTTGATCGTTATAAAAACGCAAATCTAAAACCACTCCCTGAGCTGCGTTATAACTGGTTTGACGCAATCCAATATCACCTCGAGCAAGCGATACATTGTTGCTATCAGGGAAACTCAGTACAACACTTTTTGCCCCTGTTGCCCCAGCCGTAATTTTATCGGCTGTGCTGCCATTACGTAATTCAACATTGACATCCCAACCCGCACGATTATTTTCGGTAAATGCCAAAATACTGTTGACCTTAAAACGCCAAATGCCATTAAAAAGCCATTCGCCGATACAACCCTCGAGAGCCGCTGTCTGATTTGCGCCACCAGCACTGGCAGCACTAGACAAAGTTAATGCCAATACTTTACCAGTGACACTCGAGCGAACCCCAGCCGCTTGTAAAGCTTTTAATGGGATATATGTTTCGCCTTTGACCACAATGGTTTTGCCAGTAATGGTTTTACCATTGATACTGAGGTTATAACTAACAGCTTGGGCTAAAACAATAACGCCTGAAACAGCCAAACAAGCGAATAAAACCTTTGACAACCAAAATAATTTTTTCATAAGACTCCTTGAAAAAAGCCTACAAGTTACAGCATAAAAAGAGCGTCAAAAGAATTGGCTTGTTTGAGTGATACAAGGTGCAAAGCACAAATAACTTTTTCTCAACGTAACTTTGTTGCTGCCTTTCAGTCTCGAGTTTAGCGCAGGGTACAACTAGCGAAGAACCTAAAACTCAAAGCTTGGCTAATGGCAATTTGTGAAGCTGAGAAATGTTTCGGACTATTGCAATGCTATGACCACTTTTATTTATTGCAATTTAAACGAATGCGAAAACTGGCATCTGGAACGGTGTAGGCTAAATTAAGGCTGCGTAAAAACAGAACTGTCTCAGATTTTGGTTGCAAAAAGAAAATAAGTTTTTGTGGCTCTGCTTCCAACTTTTGATCGTTATAAAAACGCAGTGTGACAACCACTCCTTGCCCTTGATTGATGCCTGCATCGGTAATATCGTTCGGATTGTACGGAGTAATCACGTTACCATCAGCGAAATTCAGGGTTAAACCATTGTATCCCGTGCCTGCGGGCGCAATATTGTTGCTTTTTGTGCCATTGCGTAACTCCACAGGAATATCCCAACCAGTGCGGTCATTTTCGGTAAAGGTTTTAATGGCATTCACCTTAAAACGCCAAATGCCATTAAAAAGCCATTGACCAATACATCCCTCGAGAGCAGCAGCCTGCACTGCGCCACCTGCTCCAGTGGAATTAGGGAGCGTTAAAGTCAAGTTGTTACCCATTGTGCTCGAGCGAACCCCAGCCGCCTGTAAGGCTTTTAAAGGAATATATGTTTCGCCTTTGACCACAATGGCTTTGCTACTGAAGGCTTTGCTATTAATACTCAGGTTGTAACTCACAGCTTGAGCTAAAACAATTGCACCACAAACAAATGTACCAGCGAAGAGTATTTTTGTAACTCGAGAGAAAAATGGTTTTTTCATATTCGACTCCTTCTACATACTCTAAAAGGAGTCGCGTCAAAACAGCGTCAAAAGATAAGCAGTTGAAGAAACCTACTTAAATATCTTCCTCGAGTTTGGCATTTTTGAATTGATACAAAATGATTCCTTCAAAAATATAAATACCAAGTGCAAAGACAATACCCATCACCCACCACCAAAAAGCCGCTACCCATAAAGTAAAGAATAATGTCAGTGCAATCCCACTGATGCCCAGTAGCGCAATTTGGATTTCCCAAACGCGTCGTAAAAATCGGTGCGGTGGTGGCTCGAGATGAAATGTCCAACGATAGGCAATACCACCACATATTTGTAGGCAAACGGCTGGTAGTAGATACAAAGGCGATACAAATCCAAGGAATGCACAGCCCGCAGCGGTAACAGCAATTAGGGCATTAAAGAAAGTACTGGGTGCGATTTGGTCAGGTAATGGGTCGCGGGCTGCACTGAGCCACCAAGATTGAATTGGGAATGGCAATAAGGAACTGATACGAATGAGTTCGCGTAAACCATGCACAATGCGTGCTCGAGAACGCACAATAACCAGTTCGTGTTGCACAATTGTGTTGACACTGGCATCGTAGGTATCAAATTGCTGATTTTGATGGACTTTTGCTAAGGCAAAGGCACAAGCTGCTAAACATGCCATACCTCGAAAAAATGGGAGCGAAACGCCAGCATCGCCAACTAAGAAAATACGAGTGCTGGCTTGTTGAAAAGAAAATTTTGGCATGACAATATGCTCGAGTCGGAAGGTGGATTGTAAAACAATGCTCGCATTGTGTTGCTCGAGGTGTCGAATAATGGCTTGTAAAAGTGGTGTTTGTGTGTTGCTTAGCAGGCTTGAGTGAATAG
Organism: Deinococcales bacterium; assembly: GCA_013298595.1. GTDB lineage: Bacteria > Deinococcota > Deinococci > Deinococcales > JAAFIG01 > JAAFIG01. The sequence continues at coordinate 5,645 of JAAFIG010000007.1, read as the reverse complement.
GGACTGGGTTTTTTGGTGATGCTTCGAGTTTTTGTAAAACCAGATACTCTTTTTGGCTGAGGAATAAATCTATTTCTACAAAACCATTGCGATTCATGCGGTAATCCACAAATGAACCAAGGACTTTTGCTAATCGAAAATGGTCGAGAATAGCTAAGCGTTTTGGTAAATTCGCACCTGTGATTCGTAAACGAGCCACTTGTTCGTGAGTAAATTTTTTAGCTTGATGATTGTCACGTATCAACTCACGGATTGTGCTGTTGACTGAATCGGCTGCAACAATGGTATCAGCTTGAATTTCGTTAAGCGATGTGATTTCACGAATTTCTTTTTCTACACCAAGTTCAGCCAGTAATTCACTCAATTGGGCTTCGAGTAAATTGACTTCAGGCGAGAAGTGATGTTGCTCGAGAAATAATATCAACGCGTCAAAATGCGAGCTAGACAAGGTTTTTTGAATTTTAAAGTACGGTTCTGGGCTGATTCGTAAGCGATGGGTTCGTACATATTGTTGGCGTTTATCATAAAGGCGTACCTGCCAAGTATCTGCCATAAGAATTTTGCCAATCAGACAAAATAAAAGCCCAGCAGGTCCAGCGCCAATCACTGCAGTTGAAAGAACTCGAGAATGATCGTTTTGCATGGCAGTATCATGATACCGCGTTTGGTATTACGCTTGAGTTTTTGCGATTATTGGCAAGCTCAAAAACTTAGGTTGTTCTTTCGGTGTATTTTTTAGAGTTTATCAGGAGTTATTAAACCAGTAGTACACTCAAGAGTATGAAAAAACTTTTGCTAAGCTTGGCTTTCTTAATGCTTATCTCGGGTGTGTTTGTGTTTTCAGTCTCGAGTTTAGCGCAGGGTACTTTTCAACCAAGTTGCTCTGAAACACTGAAATACAAACCTGCTGCCTTTACGGATTTGTACATAGGAAAAAATAATGATGGCAGTGAAATAGGTCAAGATGCTGCTGCTTTGTACTGGGCTGCATGTAAGCAAAAACAAAATGAGGCTCGTTTAGTGAATTACCCTAAATTGCGTACTCGATTACTTGCTATTGATAAATATACCAATCAATTTATGACTATCGAAACGCAATTGGCGTTCTCGGCAGGTGGCGGTGGCACCATGTTCTCTCATGGACGTGCGCGTTTTCAACCAGGCATAGAAGAACACATGTCCAGATTGATTGACTTGACCACAACCAAAGCAGGTGCTGCTAAAAGCGGCAGCATCACAGCACGTTACAACCAAGCTAAGCAAACACTCGAGGCGCGATTAAAACGAGTACAAACCACACCAAAGCCGTATACAGAAGGCTTAACTGCTGCTGAAATTGCTACTAAGAAAAAAGAATGGGTTGATATGGCAAAAGATTATGCTGCTCAGTACACCAATATTCGCAAACTGATAGGGGCAGGTGTGGAAATAACAAACACCACGATTCTCGAGTTTTTAGCGACTGGAATTTGGGCAGAGGAGCTGTAACAAGTCTGGTTCGAGGCACGCTGCACTCATCTTGCTCGAGGTGTGTGCTTTGGGTTAAGACAGATCGCCTCGCTTTGTAGCACAGGCTTTTTGCTTTTTCTAAAGATGTCATCTGGGTGTTGATTCAGATGGTCTTGACAAATATCAAAAGCTGATTTACTATTTTTACGATGTTATTATGATTTAATTCAAGCCGCTTAGAAATCAAGGAGAAACCCATGAATAAGCCATCCATACAGTATTTTGTCAGTTACGCTCGAGCCAACAATGTCAATAAAGCCAAGATGGTTGATTCTCTTAATGCACACCTTGCTCTGAGCAAAGATTTTAAATTTCAACGTTGGCAAGACAGCGATATTTTTATGGGTGACGATTGGCTCGAGGATATTGCCGAAGCTGTGGCGGTAGTGGATGTAGGTCTAATGTTGCTTAGCCCCGCTTTTTTTGCCAGCAAAACCATTCGAGAGGATGAATTACCAGGTTTACTGACTAAAAACTTGGGAGTGCTACCCGTTTTACTCGAGCCACTCGATTTTGGCACAATGGATTTAGGTGTTTTTAATAAATTACAAGTCTTTACCCTTCAAGGCAAAGCTTTTTCGCAGATGCGAGGCAAAGCCGAGCAAAATAAATTTGTCATGGAATTATTCAAAGCAATTACTCGCAAATTACAAGCCCGTGTTCCTGTGGTGGTGAACTAATGCGATTAAGTGCCTTAGAAGCCAACACCAGATTTGGGCAAATGCGGGAACGTTTACCCAGTGCAGACCGCCCTCGAGTTCAAGCGATTTTGGATGAATTAAACGAAAATGGCATTATTTCTTTGGCACAAGCTTTGGCACTGGCATTTCCAGATAAATCCGAAATAAATGCCCTAAGTGCTTTTCGCTTGCTGCGCGAACGAATCCGCAAAACAGAAGGCTGTACCATTTCACTAGAAGTGGACAGTGCCAAACGCAACACACCCGAAGAACGCCAAGTCTGGGTAGAAGCCATTGGATTAAACGACGAGATTATTAGTAAGCACACAGCTGTTCATACCGAAGGTTTTGAAACTTGGATTGATAGCAAAGTGATTCAAAAAGATGAGTTTGGTAAAATGCAAATACGCATTTGTATTTGGGGTGGTCAAGAAACACCTGAACTCGAGAAAAAAACCAAGGCGTTAATAGAAGCTCTGAGAAATAGCCTAAGTGCCAGTAAAGAATTTACTTTTGTTTTTTCCTTTGATTCTGATGTTGCTATTGGTGATAACACTTTGGAGATGCAGCAAAAGTACTTAAAAGAAGCCCATTTGATTCTGGCAATGCTTAGCCCTATAGCACTGGAAAAACGCCCTGATTTACGAAAAACATTTGACTTAGGGATGGATTATGTTTTTCCTGTGCTGATGCAAGATGTGGATGCAAATTTTCATGATTTACGAGAATTTGAGGAACGCGAAATATTTCGGTACAAAAAGAAATCTATTTTTGTTTTATCAAATAAATATTTGGCAGAATGTGTGAAATCCCTCCGCCAAGAACTGGCACAATTTGTGAAATCTCGAGCTGAACGTTTAGCTGAACTTTGGCAAATCAACCGTGTTGTGATACAAACTTTCGCTACTGAATTAAACACAGATACATATGTTCAAGCTCGAGTTACACCAGTCAAATTATCTGCGCTACAACCTTTGGCAAATGCAACTGATGAACAAATGCTCGCCATACCTTATTTAGATGCTTGGTTAGCAAAACCAAAGCGTGAACCATTTATGGCAGTGCTAGGCGAGTACGGCATGGGTAAAACCACAACCCTAAAAACATGGTGTTACCATCAATTAAAAAAATGGCAACAAGACCGTCAGCAACCACTACCAATTTATATTAATTTATCTAAATTAAGTAATGTTTTATTATCCGAAAAAATTCGTTTCCAAGAAAATAATTTAGCCGACACTGCTACAAAACGCTTGTACCAAATTACTGCCGAAGAAATGCTCGAGGCTGTTCTTCAGAGTATGTACACCGAAGCCCCCGAAGCCGAACGGTTACATGCCAAAGATGTGATTGAAAAAGTGCAGAACGAAGGTGCAGTGCTGGTACTGGACAGCTTAGACGAAGTGCTGGTGCATTTAACTGAATCGGGCGGCACAGATTTGCTGGGTAAGTTACTGAATTTATTACCTGCATCTAAGTGGCTCGAGGAAGATCCAAACAGCACGGCTACCCGAAAACCCAAAGTATTGGTACGGGAACGCCAAGACGGTGGCAAAGTTGGTTGTGTGGTCATTGCTTGTCGAACACATTATTTTCCTTCTTTGACCGAACTAAGCAACCGTTTTTTTGGACAGCAACGCAGTGCAGTTAATAACAATTACTTCGATGCTTTTATGTTACTGCCATTTAATACCGAACAAATTTTAATGTACCTCCAAGAAACTATTTCAGACCGCGATCCAAATGAGCTATTTGCTACCTTAGCGCAAATTCATAACTTACCCGATTTAATGACCCGCCCATACCATTTAAAACTCATCACCGATAACTTAGCCGCTCTTGAGCAAGACCGCGCTCGAGGCAAAATAGTCAACACCGCCACGCTATACGGCAGCATTGTAAAAGCATCTATGCTGCGTGACGACACTCGACACTGGTTAAAACCAGAACACAAAATCGAATTACTCTCCGAAATTGCATGGGAATTACACAGCAATGGTGAAACAAGTTGGGACATTAAAAACCTCCAAGAATGGTTCTTAGCACTACTCGAGCGCCGCCCAACATGGCAACGCGCTCTAGGCAACAATACAGGCACATTGGTCGAACAACTTTGTGAAGATTTACGCACCGCCACTTTTTTAGTCCACGAAACCCCAGTAGGTGGTTTAGAAGAACACTTTCGATTTGCCCACCGTTCGATGTTCGAGTATTTTCTAGCCAAAGCACTGGTCAACGCACTGAAAGATCCAGAAGAAGCCACCAATAAATGGGCTGTAGAAATGCTAAGCGATGAAACATATGCGTTTATAGAACAACTGCTGGCATTGGCAATACCACGTGAACAACACCAACACCAACAAGGTTTTGAAAGCATTAAAACCAGTGGTAACACCAAAGCCGCAACCCAGTTACTAACCTTGGTTTTTGCTCGTTTAACCCGTGAGCGTGTGGCAAGTAACGAACAAAAAATATTAACAACGTGTCCACTACCAAATTTGGCAAAAGGCAATTATGCCAACGTAGATTTAACACGAATTTCTGAACGGTACGCCATTGCTGGCTTGGAAAATAAGTTATTAGATTTGTCCAATAGTAATTTTACAAATGTCCATGCCAGAGGAGTAAATTTTAGACATTTACAATTGGTACAAGCTGATTTTAGTAAAGCCTATTTGTACCAAAGCACATGGGTGAACTGCCAGACGAACCAAATGCAATGGACTGGAAGCCTATATGGTCAAAGCCTTAAACCTGATGCCAATACAAAAACAGTGCAGCATATTCTAAATAGTGTAAATTCAGTATGTTTTTCAGCTGACGGTACAAAAATTGTTTCAGGTGGTGGTGACGAGATTATTCGTGTTTGGAATACTGTAAATGGCGAAGTTCTACTCGAGTTAAAAGGTCATCAAGATGGGGTGAGTAGTGTTGCTTTTTCAGCTGATGGTACAAAAATTGTTTCAGGTGGTAATGATAGAATTATTCGTGTTTGGAATGCTGTCAGTGGCGAAGTTTTACTCGAGTTAAAAGGTCATCAAAATTGGGTACGTAGTGTTGCTTTTTCAGCTGATGGTGCAAAAATCGTTTCAGGTGGTTATGACGAGAGTCTTCGTGTTTGGAACGCTGTAAATGGTGAGGTTCTACTCGAGTTAAAAGGTCATCAAAATTGGGTACGTAGTGTTGCTTTTTCAGCTGATGGTGCAAAAATCGTTTCAGGTGGTTATGACGAGAGTCTTCGTGTTTGGAACGCTGTAAATGGCGAAGTTTTACTTGAGTTAAAAGGTCATCAAAATTGGGTACGTAGTGTTGCTTTTTCAGCTGATGGTACAAAAATCGTTTCAGGTGGTTATGACGAGAGTCTTCGTGTTTGGAACGCTGTAAATGGTGAGGTTCTACTCGAGTTAAAAGGTCATCAAAATTGGGTACGTAGTGTTGCTTTTTCAGCTGATGGTG
>JAAFIG010000068.1 GCA_013298595.1 Deinococcales bacterium | reverse complement strand
GTTTTATTGTTCGGGTCATGTGTTTATTATGACTCACTTTCAAACCGCTTTGGTATTAGACCGCATCGAACCTGAACCGTGGTCACAACAAACAAATACCATACGTTTAAGACTCGAAGGTTTACTCGAGCATGAAATTCATCATCGAGGGCAAGGCTATGTTTATTTACGGATGCTTGGTATTGAGCCACCAAATTTTTGGGAACACTAAATATCAAGTAACTTACGTGTTTTCTTTGACACAGATACTTATACCACTTCAAGTTTTGTATGATTTGTTTCAGCAAAAATAAATCAAATTACGCTAAAGCCAATACCGTATCTTTAACTTCATACTCTAAAGCAATACGTGTTCCAATACATGGTACCTTCACAACGCCAGGTAAACCCTCGAGTTCCCAAGCTTTTGTTGCCTCGAGTTGCCATGTTTGGTTTGTCCAACCGAAACCATCGCCAATTGCATCTTCATGACCCGAAATGTGCATTAAAAATGTTTGTTTTGGCTCAAGCACCCGAACCAATCGTTTAATCATCAAAAATGATATATGACTGGCTGGTGTACCATTACCATTTTGATAACATGACCAAGTATTACAATCAATCAGTAAAGTATCGCAGTGCCGCAATTTATCAAAGGCTGCAAGTTGCTCGAGTTTTGGCGATTCTACCCATAGATTAGTGGCATCCATATCCCAAAGTAAAGCTGTCTTATAGTTGTTTTGCTCAAGAATAAATCCAGCACAACACGGTAAATACTCGCCACCATGCGGCGGATAAATATCAGCACTTGAATGTGCGAGAGTAACAGGCGTGATTGTCAGATCGGGTAAACCCAAAGCAATTGGCTCGAGTAAGGTTCCAACAGCTGAGAACTCGAGTGAAGAAATCACATTCATTTTATGCAGCACATCAGGCTGTTGACGCTCTAACCACATTCGGCTACCTTCGCGTAACCACAATTGAATTGGTTCAACAGGTAAATGCTGACGTTTTCTCGAGCGAGTTATGGTCAAGACAATACGCAGTAATTCGGCGACATGATCGGCATGCCAATGGGTTAACAACACCCAATCTAAGCGCGGATTTTTTTGCAGTACAGGGTTCTCGAGTAAGCTCTCAGTGACACCACCACCAGCATCAATCAGAATATGCTGATACAACTGATCTTCATTCCATATCAGTAATGAAACTGAGGTATTAGCAGTGCGGTGCGGGTCTTGGCACCGTGCACATTGGCAACCAAATTCTTTACGCCAAGCGTGATCTAAGCCATTTATAACTAATTCATAACGCATGCCACATAAAATAAAAGTATTTGGTCATGTTTACGTCTGCTGCACAAATACCTTCTTGGGTTCTAGCTGTGGGTTTGGCTGAATAACAGTAAAATGATTCTTGGATTCTAAAGAACCTAATTCGTGTTTAGCAGCAAATCGCTCGAGGTACATCACTCTTTGTGGCTTGAGAGGATTGCGAGATGTATTTGAGCCTCGCCAACTCATCAGAACGGTTGCTGGGCTGAGTTGCTGCATTGGGTACTTTTTGCTGACACGTAAAAACCAATCCCAATCCCAGTAATTGCCAAGTTGTGTATCAAATAAACCCAATGCCTGATGCAATTCTTTCGGGTATGATACTCCAGAAGTGAGCAGCGTATTATCCACCCGTAAACTTTCGGCTGTTACAATTGGGTTAAATTCAATGCGTTGCTGCTCGAGCCACAGACTATCTTGTTCTTGCTCGAGGATTAACCAACCACCACGGTACAATAACCCTTTGTATTGTTGAAAATGGGCTACCACTTGCTCGAGATGCTGTGCATCCATCCAACGGTCATCATCGTCGAGTAAATGAATAATGGTGCCTCGAGCTTCTTCGATGGCTTGGTTTCGTGCATCCACTTGTCCAACACCAGCATTGGCATATGAACGAATTCGTGCGTCGCGCAACCTGCTTGCCGCCAGCATCCCGCTACCATCACCGTCGTCTACAACAATCATTTCCCAGTCGGTTAGGGTTTGTTGTTGTACATTAGCAATGGTTCGTAATAATAAATTGGCACGATTGCGGGTTGGGGTAATCAAACTGATGGCTGGCATAATGCTGTAGCCTGCTCGAGTTTTGTCAAGGTTTCGTCAGATGCAGCCGTATGGCGTAAAGTGCGTTTTGTGTTGACCATTATCAGTGTCAAATTTGGCTCGAGTTTGTGGCT
>JAAFIG010000067.1 GCA_013298595.1 Deinococcales bacterium | reverse complement strand
ATCAGTAAGTCACCAAGTGATACCTGGTATCAGCGTCGGAAGACTAATACTGGTTTCAGACGAACACTGAATCTGACGAAAAAAATTTGAACCCCAACCATACAAAGCACCAGTTGAATCCACAAAAATAACACGTGCATCCGTGACACTTACAGAACGCGCATCAAATACTGAATCTACTTGAACTGGCAATGAATTCAAAACAACACCACTTGCCTGTAAACCAGTAGTATTACGCCCCCAAACCCAGAATTGACCAGAGGCTGAAATAGCAAACGAAGCATAATTATTCACAGCAACCTGAGTAACATCATTTAATCCCAGAACTTTTTGAGGCACATTTTCCACATAAGAAGTAGAACCCAAACCAAGTTGACCATTACTATTTGAACCCCAAGACCAAACATCACCACTTGCTGTACGAGCAAGAAAATGACCTAAACCTGACCTTGAATAACTCGAAGCTATTTGCACCACATTTTGCAAATTAGGAACTCGAGTAGCTTGAATTAAATAATTTCGATTCTCGCTTGTCCCAGAAACTTTTAAAGTCCAAACGGAACCATCACGAGTTAATAAGACATTCTTATCAACAGCTACCACATTGGATACACCATCAATTAAAAAAGGTTTTAACAAATACCGATAAAACCCTTGGTACACAGGAGCCCAAAGGTAAGCTGTGCCATTGCGTTTCAATGAAATAAAAGCATTATCCACAGCTGTCACACCAACCCAATCTGGTATTTCAGAGATAACAAAAGGTTTTTGCAGAGTTGAAAAATTCTGGGGTTCTGAATACTGCAACTTCCCCCAAGTCATTAAACGCCCATCTGACCTTAATGCCATCACATAATCAGTACCAGCGCTCACGGAAGTAATACCATTAACAGCACTAGCCACTGGATTAACTCGATTTGAACAAATTGGATTACTTGAAGCATTCGTTAAATCCGATCCCCATGTACTCACAGAACCATCCGCATTCACCAGAGCAACATGCGTATCTGTCATGGCTAATCGTTGCACAATAGGAGTCAAAGCTTGGTTCACTTGTACAGGAATATTTCGTTGATAACTCGCATTTTCCGAACTACGAACCGTAATTGTATACAAACCAGGTGTTGATGGTGCAATGAATTCAACTTGAGTTCCTTCAGAACCAATCACAGGTACGATTGTTCCTGCATCGGAATTCCAAATTAGATTTTGTGAAACCCAATCACCACTTAAATTTGCGCTCAGCTTCACACTTTCACCAGTTGCAACAACAGCGTTTAACGGAGCAACTCGTAATTGTTTAGAACTAAAATCAAAACCCTGAGCAATTCGTGCCCAAGCAGCATTACCTGTTAAACCAACATCTAAAATACAAGCATTCAACACTCGAGGATCCAGTACGCCAGCCTCTCGGCATGTTTGTTCAGCTATGACTCGAGTGGCTTGTGATAAAGCGGATAAGTTAATTCCTGTACTTGGAAAACTTCGATCTGTAAAGGAATTGGTATTTAAATTATCTTCGTAATCAAACAATGAATTGCTTTGTGTTACTCGCCATGATTCACCCCATTCTAAGTATAATTGATTCGAGTTTAAGGGTGGCGTTAAAGCTGTTCCATCGGGTAAAACGAAATCATTGTTCTTATTTTGATCAAAATTACCAAGTAAACCACTAAGCTTTCCAGTCCGAGCAGTTGGAATGTCCACCTGCACACTTCCAACGTGTCCTGCTAATAAATTAATGAAGATAATTTCCTCTTGAGAAGCGGATAAAATAGCAACTTCTTGTTGTAACCAACTAATCACACCACCAGAAGGTAACACTTGAGCGTAATTGAATTCTTGACCAGTTGGAGGGGTGATAATTTGACCATTGACTCGTAGTTGAGGTTGAGGACAAAGTGTAGTGAGTGAACCACAATTGATTTGTCCTTTGCTTGCGTACACACTGATCCGATCAGCTCCGATTTTAGCGGCAACAGCTCCGTTAAATGAAACAGGTTCGGTTTGTTGAGTAGCAAAATCTTCGATTTTACCTGGTACGTACCGAATTTGTACTTCAAAATTATCGGTTAAACTTTTAGTGAGAATAAATTCGCCTACAGCATGAAATCCAAAGAAATCATTATCAAATGTTCTAATCCAAGGTTCACCACCACTACCGCCACTGCCGCGTTTTGCTTTAATTGGATTTTCGCAATTAATGTTTAATGTCACACTGGTACTCTCGAGTATTGGTGTTCCATTGTCGTTGGTTGCTCCTGTGTTGTAAACAATGTTGATGTACCGAGTGAAAGTACCTATTTTTGAGCAGTAATAATTGAAAATGGTTTGGCTGGAAGGTGGGGTATTTGCGTTTATTACAGTTAATTTGTCTTCTTTTGTGTTTAGATTAAAAGTTGTATCTCTGATTAAACTATTCTCGAGATTCGGTGGTAAAACGACGCTTTGTAAACGCAAACCATTATTAGCATTAGTGGTACCAAGTGGATTCAATGGGTTTAATAAGTTTGTATCCAGAATATTCTCGGTTACGTAGTATTGTTTGAACTCGAGGGTGGAATCAATATCACCTG
>JAAFIG010000066.1 GCA_013298595.1 Deinococcales bacterium | reverse complement strand
GTAAACGCAAACCATTATTAGCATTAGTGGTACCAAGTGGATTCAATGGGTTTAATAAGTTTGTATCCAGAATATTCTCGGTTACGTAGTATTGTTTGAACTCGAGGGTGGAATCAATATCACCTGTGTTTTGAATGGTTAAATTTTCAGTATTCGTGGTTTTTCCAACAACACCCGTTAAAGAAATACTCGAGGGAGTTTCAATTTTAGCTTTGATCGGAGCTACAGAAACTTTGATTTCCTCGAGATTGGCTCGAGCTACGGTATTAGCATTGTTAATGTCTACATTGGAAATGAGGACGACGACTTCTTGGTCATTACTAATTGGTGTGAATTTCGCATTTGTATTTTCGGCAATGGCTTGCCATGTGACACTCGAGCCGTTTTGAATTGGTTCGATCATTCCACAATTTTGCGACGCGGGTTGTTTAGGGTTGACGTACCACTTAAATTTGATTTTGCTTGAGTCTATAGGGCTATCATCGGGTTTTGTGACTTTGAATAAAAGTAATTTCCTATTTTCTGGTTTAGATAAATCAACACCTGTGAATCGAACACGAACAACTCGAGACTCGAGAGGTGCAGCATCTAAAGCCCATTCTGATTTGAGTGTATCCATTTGATGATTTTTTTGTAAACTATTCCAATCAGGTTGTGTTGAGCGCAAATCTGGTCTACATAATTGTCTTGTTTGTCGAAAATCTATATTTTTTTCATATGCTTGATTTTTTGCCCATAACCAATAAGCAGCTCGCATTCCTGTACCAGAATCGTTAGAAAATCCTTTTGCATTAAAAAATGTGTCAAGATCATTCATTGGCTCGAGAAGCTGGCTCTCAAAAATTGGTTTTAGGTCACGTAACCCAAAACCTTTTAATAAACCTGAATGAACCCAAAAATCTTGAGCCTGATACAAGCTCTGCCCATTACTAGGCGTATTATCAAGTAAAAATCTTTTTGTAACAATTCTAGACTCATCGAGTCTATATTTTTCTGTTGAAACCTTCATATTAGAAATATCAGATTCAACAGCAGCATCAGCAGTACTTTCGAGGATCCAAAGCCATTTCTCTCGAAGTGGTGTTTGCAGAAGTGTGCCATCAAGAAATGTAAACTGAAAAGCGTGCATAATTTCATGGCGTATGGTTTTTTGAACACCGTTAATGTTATTCAATAGTTCACCTGTTGAGTCATTTACGCAAACATATATCGTTTTATTCAATGATAGGAAGTAAGCTTTGACTTCTGCGCCAGGTGTTTTTTTGCAATTACCACGACCTGAACCAACTATAAGGATAGTTTTATCCAGTAATACTTGTGTTTGCATGATTTGTTGTATATTGTCCAACTCTGTTTGGACACTTGTTAGAACGCTGGTAAAAATAGCTTCGTTACAATTCTCTGGACGTAGTGGTTGTTTAGCACACTCAACAGAAAGCCCTCCTTGGTTTTGTAGTCGTAAAAGTGTTCGTAAATTTGTTGTTTGTTGTGCAGCCTTTTGTTTAGCAATAGCAAAAAGAAATCCTGAACTGTATATTGCTCCTACGTTTTCAGTTATAAAGGTTTCGGATTGTATATTTCCCCGTCCACTTGTAGTCCAGACTAAATCAGGGCTATCCGTTAGTGAGCCTGCCAAATATCCGGGAAGTAAGGTAGTCACAAAAAGGTTTTTATTTGGATTTGGATTTTGAAGTGGCAGTTCAATCTTGAATAAATTTATTCCTTTTACACTTGCTCCACCAAGTTCTCCAAGTACTCCTATCCTAAAGACACCATCCGCTAGTTCCCAATCATTTGGCAAGGGTTTCTCGAGTTTTGTTGGGTCTACAATCTCAACAAATACACGTATTTCGGGTTTTCGTAGTGAATTCGGCGGCGCGGTTATACCCACACCAAAGGAACTCGTCCAAGTTCCACCATCCCGCAAAACACCTTCTTCTCGAGTGCCAAATGGTAATTGTCCACCACCCAGCACATCACTATTCAAATGACTCGAGACCTTAGCAATCGTTGTGCTTTGATTCAAAGTGACTTTACCACCAGCCACAACACTACCCTCGAGATTACTACTCTGGTTAATAGTGATATTACTCGTTGCCCAAAGTGCCATCTTCCCACTCGAGCTTTGATTCAAAGTCATGTTCTGCCCAGCAATCACTGCCAGTTCACCACTCAAGCTTTGCATTCCATTATTATTACTAGTCAAGTTCTTCGCTGTGATAAGACTACTCAGTCCTGTACTCTCGAGTTTTCCATTCAAGGTTAAATCTTCATCTGTAATAATTCTCGAGTTGTTTAATACTGTGGTTTGGTTGAACCCAGCTCCTTTAGCAATGATTCTTGTATTCTCGAGGGTTAAACCTTTATTACTATTGATGGTCTCTTGAACTATTAGTGTGGCGTTTTTAATGGTAGCAATGGTGTTTAAGTTGAGGCTACCTTTGACCAGTACAATTTTATTATCGAATCGGTTGGTAATATCACTGCTCGAGTTCAGGGTTAAACTACCTTGAATCGTACTGGTAGGAGTTGCAGTGTACTTTGTTTTTAAAGCGGTGATATCTGGTTTTGGTACAGTAACAATTGCACTAATAAATTTGGGTTTACCATTCAAACAAAAACCCATACCAGAATTATCAGCACAACTTGCAGCATTGGTACTCGAAACAACTCCACCATTTAAAACTATGTTTCTCGAGTTAAGAATTAAACCAGTATTCGCATGAATACTCGAGTTGTTTTGCAATGTAAAACCTTGGTTACTTTGGAAGGTTAGCCCAGCGATGATACCGTGAAGCATGATATCTCGAGGGGTGGTTAAAGCTTGGGTTGATACTTGTTGTTCTTG
>JAAFIG010000065.1 GCA_013298595.1 Deinococcales bacterium | reverse complement strand
GACTGTGAAAACAGCGATGAAGATGTCAGAGATGATATACTTGCCGAGGAGGGTGCGGGTTCTCATAGATTTGCATCCTCCGCTTTTGAGACAATTTTGGCAAGTCATCCACTAGCACCCGACGTAAATTGGTATTTACAAAGACATCGAAGAGACAGGTTCTAAAACAACTTGCTCTTTTCCTTCACCTCGAGCCGAAACTCGAGCGAAATCCTCGGAGGTATAAATGCAGCAAGTGACACTTGGTTCGTCTGGTTTGAAAGTCTCAAAAATGGGTTTGGGCTGCATGGGCATGAGCGACTTTTACGGCTCGTTCAATGATGCCGATTCGATTGCTGTGATTCATCATGCTTTAGATCGTGGTCTGAATTTTCTTGATACTGCCGATATGTACGGCGTGGGACGCAACGAGGAACTGCTCGCCAAAGCCATGGCTGGTCAACGCGAAAAATTTGTAATTGCTACCAAATTTGGCAGTGTTCGCAATCAGGAGACTGGTGCATTCTTAGGTATCAATGGCAAGCCCGATTATGTGCGAGCTTCGTGCGAAGCAAGCCTCAAACGCTTGGGTGTGGATCACATAGATTTGTACTACCAGCATCGTGTAGACCCAAAGACACCCATCGAAGAAACCGTTGGAGCAATGGCAGAACTGGTCAAAGATGGTCTGGTGCGTTACCTCGGGCTTTCAGAAGCCAGCAGCGCCAATATCCGCCGTGCAGTCGCTGTTCACCCGATGGCTGCCCTCCAAACCGAGTACAGCCTGTGGTCTCGAGACCCCGAGGATGACATTCTGGCAACTTGTCTCGAGTTGGGCATTGGTTTTGTGCCGTACAGCCCACTCGGGCGTGGTTTCCTGACTGGTCAAATCAAACGCCCCGAGGATTTCGCTGCTGACGATTTTCGCCGTACCAATCCGCGTTTTGTTGGCGAGAATTTTGCTAAGAACCTTGAGGTGGTCAAGAAAGTCGAGGAACTAGCAGCACAAAAAGGTTGCACGCCAGGGCAACTGGCATTGGCGTGGTTGTACGCACAGGGCGAATCGTTCGGCATGGATTTTGTGCCGATTCCAGGAACCAGACGCATCGCGTACTTGGATGAAAACATCGCGGCACTCGAGGTAAAACTCTCCAAGCAAGATTTGTTGGCACTTGAGCAACTTGCACCCAAAGGCTTCGCACAAGGAACTAGGTATTGAACCTGATAGACCCCTCGAGGGTGGCTGACCAAATACAAATGACGTTCAGGGCGTAGTGGGTTTTTTTGAAGACACCTCATGTTACAAATTTTTTTACCACTTCAATTCAACCTAAGTCCTAGCTGAGATCACATATGCGATTCGAGATTCAGCACCTTGGAGGTATAACTGATTAGTGAATGCAAAATTTCCACCACTTTGATCTGAGCCTCAGCCGAGGTCGCAGGTGCGACTCGAGATGAAGTACCTTGGAGATTCAAGATGAAAAAAGGATGCTCATTATCATTGCTTTTTCGCGCTGGTTGCCATGACCGTATTGGCACAAACCAAGCGCTTCACACTTTAAGGTGCGAATATGTCCGATCAGTCAATCGTAAAGCCTGAAACTTCTGAGTATGCAAAAAAAGGTACTTTATGTCAATGAAAATGGTTACAACAATGGTGTTGGCTCTTACAGTCGGTGCTGTTCTGGGTTTAGCACAATCAAGAAGCCCAAAAATAGAGCTTGTCAAAGAAGGACTCGAGCGTCCTTGGAGCTTGGATTTTGCAGCCGATGGGCGCTTGTTTTTCACGCAAAAGATTGGTGCTAAACTCTCAAGTTTAGATTTGAAAACTGGGATTGTAAAAACATTCGGCACTATCGGCGGTGTTCGTACCGATGGTGATGGCGGATTGATGGGACTTGCACTAGCCCCAGATTTTGCACAAAACAAACAGGTCTTTGTCTGTTACTCGTACTACAGGAATAACCAAGCCAGCAGCCAGAACCAACGCAACCGTATTTCGAGGTTCACGCTGAGCGAAACGGGTTTCGAGACCGAAAAAATCATCTTTGACAATATGCTTGGTTCAAGCAGCCATAACGGTTGCCGCATCACCATTGGTTCGGATAAAAAACTGTACTTCACTATGGGAGATGCCGAAGGTTACGCACCAGGACGGATCAAAGCCCAAGATCGCAACAGCTTGGCTGGAAAAACTTTCCGCCTGAACTTGGACGGCAGCATCCCGAACGACAACCCATTTTTCGCAAGTTCAACAGGTCAAGCCCAAGCCGTTTGGACTTACGGGCATCGCAATCATCAAGGGATCGCCTTTCACCCCGACACTGGCGTACTGTGGAGTACCGAGCATGGCTGGAACTCACGCGACGAACTGAACATCATCAAAAAGGGCAAGAATTACGGCTGGCCTTACTGCGCTGGAACTCAAGTCTACGGTGTCAGCGAACGGGTTGCAGCCGATGGCACGTACCCGTGCGTTGGCGAAGGGCTAACTTTAAGCAACTACGAACCTGCCGTCAAAGCGTACACCCCAGACTTCGCAATTGCCATGGGTGACATGACTTTTTACACAGGTTCGCAATTTCCGACATGGAAAAACAACCTTTTCTTTGTGACCTTAAAAACGGGGCGGGTGTACCGGCTTAAGCTCGAGGGAGAAAAAGTGGTGGACGAAGAAATACTGATTGATGGGCAATACGGTCGTCTCCGCGCCATCACCCAAGGTTCGGATGGATTCTTGTACTTCTCGAGCGATGCTGGAGAGTTCTCAAGCATTTACCGAATCAGACCGCAATAGAGCCTCCTAAAAATCTTTCTCCTTAAAAATCGTTCTGCTCAAGAACCCGCACTTGGTCATTCTCGAGCAGGACTTTGTGGAATTCGGGCGAAGCAGCAAGGTAATCCAACATGGTTTTCCTTTCAAACAGGTTTTGCTGGGTCACGCAAATAGGTATCCGCACCTGCAATCCAATCCTCTCGAGGTGGTGCAAACACATCAAACGTCCGCGAATCTTCGATGATTTCAACGCAATGTGGAACTCCACCAGGCATCACTACAGTATCGCCTGAAACAGCTTCAAACGAATGCTGTTTGTCTCCGTCTTTATACAAAAACCGCGCTCGTCCCTCGAGTATAAGACTGATTTGCTCATTGGCGTGTTCGTGCCAAGGCACAACCGCGCCTGCTTTTAGCTCAAAACTGGCAACCATTGCTTGCTGACCGTGAATGTAACGCCGCACAATCAGTGGGGATAGCTGCTCGAGTTTGACATTCTTCTAAGATTGAAGGATTGCTTTCATAAACTCCTTATTGATTGTGTTCAGAAAGTGGGCTTGGTTTTGTATCTCGAGCAAGGTGGACAAAAGCCGTCTTGCTCGAGTTCTCGAGGACTATGATTTTTTGGCGCGGCAGTCACAGCATCAAATTGGTCTAACATGGCTTTCCTTGTGGTGATTTCTCGAGACTCGAGCGGGCTACAAATACGCCATTGCTACGGACGCAGAGGTAAATCTTTGGTCAAGGCTATTTCTTGCTTAAGCATTTTGGTGCCTGCGCCAACCACACGCAAGTACCAGTCGGATGGTAACTTTTCCCCGTCTGCATCGAGATTCACCATTGGAAATTCGACGGGTGCAGTGGCTTTCCCTTCAGAGATTTTGAAAATGGCTGTACCTTCGTCTATTTCGTCGAACATGGCTGTTTTCAGCATTGTCGCGCCAGAACT
>JAAFIG010000064.1 GCA_013298595.1 Deinococcales bacterium | reverse complement strand
CTACTGATTTGCACAAATTCATCGGCAACCCGAAAAAAACCGATTTCTTGTGAAGCCCAGAAAATCAGATCATGGGTCAACCTCGAAAGATTGGTGCATAAAATCCTGATTGCATTTAGTAATTCAAGACTGTGATCCACTGCACTAACAGCATCTATACCATTCTCGAGTATTGCATCAAAGCCTAGCCATCGTTGCATCCAATCACGATTGATTGCAAAAGCAGTACCAGTCATAGCAACTGCGCCCAGCGGTGAGTAATTGATGCTCGAGTAAGCAGCTTTGATACGACCAGTATCACGTTCGAGGACATTCAATATGCCCGAAAGGTAATGCCCAAGGGTGGTGGGTTGGGCGGGTTGATGGTGGGTATAGCCAGGCATTAACCACGTTAAACCATCAAAACCTCGAGCCAGTAATACCGCACATGTTTCCTCGAGCGAACCCAGCAAGCCAAGCACTTGGTCACGCAATACCATACGAATCAGGGCAGCATCCACATCGTTGCGACTACGAGCGATTTGTAAATTCCCAGCCGCCTCTGCCCCAGCGGCTGCCATCACTCGAGCTTCTATGGTAAAGAATAAATCTTCAAAAGCAGTGGAATACGTAAAAGATTCATCTTGAATGGCACGAAGGGCTTCTAAAATACGTTGTGCAAAACCTTTCTCGAGTAAACCACAACGAAAAAGCATCACCGCGTGTGCCTGACTGATCTCGAGTAATGGTTGCAAGAAATGTTGTTCTGCTTGCACAAAATGCGGCTCGAGTACATGTTTGATATAGTGTGGATTCCAGTTTTTTGGCATAATATAAGGCTGACTAACCCTTTGTACCTGTTAAAACAACGCCTTCGATAATTTGTTTTTGAAAAATGGCAAAAACAATTAAAACAGGTATCACAGCTAAGCTCGAGGCAGTCATAATCAGATGCCATTGCGTTCCAGCTTCGCTACTAAAAAGGGCAATGCCAACGGGTAAGGTTCGCATTTCTTGGCTCTGAATAATAATTAAGGGCCAGAGGTAGGCGTTGTAATTACCAAGGAAATTAAAAATAGCAAGGGCGGCTAAAGCAGGTGTAACAAGTGGTAAACCAATGCGCCAGTACAAACCAAATTCGGATAAGCCATCTAAGCGCCCAGCATCAAAGAGTTCATCGGGAATGCTTTCAAAAAAACCACGTAACAAAAAAATGCCAAAAGCAGTAATCATGCCCGGTAAAGCAATGGCAAAGTAGCTATCGGCAATGCCCAATTTTAAAGCCCCTAGATACCACGGAATGACCAGCATTTCGGTGGGAATCATGATGGTAGACAGAATTAAAACAAAAATAATTTCTTTACCAGGAAAACGCAACTTAGCCAGTGTGTACGCCACCATTGAATCAAAAATCAGTACCGAAATGGTTGTGGCAACTGCCACCCCAACTGAATTCAGGAACCAACGCAGAAATCCAGTTTTACCAAGTACCTCAGAATAATTATCAAACGTTGGCTGAGTCGGAATAATATTTGGTAGAAATACATCCTGATAGGTTTTTAAGCTGGTTAGAAACATCCATAAAAATGGAAAAGCTGTAATCACACCACCCAGAATCAGTACAACATACAACCACCATGCCGCCTGCCGAGGACGACGTTTTGTAGTAGCTCGAGGTGCGATTTGGGTACTGGTCATTAGTAATCCACTCGCTTTCGTAAAACCGTTAATTGCAAAATTGTAAACAACAAAATAATGATAAATAACACCACAGTGATTGCAGAAGCATAACCAAATCTCGAGCTATCAAATCCTTGGCGATAGATGTACAACGCCACTGTTAAAGTACTATCCAGCGGTCCGCCTTTATCGGTGGGGTTGAGATTCGCAATTTGCGTGAACAATTGTAAAAACCCATTGGTTGCTACGACTATACTAAACACAATCGTGGCATTCAGCAATGGCAAAGTAATAAAACGAAAGCGTTGCCAAGGATTTGCACCATCGAGCGCAGCTGCTTCGTAATAGATGCGCGGTACACCCTCGAGTCCTGCAATAAAAATCACAATTTGAAAACCCAGTTGTTGCCAGACTACCAAAGCTGTTGCGGCAAATAAGGCTTGGTCAGGTGATTGTAAAAAAGGTTGAGCTGGCAAACCCAACCCAATCATGATGGCGTTGACAGGACCAAAGTTTTTATTGAGTAACCATTGCCACACCCAAGCACTCGCCACAATTGGAGTGATGTAAGGCGCAAAATACACGGCTCGTAAAAAACCTTTAGCCCTATTGATACTCGAGAGCAGCATTGCAATACCTAAACCCAAAGCAAGCTGAGCAGGCACACCAATTAAGGTATAAAGCAATGTGTTCCACAAGGCTTTATGGAAAACACTATCCTCGAGTAATTCCTTAAAATTATCTAAACCAATAAATGGTGCAGGTTTTAGTGGCGAACGAAAATCCAGCAACGATAAACGCAACGCATCAAAAGCAGGGTATAACCGTATTACTAAAAAAAACGTTAATGGTACCAGTAAAAATATATATGCCCAAATAGCTTGACGTTGCGCGAGGCTAAAGGGTTTCTTAGGTTTTGTCATAAAATACCTCGCAGAGAAACTAGAATAGAGGAGAGCATACGACAAACTGCGTATTGTGTAAGTAATCCAATGTCTTTACAGTGAATGTGTGGCTCGAGTTGAAACAAATAATTTAGATTTGATACTGCTCGAGGAGAGTGTTTGGGTGCTGAGTGGCAACGTGGATTTGCCAAGTTACGATTTTCCCTTACAAGATTTCTTTGTTTGTCGCCGTCCGTGGCAACGAACTGAACCAATCACAGCCATAGCCCGTTTTGGGGTAGCAAGCAATTATAATCAGTTATACAGCCAACTAGCCGAAGAAAATATTTTCTTAATTCATACACCAGAACAACACGCTCTAATTTCCGAATTACCACGCTGGTATGGTTTACTCGAGGGTTTAACACCTCGCAGTTTTTGGTTTAATGAACCACCTGAATTTGCCCATCTCGAGGCGATGTTGCCATTACCTTGGTTTTTAAAAGGCGCACGGCAAACCAGTCGGCATCGGGCAGCATTTTCGATTATTCGTTCAGAAGCCGAGTACAACCTTGCAGCTGAGGCTTTTCGTACCGATCCCATTTTGCAGTGGCAAGCTTTTGTGGCTCGAGAATTTATTGCTTTGCGTCCTGTTCCTGCCGAGCTAACTGATAAAATCCCTGCCTCATTTGAATTTCGCTCTTTTTGGTGGTACGGGCAATGTGTAGGTGCAGCACCGTATTGGTCTACAACCTATGCTTGGTCGGAAGCCGAGGAAGCCGCTGCACTTGCCATCGCTCGGGAAGCAGCTTTACGTTTAAACGTGCCCTTTGTGGTTATAGATGTTGCCCAAACCATACAAGGTAACTGGATTGTGATCGAATGCAACGATGCTGGGGAAAGTGGTTACGCTGCGATTTCACCATTTTTGCTATGGCAAAATATTGTGCAACTCGAGCAAAACAAAAAACGGCAAGCCTAACGCCTGCCGTTTTAGAAGGGTTTCTTATTTCTTAAAGAACAAATTCAGCAATTTTTGCTCGCCGCTGGCAGCTGTTTTTAAAGCATCAACAGGACTGGTTTTGGTTAACCAAGTGCTGTACATTGCATCTGACAAAGCCTTTCTTTGCCCAGCTTCATCCACAAAGAAAGTTGCTCGAGCAAAAGGCAAACTTGACACAAATGGACCAAATACAGGGTCTTTACGTAAAGCAGGATCAGCAGCTAACCCTGCATTGGCTGGAATTTCACCAACTTTTTGTAACCAACGGCGTTGCACAGGTTCAGAAGTGAGGAATTTTAACCATTTGGCACTTGCCTCGAGTTTGGCACCTTTAGCATTTGGGGTTAAACCATGCACCCAGTACGAACCGAAATTGGCACGTAAACCACCTGCATCTTTGATTGGTAATTCAAAAACACCCCAATCGAACTTAGCACCATTGCGAATACCACCAATGGCAAAAGAACCATCCACAATCATGCCAGCTTTACCAGCAATAAAGGTATCGCGGTAAGCATTTCCTGAACCAGGTAGCATCTCCTTACCTTGGGTAGCTGCGCCTCGTTCAATCAAACCTGTGTACCACTTAAAAGCCTCGAGACCAGCGGCACTGTTATAGGAAATTTGTTTAAAATCGCCAGTGTAAGGTTTACCGCCCCATTGACGGCTTAGCACTTCGCGGAACAAATGATGATCTTGTCCTTCTGGTTGCACGGCAATACCAGCAATGACTGTTTTGCCATTTTCGACTTTCTGAATCTTTTTACCAGCTGCTTCAAATTCTGCCCATGTCTTCGGGATTTTGCTAATACCAGCAGCTTTGAATAAATCCTTGTTATAAAAAATGGCTAGGCTACGAACGGCTGTTGGTACTGCCCAATACTTACCATTGACCTTACCAGCCTGTATCAGCGGACCAACATTTGCCTCGAGGGTTTTAGCATCAAAACCAGCTTTGGAAATGGGTTCTAAGAAACCACCAGCCACCCAATCGGGAATCCAACCATAAAATAAATTTACTACATCTGGACCTTGCCCAGCACCAACCGCACTTTTGACTTTAGCGATGTAATTATCATACGGAAAAGTTTCTTGTTTGACTTCGATATCAGGGTTGGCTGCGTTAAACTCAGCCATTAATTCGTTAACCAAATTGACTTTGCTATCAAACTGATATTGCCAGTACAAAACAGGTGTTTTACTACTCTGAGCACTGACACCTATAGCCAAAGCTGCGCTGAGTGCCACGAGTCCAACGGCGTATCGTTTTTGCATAATATTCCTCCAGCGAGCCTGCTTTTCTCGATTCTCGAGAATCGCTCGTACCAGTCATTATAACTTGCGTTAGACTGAAACTCTATGCTGCCTACACTACCCACGCCTACGCTGCTCGCGGTTTTTGCACACCCAGATGATGAAAGTTTTTGTTGTGGTGGTACACTGGCATTGCTGGCAAGCCAAGGTATTAAAATCCATGTGCTTTGTCTGACTCGAGGAGAAGCAGGC
>JAAFIG010000063.1 GCA_013298595.1 Deinococcales bacterium | reverse complement strand
CAATCCCCCAGATTGCCAAGAGTGGACGACCTTTGTGACGCAAATAACGCGAGCTTGCCGTGACTTTGAGGGTATCAACAAGGAACATCCAATCTTTTTTCAGCAACTCGGCATCCTGAATCGAAAGATCATATTCCATCGCAAATACACGCCCGTACGTTTCAGCGCCTTTGATCACGTTGCGTGTGACTTGGTTGCGAAAATCAAAAAACCTTGGGTCTTGAATTGCACGCACAAAACGTTGCAGCAAAGCGCCATCAATCCCAGCTTCCTGCATCCAGCGAAAGTGCCGCAAAACCGTTTTTTCTTTGAAAGACGAAAATGCTTTGGCGGGGCTGCCACTGGGCAGGGTCAGCGGTGTGGAAAAAAGCTCGTCTGCATCGTACTCGCGCAAGTCGGGCCACATATCCACCAAAGGCGTTTGATTGGGCGCATTGCCTTTCAGCCAGTGACTCCAATTATTGACTCGAGAACCGTCACCAGGAGCCGCAAACCAGCCTTGATAGCCGACCAGCATCTTTTGCTGCAAGCTGGTGTTGTCAACAACAGCCACTTGTAAAGTTGCCGTCATCACATTCTGGGAAAGCAAAATAACCGTCCCAAGCGTCAAAACCAAGCCTGCAATCATTCGTTGTTGTTTCATAAATCACTGTATCACGAGTTGTTACACTTGACTTTCTTGCATCTCGAGCAGAACGTTTTAACGGTGGATAAGCAGTCTTAAATGACCTGAGATTCTTGGGATTTTGGCAGCGATGCTGACATAAACGGCTCGAGTCGGGTGGGTGAAAACCCACCCGACTCATGATTTAGGCTTGTTGCTTACGGGCTGTCTGGACTCATCTCGAGGTCTTCGTCTTCTTTGTTTTCACCACTGGTTAGTTCTTCCTCGCTTGTGCCAGATGGTTCATCGGCATCGAATTTCTTGTCACCGTCAAGGTCGGCATATACTCGGATTGTGTACATTCCTGGTGCAAGATCGGTGATGCTGTAACTGACACTGTTGGGCGAAGCGCTTGCGCTTTGTGAAAATTTAGGAGTCACATTCTGGAGGGTGGGGAGTGTAACTTCGACTTGTTTGTCGTTTAGGTCGAACGGATTGTCAGCCAAGACAAAGAGCTTGACTGGATTGGCAGCAGGAGGGGCAGGTGGAGTCGGCACGGGTACGGTCACACCAAGCGAAGCCTGAACCGCTTGCAGGGTTTTGGCGGCATCCACCAGACCAGCTCCGCAACCTGTGCTGTCGTCTATCGCAGCATTGCCAGCGCTACATGCACCTGCCGCTAAGGCGTTGGCATTGTTTCTTAGCAAATCTCGAGCTTCGGTGAAAGTCATGCTTGGTTTCAAGCCAACCATTAAACTGACCAAACCAGCAATGTGTGGTGTTGCCATGCTTGTACCATCTATTGCTCCGAGGTTAAAAGCGGTTTTACCTGCGTTCATGTAAGTGCTAAAAACACCACCTTGGTATCGTTTGTCGTTCACGGTAATGGATAGTGAACTGTCGCCGCCAGGTGCCATAACATCCACTCGAGGACCAAAGTTCGAGTATGGCGCACGACGATTGTTTGAACCTGTCGCACCTACAGTAATCACGTTCTGGCAATTGGCGGGGGCTTTGGGTTTACTGACATTTTCGTTTTCGTTGCCTGCGGCGACAATAATAATTGCACCAGCCGCAACTACTTTGTTATAAACATCTTGCTCAAAGGGTGTACAAGCTCCGTCTCCGCCAAGGCTCATGTTGATTACCTTGGCTGGGTTTGGGTTGATGGGTAACCCACCTGCTGCTAAACCTGCCGCCCAAAGGACACCATCGGTAATGTCAGCTTCTGAGCCGCCACCTTTACCTAAAACTCTGATGTTCAACAGTTTAGCATTCCAATTGACTCCTGCCCCAAAAGCATTGTTGTTGGTGGCAGCAGCAATTGTTCCAGCGACGTGTGTGCCATGCAATCCACGGCTAACATCGTAAGGATTATTGTCGCGTCCATTACCATCCCCAGCCGCCGCAGTATCCGAGATAAAGTCGTAACCACCAATCACTTTGCCAGCAAAATCAGGGTGGGTTAGCGGGTCAGCATCGTTTGTGGCAGCATCTGGACTGGCAGCGTTGTAAAGCATTCCGTCATCCACTACGGCAACCACGGTACTTTCCACACCAGTGGTGATTTCCCATGCGGCTGGGATATTCATGTTGGTGTAATGCCATTGCAAATTGTAATGAGTATCGTTTGGTACAGTTGACTTGGGTTGATAGATTCTCGAGACTTGAGCGTATTCAACATCAGATCGGGCATTTAATTCGGCGACCATTTTTAGGGTTTGGTCATGGGTTGCGTTTGAGTTATATAGGGCTGTGCGTTCAATGCCTAATGTGCGAACTCGAGCCAATTGAATTCCGGATGCTTGTAATTTCACGGCATTGGTCGCTTGAAGTCCGCTGCGGAACTTCACAATCACTTGACCTTGGACGAACACAGGAGCGCTTTGTGGTTTGGTGTTGGCTAAATTGATTTTTCCTTTGACCGAAGCCCGCATATTGGTTGGAGATGGACAAGCTACTAAACCAATGCCGAGCAGAGCAATGCAACCGAATAAAGAGATTTTTTTCATGGTTTCCTTTTGGTGCAGCCTCGAGTTTGGAGTTCTCGAGTTAAAAGGTCGCAGGATTGTCAAAACGTACCGAATTGCACCAAGAAATAATGGGCTATATCTTGTTCCCAATAGCTTGTCTGAAGGCTGATTTCTTCGGCTGGATGCGGTTGTACCGTTTGTTCTCGAGCCATGTCAGGCTCAAGTCTGGTTTCATGATTTTCAATAATTGGGAAAACAAGGTTGAGGTTGTCTAACATGGTTCTCCTTAATGGTTTTTAATTCAAGACTCAAGGCGAAAAATCGGTTGATTGGCAAGAAAAACATCTGACTTTCGTGCAAGGCGAACATAAAGTTCGCCCCTGCAGAACATGATTTTTAACGTAGGGGCGATCCTTGTGATCGCCCAGTCTGCTTTATTGCCTTGTTAAGGCTCGAGGCGAAAAAACGAGTTAAACGTGTGCTACAACCTCAAGAATCTCGAGTTGAGGGGGTACGCTTTCGTCAATGTGGTCTTTGAGGAGTTCAGAGATTTTTTGGTACGTCCCACTCGAGCTAACTGCTTTGGCATCCGCTTCGGTGTCCCAGAAGCTCACCACAACGGTTTTACCGCTTGTTCGGTCAGCGTTCACGTAACTGCCCTTGAAACCATTCATTGGTTTTAAGTCCTCGGTTGCGGATTTCTGCCAGATACTGGCGGCGGTATCAATACGACTGACTTTCATTTGGCTGGTGATGATTCTAGCGAACATAAGAACTCCTTTGAAGCTCGAGAGAGGGCGAAAGACCTTTTTGAATCCAAGGCTCGAGTTAGGGGTCTCGAGCCTCTTCAATCAAAATGAGCGGGCTATTTTAGAGTAGGAAACGAATGCCGATAGCAGCTTGGTAATCGAAAGCTGGAACAAACAAAAGTCTTGTTTCGACGTATAAACCGATTTTGTTAGTCAGGTCGTAACGCAGACCAATTAAGCCACCAAAACCGATGGCAGAACCGATTGTGATTCGAGGTCCAAAGTAAATATCGAGATCAGTGATTTGATATGAACCTAGTACGGCTGCACTCGCGCCGAAGAAAAAACCACCTGCGGCAAATGCACCTTCGATGTCAACTCGAGCATCTAATCCAAAGTCTTGACCAAATTTCACTAAATCTTCTACCCCGACGTTAAGACCAATTCCTAAAACAAAACCGTATTGAAATTGGCTGGTTAAACCACCACCTACCGAGAATTTTTGTGCGCCAGCTAAACTCGAGAATCCAAGAACTGCAACCAAGATTAAAAACCATTTTTTCATATGTCCTCCAAAACTCGAGTTTTTAATTTTTATTTTCCTCGAGCGATGTGGTGAGTATGCAAAATGGTGCGTCGCACCAACGTCGCATGAAAAATTTTCCGTGCAACGTTGAGAAGCTAAAAAACCAATAGGCTTTTATCAGACGATGATTTTTAGCTTTTAGCTCGAGTTTCGCTTTGGGTTTTTGGCGGCGCGACGCTATTTGCCAAAAGCAGTTAGAATGCTCTCAGACAATGATTCCCTCTGTGCAGTTGCTTGGTGTTGCCAAGGTCAACCTCGATAACCTCGAGGTGGTTTTCTTATCGGATAAGCGTTTTTTACTGCTGGCGTATTTGGCGTTCAAAGCCGATTGGGTATCTCGAGAGCAATTGGCATTGCTTTTTTTTGAGGATTCGGATTCTGTCACCGTCCGTAAAAATCTGCGTCATTTGCTTTGGAATTTGAGAACATCAGTTTAGCCCTCGAGTGGGCAGTGCAGACCCAACCGCAATTAGCAGCAAAAATTGTTTATTCAGCACTTTACTTTTGGTTTGCTTCAGCCAGAAAACAACTTGGCATGTTTTTGTTAAATCGCCTAAGCCTTACGGCTAAACGCCATTGCCAACATTTGGCGCTCTCAACCAGAACTGGATTTTAATTTGGACGAGTTAGAACCCAATCAGTTTACTTCAAGCCAAAGCACCATTATTTTTACGGAAGAGCAATTGCTGCGTCTTGCAGCACAAGCCAAAAGTTTAAATTCTAAAGCAGCTATGCAGTACGCTTTAGGGACGCTCGAGCCATTTGAGGCTCAATTTGAACTCGTACCACGTTGAGGGTTTATTCATGAAATACTGCAACTTGCTCGAGTAATTTGCGAGTTAAATTTGGAACGAGGCAATCAGTTCTTGGATACCCGATCGGAAACAGCAACATGGCTTCTTCGTTACTTGGACGCTCGAGTAGTTGCGCTAGAATTTTCATTGGGTTTGGCGTGTGGGTTAATGTTGCCAAACCCATGTTATGCAGTGCTGCAATAAAAAAACCAGCAGCGATACTGGCAGATTCGGTCACATAGTAGTGTTTTTCGCCATTCAAACCCGTTTTTTGTTTAAACAAAATCACGATCCAAGGAGCATCGGTAATATGTTCTTTGATATAGTCAGTACCAATTGGTTCGAGAGCAGCACGCCATTCTTGTGGCATTCGTTTGGTGTATGTTTCGAGTTCCTCAGCTTCGACAGCTTCTCGAATTTTTTCTTTTAGGTTTTGGTTACGAATTGCCACAAACGTCCACGGTTGTTTATGGGCACCACTTGGCGCTGTGCTTGCTGTTTGAATGGCTAGTTCAATCAGTTCTCGTGGCACATCTTCGTTAGCATAAAACCTTACTGATCGACGTTGCTGCATTTGCAAAGCAAAGTGTTTGGCTCGAGATTGCATCAGAGACGGCTCAAGTCTAGTAAATTCCAGCGCTTTGTACTTGGTTGTTTTCATTAGCCTAGTTTAACGCTTCATGCTTGGTTCATAATCGCAGCAAATTCACTTCACAGCTTCGTTGCACAATACGTTCACCGCTCGAGCAGGTTCGCTTGAGTGAAAAGGAGTGTTTCTGATGTGGCATAATTTTCGTGATGGTATGCAATTCGTGGATCCTGGTTGGTTTTTTCTTGCAGGTTTATTCAAAGTGCTGTGGTTTGTATTTATTATTGCTGCAATTTTTTGGGCGTTTCGGTTATTTAAATATGGTGGACGCGCTCGAGCGATGGCATGGAGTGGTGGTCGAGAGAATTTCCGAACCATGTGGCAACAAGGTAAACAAGAATTTCGTAACAAATGGAAATCCGATGATGCCCTCGAGACAGCCCGTGTGCGTTTAGCTAAATCCGAGATTACCCCAGAGCAATTCGAGGACTTAAAAACCCAACTCGAAATTGCTAATGAATCCGACCCTGCCCTTAAAATTGCACGGCAACGCCTAGCCAGTGGTGAAATCAGTCTCGAGACCTTCGAGATGATTAAAAACGCACTTCGCGCTTGAAAAGCAGAGGAAGGAAGGGAAATACCTTCCCCCTTCCTCCTCTATCCTTTATCATGCCCCTATGTCTGGCACTATTTTGATCGTTGAAGACGAAACCCGTTTAGCGGATGTGCTCGAGGAATATGTGCGCCGCGAAGGTTTTAAGACCGAACGCGCTCGCACTGGCACTCGAGCACTTGAATTGTGGCGTGCTGCAGCTCCTGATCTGATTTTACTTGATTTGATGTTGCCTGAAATGGATGGTCTCGAGGTGGCACGTCGGGTTCGAGCTGAGTCTAGTACACCCATTATCATGCTGACAGCCAGAGATGACGAAGTGGATAAATTGGTCGGACTTGGTTTAGGCGCAGATGATTATGTGGTCAAACCGTATAGCCCCAGAGAAGTCATGGCTCGAGTCAAAGCGGTATTACGCCGTGTGCAAGGAGCTGTTGTTGTACCACAAGCCTTACGGGTTGGTGCTATTGAAGTCAATCTTTCTTCGTTCGAGGTGCATGTTGCTGGTGAATCTGTACCGATGACCACTGCCGAAGTACGTATGTTAGGTTTGCTGGCAAAAGAACCTTCTCGAGTGCGTTTGCGTGCCGAGTTACTCGAGCAAAGTGGTGGCACAGATTCATACGCCGATGAGCGCACGGTGGACGCGCATATTAAAAACATTCGTAAGAAACTTGGCTTGCATGGCGATTTACTCGAGACAGTGCGTGGTGTGGGTTATCGTTTGCGAGGGGCTTAAATGCAAAAACACAAGTTTTGGCAGCAAAAAATGCTTTCTTATTCGCGACTTGAATACTCGAGGTCGCGTTCATGGCGTAAATCTGGTTTGCGCCGCCGATTAACCATGTGGTTTGCTTTGGTTGCTCTGGCAGCTGTGTGTTTCACAGGTTTTTTGAGTATCAGAGCTATTCAAAAAGCCGCTAATGATGTCTCGAGGATTATCGAATTACCAGATGGTCGGCGGGTGCGAATAGATGATCCGTTTCTGGATCCTTTTTCATTTAATTTTTTTGGTAATAACAACGCGCAATTACAAGCCCAAAAAGCTTTTCGCAACATGACCAGCACAGTTTTTTGGGGTGGTATTGGTGCGGTTTTGTTAGCAGCTTTTGCCGCTGCCTTAGTCACACGGCGCTTAACTCAACCGCTTATTGCTCTCGAGAAAGCAGCCAAAGCAGTTTCTAGTGGTGAACGTGGTGTTCGTGTCCCAATTCCCGAATCCAAAGACGAATTACAAACCGTTAGTCTGGCTTTTAATCAGCTTTCTGAACATCTCGAGCAACAAGAAACTTGGCGACAACAAGTCGTTGCCGATATTGCTCACGATCTTCGCAACCCACTTGGGGTCATGCGGGCTGAACTCGAAGCAATGCAGGATGGAATTCGTCTCCGAGATGATGCCACGCTGGATAGATTACTCAATGAAGTCAGTCTGATTTCTCGGATGGTCAATGATTTACGAACCCTTTCAACAGCCGAAACAGGAGCATTAAGACTCGAGAAACGCGTAGTACAAATTAAACCGTGGCTCGAAAGTATTTTAGCATCGTTGGAAAATAGGGCATCTGAAAATGGTGTGGCATTAATGCTTGCACCCATGCAAGAAATTCAGGCAAACCTCGATCCGATGCAGCTTGAACGCGTGATTCGCAACTTACTTGAAAATGCCTTGGAGCACAGTTCTGCTTCTCGAGTGGTGGTCAGTGCCACGCTTGAAACCGCGTTTGTGTGTTTAATAGTAGCTGATAATGGACGAGGTCTCCCCCATCCTGAGCGGGTTTTTGAACGTTTTTACCGAGGTGATACTGCTCGAGAACGCACTGGGACACCACATCATGGTTTGGGTTTAGCAATTGCAAAGGCTGTGGTTGAAGCTCATGGTGGTGTGATGGAAGCTCGTAATGATGCAGGTGCAGTTTTTGCCATGAAGTTACCACTAGAGACAAGGGTTTTTACTATTGTATGAGTAACATAATAAGTAAGTGAAATAAATCACAATTATATTTACTTCGTGAAATTTATATTTCAAATTTTACTAGACAGTAAAGCTACTCAGGACAAAAAATTACTTACAAACCTTGATGAGGCATCGCTTGTCCTATCTTTTGATGATTTGAAGTTAAAAAGGCTGTCTAATACAAGATTTTCAATTAAATGTTCTTGAGGCAATCACTTTTGGCTTGGCTGGTAAGCCCTTCCAGACTTCAGGAGTTTCAAGTAACTCGAGTTTTTGCAATGGCTTTTGTGCCGAGATATTCACACCCCAGACACGATAACTATCGTTTTTGAGCGGATTTGCCGCATCTGGCTTAATATCTGCACTATACCAACCGCGAAAGCCACCTTGCAGTACAAGAAGTTGCTGACTACCATCTGAAAA
>JAAFIG010000062.1 GCA_013298595.1 Deinococcales bacterium | reverse complement strand
TATTATTCGTATTGCCGAGAAGCACAATCGTCGGGTGGTGATGAAGGGCGGAGTATGCACAAATACGCCGAGATCGCTCAAGAACTTGGTTATATGACGCTCAAAGATCGCTTGATTAGCACCGATGAATTTGCTGATTTACAAGCCAGTCAAGCTGTTTTTATTTGCACAGGTAGCCAAGGGCAACCAATGAGCGTGCTCTCGAGATTAGCCGCAGGTAATCATCCGCGCCTCAGTATTAAACATGGCGATACCGTGATTCTCTCGAGCAGCCCAATTCCTGGTAACGAAGAAGCGATTAATGTTGTGATTAATAGCCTGTACCTTAAAGGTGCTAAAGTCTTTTACCCACCAAATTACAAAGTTCATGCCAGTGGGCATGGCAGTCAAGAAGAATTAAAAATGATTTTGAATCTTGCTCAAGCCAAATGGTTTTTACCTTTTCATGGCGAGCCACGCCAACAAATCAATCATCAATGGTTGGCAGAAGGTATTCCAAACCCGCCAAAACGCACCATCATTGCGAAAAACGGCGACGTTGTCCATGTTTCCAAAGATGATTTCAAAGTGGTTGGTACTGTCCCAGCAGGTGCAGTCTATGTAGACGGACTTGGTGTGGGCGATGTTAATGACAGTATTCTCGAGGATCGGTTAAGCATGGCGGGCGATGGTGTGTTGGTGCTTGGTTGTGTTTTATCGCCACATCCTCATGCCGAAATTGCTTCTCGAGGCTTTATAGATGCCAATCAAGAACTGTTTGACACGATCAAAGACCAAACGATTGCTGTGCTCGAGAAAGGTGCTAGAGAAAAAAAGCATCTTGAAGCTGTGCGCGACGATGTCTATTATATGGTGAGGCGTTTTGTCCGCAAAGCCACTGGGCGTAATCCGATGATTATTCCCGTTGTGGTGGAGTAGGAATAAAAGCAAAAACGAAAATTCAAAAGGAAGTGGCAACTCAAGCCACTTCTTTTTTCTATTTAATATTTTTTGATTTCTATTTCTTACTCAAGAATCAAAAATCTTAATCAATTGAAAACAAGACTTGACAAATTATAAGTTTTTGTTTTATATTTACTTCAGGAGGCACCACATGAACCACTACTCACAACTTTTGGAAAACGGTCGTAGCCACCTTATTCAACTGCGTCTCGAGGCATACATTGCTCGCAGCACACCAACCCAACCTTCATTACGCCGCCGTATTGCCAATGCCCTGAAAAACTGGGCAGCCAAACTCGAGAACGAACAACAACTCGTCTTACCTTGAGCCAATAAAACATGGTGTTTTATCTTTCCCTTTTCGACTTTCACCCTTCCTCATTTAACTTCCTCTTTCTTCCCATCCCCATCAGAGATACATGCTGCCCATGTGTCTCTGAAATTTTTTGTGTATATTCACAACGTGAAACTCGAGCATCCTCTTATCTTGCAAGGCGAAGCCGCAAAACGCTCCCTTACCCGAACATTTGGTCAACCTGCAATAACCAATGCCATTCTCGAGCGCAATCAGGCTTTATATGGCGAAGCATTAACACCTGAACAAGCCGTGAAACGCATTCTGCAAGAAATTCAGATGCGTGGCGATGCAGCTGTGCTCGAGTACGCCACAAAACTTGATGGTCTGCCTGTTGCAGGTATCGAAGTTCCTCGAGAACAATGGCTGGCTGCCAGAGATGCTATGCCAGCAAATTTGTTAAAAGCCATTCGGCATGCCGTGCAACGCGTCCGAGATTTTCATTTACAACAACCAGTTCATGGTTTCCTCGAGCACACCAGCCAAGGTGCGCTCGGGCAATTGGTACGCCCGATTGAACGCGTCGGTTTGTACGCACCTGCTGGGGCAAATCCGCTTGCCTCGAGTGTGATTCACACAGCGGTGATTGCTGGTGTAGCAGGTGTGCCTGAAATTATGCTCTGTAGCCCTGCGGGAAAGAATGGTTTGGTAGACCCAACGACCTTGGTAGCTGCTCTTGAGAGTGGTGTGACACGGGTGTTTGCGCTGGGTGGAGCTGTGGCAATTGGAGCGATGGCATTTGGGACTGAAACCGTGCCTAAAGTCGATAAAATTGGTGGACCAGGCAATATTTATACTGTACTTGCCATGCGCCAAGTGTATGGGCAAGTGGGTATTATTTCCTTGCCTGGACCGACCGAAACCCTGGTTCTTGCCGATGACAGCGCGAATCCAGTGCATGTCGCGGCTGATATGCTTGCCCAAGCCGAGCATGTGGATGCTGAACCTGTACTGATTGCCTTATCACACAACATTCTCCAGCAAACACTCAAATCTCTCGAGCAACAAATTGAAACACTGCCCGAACCAAATCGCACATGGGCAAGCAATGCTTGGCAACAACGCGGCAAACTCATCCTCGAGCCAAACCTCAGCACTGCCCTCGAGTTGGCAAACCACTATGCCCCAGAACACCTTTGTCTGCTCATTCAAGAACCTTGGGCTGTGCTTGGACAAATCAAACACGCTGGCGGTGTTTTTATTGGTGAAAACAGTATGGAAGCTCTTGGGGATTACCTCGCAGGACCTAGCCATGTCATGCCAACCATGGGCACAGCCAGATTCTCGAGTCCGGTCAATGTACGAGATTTTCAAAAAATCATCAGTGTTGTCGCAGTCAATCGGCAAACGCTGCTCAGAACGGCTGCTGATGCAACAACGCTGGCTCGAGCTGAGGGTTTAGAAGCTCATGCTCGGGCGATTGAATCGCGGTTGGACTAGGGAACTGTTTATAGCCTAATTGGGGCAATACCAGTGATTGCTGCGCCTTTGAGTACCTCGAGTAAAGCTTGAATGGCTTCGGTGCGGTAACCAAAAGTCACAATTGCGGGGGCTGGAACGTCTAAGACGTTATAGGGATTCCATAGGGCAAGGTGTAAGTCTGGTTTGGCAGCTCGAGCCAGTGCTTTAACTTCTTCAGTTAAGCGTTTGCGGGTGGTGCTGGCAAAAATAATTGGGGTTGTGGCGTTCTGTACTGCTTCGAGTATGGCAAGTGGGTTGTCTTGTTGGTAGTAAATAGGGGAGACTTGGTAGGCACTCGAGAGGGCAGCGACGAGGTTTGAACCTGAAATACCCAGTTCAGAAACGTATTCCCCTGGTACTTCATCAGCGGCTACAACGGTTACTCGAGAACCAATTGTAGGTGGTTTTGGGTTGTTGTAGGCAACAATGCCTTGTTGCCAAGCATGTTTTAAGTGCAAAGAATCGGTTTGCATAACACTTTCGGGATACTCGAGAGGTGCAATTGGAAAACGCCGAGCCAAGCCGTGTAACCGCTCGAGGCTTTGATCTATCCGCGCTAAGCTAATACTGCCGTTCTTAGCGGCTTCCTCGAGTGCTAAGAATGTTTGTTCTTGTACGCTTTGCCGCCCTAATGCCTCGAGCATATCTGAACCAGCTTGGACACTGAGAATGGCTGCATCGCCACGCCCCCAGTTTTCGTCTATGGCGTGCATACCCATACTGTCAGTGACAATGACACCATTGTAACCAGCACGTTCACGCAGTAATCCTGTGAGGATTTTCTTGGATAACGTGGCGGGCAAGTCTGGGTCTATGCTGGGGTAAATAATGTGGGCAGTCATGATGCTGGGGAGTTGCGCGGCAACAGCTGCTCTAAATGGTACAAGCTCGTATTCCTCGAGTCCTTCGAGGTTACGGGTGACTGTGGGTAAGGCTAAGTGCGAGTCTAAGTGCGTGTCGCCATGCCCAGGGAAATGCTTGGCGCAAGCCGCCACACCTGCGCTCATCAGTCCGTCAGCCCAAGCCAAACCAAGCGCAGAAACCCGTTGAGGATTTTCACCAAAACTTCGATCTGAAATCACAGGGTTAGCTGGGTTATTATTGATATCCAGCACTGGGGCAAAATTCCAATTGATACCCATGCTGCGTAAACCACGTCCAACAATCTGACCTACCTCTCTGGCTAATGCAGGGTTGTTACTTGAGCCAAGGTTCATGGCACTCGGGGCATAAGGTAGGAAGTTCGTGCGCCAAACACCACCACCTTCCATGTCAATAGCAAGTAATAAATCTTTGCCAAGTAGGGCTTGTAACTCGAGGATTAATTCTTTGGTTTGTTGCATTGAAATAATGTTTTTACGAAACAAAATAATGCCACCAGGTTGGAAACGCATTAAATGCGCTCGAGTTTCCTTGGAAAGGGTTGGTTCGGGAATGTCTACCATCACCAATTTGTTAATCATTTATTCAGCATACTTCCTTGGGACAATATCAGGTGGTTCGTGTTACACTGCGCTCACCTGTGGATATTGACCAAATTCTTTCTAACCTAGTCTCGAGTGTCGATGGTGCGCTTGGCGCAGCATTGGGTGGCATGGATGGTTTACTGATCGAGCAATTTAGCAACGAAATCAAATTGAATTTAGGCAATGTGGTTGCTGAACATAGCAATATTTTACGCAATACCCGTACTGCTTACGCAACAAGTCTAAGCGCAGGTGAAGTCCATGAAATTTTTATTGCAACCGATATGGTGCTTGGTTTTACCAAAAGTATTAACGAAGATTTCTTTGTTTCCCTCATGCTAGAACCAACGGGTAATATTGGTAAAGCACGCTTGCTACTCGAGCAAACTGCGCGTCAATTGAAAGGATTGCTGAGTTAAATGGGACAATGGCTTGCCAGTTTAGCTTCCATGCCGCATGTGCTGACAGCGGTGCTGGTCAGTGATAGTGGACTCGAGATTGAATCCATTGGCGGAGCAGTCATTTCCAGTCAGATTTTGGCTGCTGAAACCGCAAGTTTAGTCCGTGCCAGCAGTATTGCGGGTACAAACTTAGGTGGTGGTAAGTTGTTTCGCTGGAGTTTTACCACTGACCATTTTGAAGTCATTTCTTTACGGGTTGGTTTGCAGCATTCCTTAACCGTGGCAGTGCAACGCGGTTCTGACCCGCGTAATCTACAAGTTGAAATGGCGCGTTTATCATTGCAATTGGTCTCGCAACTCGAGAACTAAGGAAATAACCCACAAAACCCATTGTAAAAAGGTACACTACAAATTATGGATATTCGCTCATTACTCGAGGAAGTTTTGACCATTAAGGGTCTGACCAGTGTGGCTTTGGTTTCAGAGGATGGTTTTGTTATCGAATCTGCTACTGCGCCGAGTGTAACAGTGGATCTCGAGTTTCTTGGTGGTGTTGTTACCTCGAGTTTAGCGGCTTCTCAAGCCCTTGCCGAATTTTTTGGTAAAGGTGAAGTCTCGCAAGTCATGGTTGAATTTGAAGAAGGTCCTGTGCTGCTTGCCCCTGTCGGTGGTGCCAGTTTACTGGCAACACTGGATAGCGCTCAGAACCTCGGGCGGGTGCGTTTTCAACTCAAAAAGTATTTGCCGCGTTTATCTGAAGCAGCGAAATCATAATTAAAATTAGGGTTTTAGTAGGCTCGAGCCATACCTCGAGCCTACTGTTATTTGATATACCAACCCCACGGTTTATTGCTGTTATACGTGGTGATTTGCTTGGTCTCGAGGTAATTCTCGAGTCCCCAATGTCCTAGTTCACGTCCAATACCGCTTTGTTTAAAACCACCCCAAGGTGCTTGGCAGAAAGTGGGTTGTGAGCAATTAATCCAAACAATGCCTGCTTCGAGTTCTCGAGCAATGTGCTCGGCGCGTTTAAGGTTGGTTGAAAGTACGGCTGCACCCAATCCAAAGTTGCTGTTGTTGGCAAGCTCCAAGGCTTGAATGGCGGTATCAAAGGTTTGGGCGACCAGTACGGGTCCAAATATTTCTTCTGTCCATAAGCGGCTGGTGCTTGGCACATTGGTGTAAACCGTTGGCTCGAGGAAAAACCCTGTTGCAAGGTGGGCTGGGCGTTTGCCACCTGTTAAAAGGGTTAAACCTTCGGTTTGGGCAATTTCAAAGTAATTTTGGACTTTGTTGAACTGCCCTTTCGAGACCAGTGGTCCAAGTAACACACCCTCTTCGAGTGGGTCGCCAATGCTTATTTTTTCGCACTCGAGCTTTAATCGGGCAAAGAGTGTTGGAGCAATACCACTTTGCACAAGTAAACGGCTGGTGGCACTGCAAACCTCGCCTTTATTCCAGAAAATGCCAAACATAATCCATTCAATGGCTTGCTCGAGATCAGCATCATCAAAAACCAGTATTGGGCTTTTGCCACCTAACTCGAGGGTGACATTTTTAATACCTGCGGTTGCAGCCTGCATAACACTACGCCCTGTCGCAACACTACCTGTAAATGCCAATTTGTCTATGCCCGCGTGGTTAGCAAGGGCTGCGCCTGCTTCGCGCCCACCAGTCACAATGTTCAGCACACCTGCGGGCAATTCAACCTCGAGCGCAATGCTGCCAAGCTCGAGGGCAGTTAATGGCGTGAGTTCTGAGGGTTTCAGTACACTTGTACAGCCGGCTGCTAAAGCTGGCGCAACCTTCCAAGCCAGCATTAACAATGGGTAATTCCACGGAATAATTTGCCCAACAACCCCAACAGGCTCGAGTCTGGCAAGACTACTAAAATCTGGATGGGGGAGAGCAATACTGGTCTCTTGTCTTGTATCTAATTGTTCAGCTAAGTCAGCATAATATTCAAAACAAGCAGCCACATCATCCATATCCCATAATGCTTCAGGTAATGGTTTACCATTTTGCAGTGTCTCGAGCCGAGCTAAACTTTCTTTTTTTGATTGTACGCTCTTGGCAATAGCACGCAGGTACACAGCTCGTTGCGTGCCAGTAGTACGTTTCCAAGTTTTAAAAGCCATTCGAGCTGCTTGCACAGCTACATCAATATCGGCGGCACTGGCAGCAGGAGCTTGGTGTAGTACAGCTTCAGTGGTTGGATTCACCACGTCAAGCGTACCACCTGTTGCTTCAACCCAAGCGCCAGCAATAAAAAGTTTTGTTTGCATACCTGTCAGTATACGATTTTAGGTACAATCCAGACCATGCGCCCAGAATTTAAAACCCGTTTACTCCAAGCAGCTAAGACGTTCGGCACACCTTTGTACGCCTATGATTGGCAAACCATTGCCACCCAACTCGAGCGTTTACAAACCGCTTTTGGTACTGCCAAAATCTTTTATGCCATGAAAGCCAACCCAAATGTGGGTATCCTCAAGCGGCTTAATACACTTGGCGTTGGTTTTGAAGCTGTGTCTGGTGGTGAACTCGAGCGAGCTGTGTTGGCAGGTGCGACAGGTCGGCAAATCGTGATGAACGGACCAGGGAAACTCAATGCCGATTACATCAGAGCTAAGGAAATTGGTGCCAGAATTATTCTTGATAATGCCGATGAAGCCCCTCGAGCTGCAAAATATGCGGCTGGTGCAGAAACCCTGATTCGGGTCAATCCTGGTTTGCAAGTTTCAACCCACGATCATCTGGCAACAGGCAATGCCAGTAGTAAATTTGGGGTCAGTCTGGCTGATGTTCCAACAGCGGTTCAAAATGCCGAACGCGCCGGCTTAAATGTGATTGGTTTACAAATGCACATTGGTAGCAGCATCGAAGACCCTAATGATTATGCGCTTGCCCTCGAGCGTATGGCAGGTTTAGCAAAACAAATTGGTGCTCGACAAGTCTTTGATATGGGTGGTGGTTTTGGTTTGCAATTTGATCTTGCACCACTGGCAACACTGGGGCATCAAGCAGCCCATGCTTTTGGTGCATCTGAACTTTGGATTGAACCAGGGCGTTGGTTGGTTGCAGAAAGCGGAGTCATGCTCACCGAAGTGCTAGAGCGTAAACGCACAGCTCGAGCTTTTGCCGTTGTTGATTCGGGTATGTCCGAATTATTGCGCCCTATGCTTTATAGTGCAGTCCATCCCGTCGAGAATCTCAGTTCAACTCGAGCAAACACCATTGTCGATATTGCAGGAGCCGCTTGTGAATCAGGCGATATCCTCGCTCGAGATGTCCAACTTGCAGACCCGCAACCTAGCGATATCCTCTGTATTAGTGTGGCAGGCGCGTATGGCTCGAGTATGTCAAGTCATTACCTCACCCGCCCGCGTCCAACCGAGGTTTTACTCGAGAACCAGCAATGGGTGGTTTTACGTCGCCGCGATACGATTGAAGAAATTCTACGTAATGAACTCGAGTAGATTTTTAGTAGGGTAATAAACTTTAGCTCTAAGCTTTTTAGGATTCTTATTGTGAGGCACAATAAGAATCCTCTTTTATGTGGTAATCTACGTTGTTTTCTTTTTTCTTGTACTCGAGTTCACACACCTGTATAAACAGTTATCCCAAGAATTTAAATACTAAAATAAGCCTGTCAAGCACAGCTTAAACACACAAAATCAAAACAGGAGCCACATGGTGTTGACACAATATCAAACTAGTGATACATTCTTCGTCGCCTCGTTCGAGACCATCTCGAATGCGGGTGTGATCTTTGACAGTGTGGTTGTTGTTGACGAGACAAACTCGTTTTCGAGCCTTCAAT
>JAAFIG010000061.1 GCA_013298595.1 Deinococcales bacterium | reverse complement strand
CTCTTCCGATCTCTTTGCTCTAAACTCGAGATTTTTGCTTGGTATGGTTGACTCGAGAAATTGCTGATGTCTAGTAAACTCTCAAAATCGCGTTTGATTTCGGTATAACCGCGTTTTGTCGCAAACTGCATGGCTCGAGCATCGGATTCTCGTACTTGGGTGTTGATTGAAATGGGTTCGAGTGGCGCTAATTTCTCGAGAATGGCAGCATAAAGGGCGCTGCCAATGCCGCGCCCTTGGGATTCTGGGTGCACCCAGATTTCAACACCAAATTTGTTCGGGTGATACGCACCTGCAAAACGATGATAATTGGCAGCGCCTACAACTCGGTTGTTCTCCTCGGCAACCAAATAAAACGGGCGGACATTCTCCTCAAGTGTAGTTAAGTCATGCTCGAGTTCACTGAGGCTGAGGGCTTGATTAGGAATAACAATGTTTTGCACAGCGACCACTTGGGCTAAGTCAGTCATGATAAAATCTCGGATTTGCATGGTTTTATCGTAAGCCTCGAGTGTTGGGTTGCGCCATCCGCTAAACGGCGTAAGCGCAGTTGTACGATTTTCTCGTATATTTGCACGATGACCTTTGCCGAACTTTCGACTCGAGCACAGATTCTGCGACTTCGCTCTGATGCACTGCGTATTCTCGAGCAATACCCGATTCAAGTGGCTCGAGTACGTTGTATCAATCATGGGTTTAATACAACGTTTCGGGTGGACACCACAAATGGGCAAAAATTTGCTTTGCGAATCAATGTCAATTCGCGTCGTCCAATGGCAGCCTTACAAGCCGAAATCGCGTGGCTCGAGGCATTGGCAACCGATACCGATTTGA
Organism: Deinococcales bacterium; assembly: GCA_013298595.1. Lineage (GTDB taxonomy): Bacteria > Deinococcota > Deinococci > Deinococcales > JAAFIG01 > JAAFIG01. Next base: position 8,873 of record JAAFIG010000061.1, on the reverse strand, counting down.
TTGTGCCGCGTCCAATACCTCGTAAAGATGGAGCGCTGATCTCGAGTTTCTTTTCAAATACACTGAATCGAGATACCGTGGCGGTTTTGTTTTCTTGGTTATCTGGTAAAGACCTTGGCTTGAGTGCTTCTGAGTTGCAACTTCAAGCAACTGGTAACGCGTTACGGACATTGCATCAACATGCTGCGACCTGGCAGATTCCCAAAGGTTGCCAATTCCAAGATGCCAAAGATGTGTTCATTGATTCTAAAGTGGTGATTTTTGATACACCCATGCCAGCAACGCGGCTCGAGGTGATGAAAGCAGCATATCAAAAAGTAGAAACTATTCAGACCAAACTCTTTACACGATTTATTGCTGTGCCACTCCATGCCGATTTGCATTTTTGGAATTTGAAATGGTCTCGAAGGAAACTCTCCGTTTTTGATTTCGATGACAGTGCCACAGGCGTACCTTTGCAAGACTTTGGAATCAGTTTCTTTTATTTACGCCGCTTAAAAAAGAGTGCTGCTCTCGAGAATGCGTTGCTTGAAGGGTACGGGCATTTACCCAATTACAGCCAAGCTGAACTCGAGGCGATTGTGGCAGGTCGGCAATTGTTACTCGCCAATGATTTGCTGATCAACGAAACAGCCAGTCTACAAGCCCAAGCACAAAAATATCTCGAGATAACCGAGCAACGTTTACGGGCATACCTCGAGACAGATATTTTTCCACGAGCGTGAATTTTACGGTTCAGCAAGTCTTTAGGGCAATGAAATCAGTACTGCACTGCGAAACTCTGCTAAAGGCAACACCTGAATTGCCAGTGGAATATCTGCCCAGCTAGGGAATTTAAGAACAGCCCCTTGGATTTGCCACGTATCAAAGTATTTTTCATTCAAGAAACGCCGACCAATTTGTTCTCGAGATAAATTATTGACATCTAGCACAGGTTCTGGGGGTGTTGTGGGTGCGGCTGCAACAGGTGGTTGTTGTGGTGCGATTGTGACGGGTATTGGTTTAGGAGTTGGTTTGGTAGCAGGTTTAGGCTTTGGTTTTGTGGTTGGTTTTTGAATAACCACAGGTGGTGCTGGATTTTCGGTAATTGGCGGTAACACTGTGGCACTTTGAGCATCAGGCACAGGGGGTTTTGCTGCGGGTTTTGGCTTGGGTTTAGCTTGTGGTTTGGGTTTTGGTGCAACAGGTTGGACAGGGGTTTGAACAACTGCGGGTTGTGGTGCAGGTGTTGCAACTGGCACGACCTTTTCTGGTTTGGGGGCAGGTGTGCTTGTAGGCTTTGCAACCGCAGGTTTTGTGGTTGCTGTTTGGGCGGGTTTAGCAACGGGTTTGGTAGCAGGTTTAGCCACTGGTTTAGGTTTTGGTAGTGGTTTTGTTGCCATAGCTGGTTTAGCCACTGGTTTTGGCTTGGGTTTGATTGGGTTTGTTCGACTTGGGGCAGGTGGCACTGTTGGTACACTTAATTGAACTCGAGGAGCAACAGGTGCAACTGTGGTACTGCGGGATAATTGTTTGAGAAGCATTGGTGCAGCAAAAATACCAGTGCCAATTAATGCAGTGGCTGCCACAAACCATAACCATAAATTTGATCCTGAACGACGATTGGATTTAGGTGGGTCATAGGCTTTACTGACTTTACTGATTTTAGCGGCTCGAGATGTGCGGCGATCCGTGTTTGGTTGGGCTGGTTGGGGTTTTTGTTTTGTGCTGGTATTTGAATTTGGTTTGATTGGTGTGGTCGAAGTGGCACTTTTACCTGCTATGGTTTTAGCATTTTTGGAAGTTGTTGTTTTTGTGTCAGGTACAATTTTGACTGCTGGTAATTCAGCCGTTACTCGGCTGCCCATGTACCCTTCGTAGTCTTCAACAACAGTTAAAGCGCGTTCATCGGTGGGAACATTGGGTTTAGCAACAGCGTGTAGTAAAGAATCGTCAAATGTGTGATCTAAATCATCTAAGATAGGTGTTGCAGGTTTTTGGTTTGGCTCGAGGGCATTTTGTAATTGTGTCCAAGCTGGGTTTGCTTCGATGCCATCATCGTTGTTGGTTTGTGAGGGTTCTGTTTGCGGTATGGCAAGAGCGGTTTGATCAGCCACAGAATATGCGGTTTGTTGTGCTTGAATAACTGGAAATTGAGCAGCTCGTTTTAATTCCCATAAATCCAATTCAAAATCGGTTTGGGCAGCAGCGGCAAAATCTCGAGGACGTTCGAGCGCTTGGGATTCGGCAGCATCTGGGTTTAGTGTTGCTGTTGGGTCTATAAAAATTTGGACACGGCGGTATGCCTCGATGACATCGCTTTGTTCTAATAAGGTTTTTGCGGCTCGCATTTTTTCAAGTGCGGCACTCTCGAGCATACTGGCATCGAGTGTTCGATCATTTAACTCGAGTACTTGCATGGCTTCTCGAAGTGTCATAGGCATAACATTTTATCCTTTTATCTAGGTAACCCAGGTAGTGTGGCAGGTGATGAGGCAACGTAAACTCGAGCGCGGAATTGAGCTGGTGGTAATGCTCGAACTGAATCGGGAACATATGCCCAACTTGGGTAACGTAAAACAGCACCTGCTCGATCCCAAGTGTTAAAACTGGCTTGGTTGACACTGCGTGTGGATGTGACTGCGCGTTGAGCAGCAGCTTTTCGAGCGGCTGCTTGTGCTTCAGCTTTCCGCACTGCGGCACGCTGCTCAGCTTTACGGGCGGCGGCTTGTTCGGCTGTACGGCGTTCTTGTGCTCTTTGAGCTTCTAGTCTTTGGGCAGCAATTCGAGCTTCTCGGCGAGCGGCTGCTTGTTGTTCAATACGGCGTGCTTCTGCGCGTTGAGCTTCTAATCGAGCGGCTCGGCGTTGTTCGGCACGGCGCTCAGCGGCTTTTGCTTCGGCTCGAGCATTGGCAAGGCGTTGTTGTTCAGCTCGAGTAGCGGCTTGTTGCTGTTCGGTTTTTGTGGCAGTTTGTGGTTTAGTGGCTGCCGCTGCTTTGGCGGCAGCCACGCGCTGAGCTTCAGCTTTAGCAGCTGCCACACGTTGGGCTTCTGTTTTGGCTACTGCGACTCGAGCGGCTTCGGCTTTGGCAGCAGCAATGCGTTCTTGTTCGGCTTTGGCGGCTGCATTGGCTTTAGCCGCAGCGATACGGTTTTCTTCGGCTTTGGCTTTAGCAATACGTTCCGCTTCTGCTTTTGCACTAGCAACTCGAGCAGCTTCTGCTTTTGCGTTTGCAATACGGGTTGCCTCGGCTTTTGCTTTGGCGATACGAGCAGCTTCAGCTTTTACTTTTGCTGCTGCAATTTGTTCTGCTTCTGTTTTGGCTTTTATGGCTGCTTCAGCCTTGGCAGCGGCGATACGTGCTGCTTCGGCTTTGATTTTCTGTAGACGCTCGGCTTCAGCTTTGGCTTTTGCAGTAATTTGGGCAGCTTGAGCTTTAGCAATGCGTTCTGTCTCGGCTTTGGCTTTTGCAATTCGTTCGGCTTCAAGTTTTGCTTTGGCAGATGCAAGGCGTTCAGCTTCGGCTGTTGCTAAACGTTCAGCTTCGGCTTTGGCTTGAGCAATTCGTTCAGTTTCGGCTTTAGCCGCAGCCACACTAGCATCAGGTGTGGCTGGTTTGGTCACACTCGAGGGATTTGGTGTAGCAGGGGTGTTATTGACGCTTGGGTCGGGTTGTGTATTCGATGGACTCGAGGGGTCTGGTGTGCCAACAGGTGTAATATTTTGTGGATTCGGTGGACGCGTGTTTGGTTCTATTGGTGTAGGTAAAGTACTAATTGGTTGTGGGTCTGGTTTATTAAATAACAATGGTCCAATGCCAAAATTACCAATGGCAAATGCGCCAGCGGTAAAAACACCAACCCATAATAAATTACTTAACCAATTTGAGGGTTTCTTAGCAGGTGGATAATCTGTTGGTACAACCGAAACATTTTGTGTTTTATTGATCACACCGTAAGGTGCTGGTAATTGGTTCGGCATGATTTCTTGGGTTTGGAATGTATCAGGAAGTGTTGGATGACGACCCGTTGGGTTTTGTAACAAGGTCTCATCAAAGGTTTTTCCAGGTACATAATCTTTTTTCAAACGACCAGCGTTATCGCTGATGCGTAAAGCTGCTGGACGTACACCAAGTGGTGGACCGTCAGGCACAGGTTCATCTATCATGGTGACTCGAACATCACCTTGGGTAGACAAACTTGGATTAATAAACGCATTGGCTTTGCGGTATGCTTCAAATAAACGCATAACATTGCGTAATTCAACATTTTCCAAATTGGTTTTTAACGTATTTTCCAGCAATTGTGCATCCAAAGTATTTGGATTTAACTCGAGAATATCTAATGCTTCACGTAGGGTCACAATTCACCTCTCAAAGATAACCAAACGAACTGGTCAAAGAATGCCAACATTCTACTCGAGAAAGCCGAGTAACGGTGTGATTTTTAGGTATTGCAACAAATACAGATACGCAGACTCTTCAATAATACCGCGAAGCCCTAAGGAGATGCTACAGTCAAATCATGATAGAAGATGCTACAGTCACACCATGATTTTAGTTCTGAATGGCGCGAACCTCAACCGACTTGGTATTCGAGAACCCAGTGTTTATGGGGCGCAAACCTTGCCTGAACTCGAGCAGCAAATTGTTGCTTGGGGTTCCGAAATGGGTTTTGCTGTGACATGCCAACAAACAAATTTTGAAGGAGCTTTGCTCGAGTGGGTGCATACCGCTGCCGAGAATGGGTTTCAAGCCATTGTGATTAACCCAGGTGCTTGGACACATTACAGTTATGCGCTACGTGATGCTATTGCGGGGCAATCCTTACCTGTGCTTGAAGTGCATTTGAGTAATATCCATGCTCGAGAAGAATTCAGACATCACAGTGTGATTGCTGCTGTTTGTGTTGGCAGTGTTATCGGACTTGGTGCACAAGGGTATAAGTTGGCACTCGAGTACTTGAAAACACGGCTCGAGCTTGAAAAACCCGATTACACAGACCCACCAAACCAAATTGCACCAAGAATGGCATAAGCAGTATATGTACCAGCAGGATAACTGCCCTGACAATTTTGGGGTACGCTGCCTACCTATGTCTATTGAACGCACATTTGCAATGGTAAAACCTGACGGTGTCCGTCGTGGTTTAGTTGGCGAGATTATCTCGCGTCTCGAGAAAAAAGGTTTTAAGATTGTGGCGCTTAAAATGCTGACCCCAACCAGAGAAATTGTTGAGGAGCATTACGCAGAACACAAAGGTAAAGGTTTTTTTAATGGTTTAGTCGATTTTCTCAGTGGTGGTGCTGTGGTTGCCATGACACTCGAGGGCGAAAATGTGATTGCCGAATGGCGACGTATGATGGGTGCAACCCGTCCGTGGGAGAGTGCTCCTGGTACGATTCGTTTTGAATTTGCCACAACTGTGGACGAAAATGTGGCACATGGTTCAGATAGTGCCGAAAGTGCTGCTCGAGAACTTGGTATTTGGTTTAAATAAGTCGTTGTTAACGCTTAGGAATTGTTCAGCAGGTTTTTGACCTACTGAACAATTTTTTTGCCTTGTATACTGTTTGGCATGGCGGGTTTATTTCGGTTTTTTGGTGGTTATTTTGTTGAACCTCTTAACGGAGGTGCGGTGTTGCCATTAAAACCACAACGTGTGACTTGGTTGCTGTTGTATTTAGCTATCCAAGATTCATGGGTTAGTCGTGAAGAATTGCAATTGTTATTCTGGGGAGATTCGCTGACCAGTGCTCAAAGTTTACGACAAGTGTTGTACCGAGCAAAGCAACAAGGTTTAGAAGCAGCGTTTGAAGCAACACCAAAGGGTTTGTATTTTACAGCCAGCAGCGATGTTAAAAAATTTTTGATGGCTTTTAAGGATCAGCGTTTTGCCGAAGTATGCAATTGGTACAAAGGCGATCTGGGTTTTCAAACCACAGATCTCGAGGAAGTTCCTGAATTTGCGGCTTGGTTAGATTTGGAACGCCAGCAATTGCGGCAACGTTTTATTGAAGCTTCACAAAAACAGGCTTTGTCTTTGCAAGTCACTCAACCCGAAGCGGCTTTTGGTGTGCTTGAAACAGCTTGGCGTGAAGACCCATTTAACGAGGTTTTACTTGAGCAAATGCTGCAATTAGCTGATCAAAGCCAGTTGGTGCAACGAGGTTTAGATGCTTTACAATTTTTTGCCAGTAAATTAAAAAGCGAAATTGGTTTAGATTTACCAGCTAACCTCGAGCAGTGGCAACAACGTTTTAAGCAACGTGTTTTCGTGGTGCCTCGAGCAACTGCTGCACTGAGTGTACCGCAACCAACCACACCGCTTTTAGGTCGTGAAACTGAACTCGAGGCGTTACAAAATTTGGATGCTCGGGTTATTACTTTGCTTGGTATTGGTGGTATTGGTAAGAGTCGTTTGGCATTTGAATTTGCGCGTTTACGGGTTACAGAAACCTTTTTTGTTTCGTTGAGTGCAACGCAAGCTGAAACACAATTAGCGCCTTTGGTCGCACAAGCTATGGGATTACAATTACCTGGTTTTGATGCCGCAGATCTGGAGTTACGCCAAGCTTTATTGGTCATGGATGCGGATATTTGTTTGGTTTTAGATAATGTCGAACAAGTGATGACAAGTGCAACAGCCTTGCTCGAGACATTATTACAAGTGCCTAAATTACAAATCTTAGTTACGTCACGGCAGCGCTTAAATATTGTTGGTGAGCATGTGTTTATGTTGCAAGGACTGCCTTTCCCCGAGGCAAATGCTGTTTATCTCGAGCAATTTGCAGCTGTGCGTTTGGTGTTAACGGCTGCTCATCGGCATGGTGCAGTTTTTGCAAACAGCTCACAAAACCTTGAAGCGATTGCCGAAATTACCCGTATTGTACAAGGTGTGCCTTTAGCCCTCGAGTTAGCAGCGGCTTGGTTAAGGATTTTGCGTCCGCAGGAAGTGGCTGTGGAATTACAAAAAAATTGGGGTTTACTCGAGGAAACCACGTTGCAATTACCATTGCGTCAAGCTGGCTTAAAAGCTGTTTTTGATAGTACGTGGGCTTTGATGACAGCTTTGCAACAACAAGTCTTAGCAGCTTTGGCTTTTTTTCGAGGTGGCTTTGTTTTTAGTGCCGCTAAAGCAGTGGCTGGGGCGGATCATCGTACGCTGTTACAATTGATGGACTGGGCATTGTTAAAACGCCTCGAGAATGGTCGTTACGATTTACATCCGCTTATTCGTGAATATGCTTTGGGGAATTTACAAAACCCAGAAGTTGTGCAAAATGCTTTGAATACGCATTTTGTTACCTTGTCAGAACATAGTCATCAATTGCCACCAGATATTCTGGATGAAGATGTCGAAAACTTATTATTGGTTTGGCATGATGCGCTACAAAATAGAGTCGAACCAACCCTCGAGGTTTTAACCCGTTCGTTATTTGAAGTTTTGTTTCGGCTCGGGCGTTTTCCTGAATTACAAGAACATATCAAAGCGGCTTTGCAGATCAGTCAAACTAAACGCTTAACAAGTATCCTAAAAACTTGGTCTATCGAAGTGCATCATAATTTAGGGGGTGTTGGCAAACTCGAATTTGTGCCAAACCAAGTCAGGCTTGAACTCGAGGCACAAGATTTATTTTTTGAATTAGCAATTTTGCATCACACTATTGGTCTTAAAGCTCGAGATGTTGCCAAGTACGACGCTGCGCTGCATCATTTCGAGCAATCTATTCGCTATGGCAGAATGATCCCGTATCCGTACTGGGAAAGTGTTGTTTTGCCGAACATGGCATTGGTTTACGAAAAACAAGATAATCGTGTTGCAGCGCGGCGTATTTTATCAGATTTGCTCGAGTTTAATGTGGTTAAGAACGATTTTAATAGTTTAGCTGGTATCCATAATACCTTTGGCGAACTTGAATGCCGCGAGGATCAATGGGATAGCGCTCAGGATCATTTCATCAAAGCTGAAAAATACGCACAGCTTGCTAAAAGCAACAAAGTTCATGCTTGGGTACTCGAGAATCTAGGGCGAGTTGCGCTGCGAAACCAGAATATTGTGGCGGCTTTTGAATACTTTAATGCAGCTTTACAAAAATTTCGTAGTGCAGGCGATATCCTTTGGGTTGCCAGAGTTCGTTGTGTGCTTGCCGATGCCTACCAAGCCAATGCCCAACCCGAAGAAGCCAGACTCGAGCGTTTAAAGGGTTTACGAATCGGGCAGGAATTAAGTAATGCCAGTGTTGTCTGGCGTTGCCTTCGCACATGGTTACCAAGCTTGCAACTCGAGCAACCAGAATTAGCCAAGATTCTCGAGAAAAACATCAATAACGACAAAGTGTTATTGCAACAATTACCAAAACTGATTGAGTATCTCGAGGTTCCAGAAACCCCATTGGTAAGGGTTTGAGCTTTAAGAGCTTTGACCAACTACTCATTTTGACTCAGAAATACTTTGCATACTTATCTTATGCTTGTTTGGATCAATGGTGCATTTGGGGTTGGGAAAACCAGTTTGGTTTTTGAAATGCAGGCGTTGCATTCGGCAGCAGTCATTTTTGATCCTGAAGAAATTGGTTTTGCTTTGCGTCGTACACTTAAACCTGCGCCAACTGGGGATTTTCAAGATATTCCATTGTGGCGCGAGCTGGTACGGACTTCACTCGAGCACTTAGCTTTTGAAGAAACGTGTCCAATTTTTATTCCAATGACCTTAGTGAACCCAGTGTATTTTCATGAAATCATTGGCGAATTGCGTGCTCAAGGCATTGTAATACCAAATTGGCATTTAAGTAAGACATAAATTCTCTTTGATCCAATCCCACCCACACAACCGTTTAACCCGTTCAACATCACCAGAAAAATCAAGTAACCACTTCTCCACAACAGCTTTCT
>JAAFIG010000060.1 GCA_013298595.1 Deinococcales bacterium | reverse complement strand
GGTTGACTCGTTGTCGGCGTTTAACGAGGGACTTTGAGGGTTTGCCGAGTACCACGGAATCTTGGGCTTATTTGGCAAATATTCAGTTGATTTTGAGGAGACTCGACCCTTTATAAACACGCTCTTATCATATATTTCCCTAGTATTAGATAAAAAATCTAAATTAGATGTATTGTCAAATACTTGCCTTGAGGCTTTGTTCCGCAGTTTGCACGGCTTCTTCAAGCGCAGCCACCGCAGAAACACCTTCACCACCATGTGCTAAACCAGCTTGTTCAATCCAAGCTTGAAACCCCGTATCGGTTGGGCGCACTAAAATCGTTGGAAAACCAGCCTTTTTGGCTCGAGCCATCAGCGCATTCAAATCGCTACTAACATGCGAAAAACCTTGTTGTTCCAGTACCTTTTGCAAAACAACTTCTCGAGCCTCCATCGTGCCACCTTGAGCAAAATACCTTGAAAGTGTTTGTGCCCAATCACCCCGAGCAGTAATACTTGCCATGCGGTTCAGCGCTTCCTCGAGTTCTGCTGCACTTGGTAACCGATACGAATTTTCGTGCAAGACAAGTTCAGGTTGAATCCGAGGGCGTTGCTCGGGAGATTCATCAGGCACACCAATGGTTAAGCCCGCAAAAGGTAACACACCAATGGGTAACTCGCACAATGTAACAATTTCCTCGAGCGCACCCAAAACCCCACCAATCCAACAACCCTGATAACCAAGGCATTCCGCTGCAACCAGCATCGTATGAGCAGCCAGAACAGCATCACCAATGCCAAAATGAACTGCCACAGCACTCCAGTCGCCAAACGCATACCCTTTTAACTCGAGTAACGCCTGTAAACGATTCACATCGGCACAAACAATAAATGCTTCGGCAGCCGTTTCAATATGCGGGTTATTGGTGATTTTTGCTACTCGAGCTTTTAAGGCAGGGTCGGATAACCGAATAAAACTATACATTTGCGCTGTTGCATCGGTTGGAGCGTGCTGAGCACAAAAAAGTAATTGTTCGAGATGCCCAGTTTCTAATGGTTGAGCTTTGTACTGACGAACAGTGCGATGGGTTGCAAAAACCTCAAGACGTGGGTCTAAAATCATAACTCGAGCCTACCAAGAAAAAAGCGCAACCCGCAAAGGTTGCGCCTGAAACTCGAGTGGAGCTTATTGATAATTCCAAGTACCATCACCACAACCTGTAATAGTCCAAGTCAAAGTGTTCTTACCATCTGTGAATTTAATATCGCCACTATTAACCATGTTATCCCGACCACAAGTCGCTTGATCTACCTGCATACCTGTTGAGTACATCTCGAGTTCGGATTCGTATGTCTTACCATTAATATTTACTTTGAACGAGAATTTATTGCGGAATTTGAGTGTACCTTTAGCAAAGCGAGTTGCATTGGTTGCATTTGGAGCTGGCGTAAATTCTAATGTGCCATTTGAAATAAATTCAAAAGTCGATGTTTCACCGTCTTTTATGGTGACTGCCCCAAATTCAAAGGATTGTGTAACGTTGTATTTTCCATTTGCACCAACTCGGACTTTGGTATCCATATTTGTTCCAAAGGCAAAACCAGTATCAATATTCGTATCCACATAAGCAAAAATCAGATTGGTTAATTTGACATCATAACCACTATTTGGGTCGTTAATGCCTAAATCAGTAATACTAACACTACCAGTCAAACTTGCTGCTTGACCAGCATATAATGAGCCACCACAATCAAAAGTGTAGGTAAACGAATTAGGGATACCATCGCCATCATTATCAGCAGGGGTATTGGCAGGACCGCACGCATTACCCGCTTGAGGACGAAGCCCAAACTTTGCAGCAACAGCAACTCGGAAATCCTCAGGCATTTGTAATGGTGTGCCAATGGCTTGCACTTGCATTCTCGAGAAGACAGTGCCAAGATTGGCTGGTGCTTTAGCAAGGGATGGTGCAAAGTCTGGGTTGCCTCGAGCAATTTGTTGCACCATTTGAGCTGCTCCGGAAGCTGTAATTGGTGAACCTTTTAAGAATTGTGTTGAACTTGCGACTGCATTTGGTGCAAAATTTTTTAGATTATCTGAATTCTCACGATCAAATGGTCGTGTGGTTGGACACGCTGTTAGCGCAAGAGCCAACCCTGCAACTCCGAATAAATATAAAAGTCTCATGCTTCTTATACTAGCAGAGAGTCGAAGAATCAGATGAGGAAAGCCCAAAGACAACGTTAATCTGCGGTTGAATCAGTCAGCGATAACATTACATCTCGAGCCAATACGCCAATAGGAGAAGCGAGATATTGAGGGCAAAGTGAGGATAATTGAGCTATATTTTCAGAAGTTCTTGGTTGTAAAACAAGTTCAATAAAGGTAATAAATTCTCGGGTTAATTCTGCTGTTAAATTTGGATCGGTAGCACGTCCCTCAAGCACTTGTTTTATTGCTATGTCATCTTGTAGACCCAAACGCCAACCAGCATGAATTCGAGCTAAAGCCCAATGCCAATCAGCTTCATCTGATTCTACGGAAGTCATCTCCCAAACTTTTTGATAATCACCAAAAGAAAGTGCTAATAAAGCTTGTGTAAGTTGATAATACCCATAACCGTAATCATCTTTTTCGACTTGTGGGACTTGTAAAACAAAACCGTCGCCTAGTTCGATAGTAATTCGGGTTTCCCAAACCCGAATTACTGGTTCGAGAAAATGATCTCTGATTTTTTCCATTTCAGATCTGGATTCAGTGAGTTGATTTAATCCATAAAAACAAGATGCTTTATTATAAGCTGCTTGTTTTTCAGCTCCTTGCATACCAATTCGTTGTGCTAGTTGAATAGCACGATCAAGAGTTTGAATTGCAGTATTAAAGTCTGTATCTTGCATCAAAACCAAAGCTTTATTAGCATCCAAAATGGCTAGGATACGAATATTGCCAACGATTTCAGCAAATTTAGTAGCATTCTCCCAAGCAGTAAATGCTTTTTCACGAATATTGGCGTTATAGTAAGCAGCTCCAAGGTCATTCCAAGCGACTGAAAGCAAATGATTATTTTGTGTTTTTTCGGCAATCTTTGTTGCCATTTCAGCGAGTAGAACTTTTCGCTTTTTTTGTGAAGCAAGAACAGACAGAATTGATAATGACTGTGTTAAATCTTCATTATTTTTTTCAATTTTTGCATTACGTATTGCTTCAAGTGCATAGGAACGTGCTTTTTGTGGATTTTTATGCTCGAGAAGCATACTTAAATTTGCACATAGCAATGTATACAGTAATTCTTCTCTATTCGGCTCACCAACGATCTTGAGGGCAGTGTCGTAATCGCCTGAAAATCTCATAGCTCGGATAAGTTCTACTTTGGCTCGAGCGATTAACTCAGCGCTGTTTGGTAGCCATTGCGCGTGTTCAATCACATCTTTCCAGAGTTCTTGGGCTTCTGGTATTTTGCCGTTAGCACTAAGCACTTCTCCGAGGTGATGCTTGGCTTGCATGTGCTGTAATTGCTGGGTTTCGGTAGCACTATTTTCGGTCTCAAGGTTAGTGACTGCTTCAAGTGCCAGTCTATAGGCACGTTCGGCTTGTGGGTAGGCAAAGGCGGCTTGGGCTTGTATGCCTGCTTGCATGGCTGTCTCGAGGGCTTGGGAGTAATTCTCAGCCGCTTGCCAGTGTTCGGCAATCTCGAGCGGTTCGGCTTTGCCTGTGCGGAGTGTGGCTGCTTTGGCGTGGAGGCGTTTGCGTTTTAAGCGCATGATACCTTCGCGTAGGAGTTCGTTATACATCGGGTGGGTGAAACGGAATCCCTCACCGTTACTGCCTGGCGTTTCAGCAATTAATCTGGCACGGCTGAGGCTTTCTAAGGCATCAAGGGCGGCATCATCTGACCAGTCCAGCATGGCGCGAGCATCTTCAAACCAAAAGGCACGTCCGAGGATACTGGCAGCTCGGGCAAACTCGAGGACATTTGGGTCCAGTACAGCTAAACGATGGGCTAAGAGTTCACCAAGGCTTTCGGGTAGCCCTGTTAAACTGCGGTTCCATTCAAAAATTTGGGCGCGGCGTTGAATTGCCCCATTTTCAAGCATGGCTTTAAGGCGTTCCTCGAGTACCCACGGGTTACCGCTGGCATGACTGACCAATTCGTTCTCGAGGATGTTTTCGATTTCTCCGCCAAGTAAGGCACGTAGTAATTCGTGCATGTTTTGGTCGGGTAATGCGTTTAAGCTGATGGTTTTGCGTGGTTTAGGGAAACCCTTGGGGATTTGTTGCCCTTCGGGTAAATCCTCGAGACGGTAGGTGATAATCACTCGAGCATCTGGTGCGGCACGTAAAGCATGTGCCAATAGTGCCAGGGTACTTTCGTCTGCCCAGTGTACGTTTTCAAAGGCAACCACTGTTAAGCTGGTAATGCGCTCGAGTAATTCGGTGAAGGCTTCAAACAAACGTAGCCGAGCAACTTCGGCTGGTAAATTGGGGTCTGATGGTGGTGCGATACCAAATTGTGGAGCAATACGGGCAAGTTCGGTTCGGGCAGTGTCTGTAACTTCATCAAAAATAAAGCGGTAGTGTTTCTCGAGATTTTCGATTAGACGTTTGACTGTACCAAAAGGGGTTGGGTCATCAGCAATGGCTTCACCAATCCCAAGTCTTGCTCCACTGATTTGAGCACGTTCGCCTAAGGCTTTTAATAAACGGGTTTTACCAGTGCCAACATCTCCGACCAGTGCATGTAAACCACCTAAACCTGTTTCAAATAAGCCAGCTAAACTCTCGAGTTCGGTTTCTCTGCCAATTAAAGGAGCGAGTAACAATGCGTCGGCTCGAGCGGTTTGAGCTTGGGATTCATTGGGTTGCAATGGTGTTTCAAGGGCACGCAGTAAAACTTCGCGTACTGCTGTGGCACTCGAGGGGCGTTCAGCAGGGTTTTTTGCCAGTAACGCAAGGCAGATTTGCTCGAGATTTTCGGGAATATTGGGGTTGCGTTGCCGTGGTGGAATCGGGGCTTGTTGGATGTGTTGCATGATTACTTGGACAATGCTGTCGCCTGTAAAAGGGGGTTGTCCTGTCAGTGCCCAGTAGAGTACAGCTCCAAGGGCGTACAGGTCGGCGCGGTAATCGAGTTGTGCGCCTCGGCATTGCTCGGGTGCCATGTACAAGGCTGTGCCAACCATTGCACCTGCTTTGGTTAAGGCAACTGTACCTTCCATTGTTTTGGCAAGTCCAAAATCCATCAGTTTTGGTTCGCCTTCTGGGGTGACTCGGATATTTTCTGGTTTTAAATCGCGGTGAATAATACCTTGGGCATGAACGGCACCTAATGCCCCAGCAATACCTGCAAAGATTTTGGTGATACTCGAGAAATCAGGGTTAGAACCCATCCATTCGGATAAATCTTGCCCTTTGATAAATTCCATAACCAAAAAAGGCATACCGCGTTCTTCGCCTAAATCCAGAACCCGTACCACATTAGGATGTTCGATTTGCGATAACGACCTGAACTCACGGCGCATTCTGGCACCACCAGTTAAAGCCACCATTTCGTGCATTTTTTTCACAGCAACCAATGCACCAGTTTCAGAATCCATTGCCAATGAAACCTGACCCATTGCACCAGCGCCAAGTTCACGAATGAACTGGTAACGCTGGCTCGAGATAGTGGTCATGGTGTTCATTATGACTGGTTTTATAAAAAAAGTCTTAAAGGTTATTTGTGATTACTTGACTTCAAGTAATTCAACATCAAAAATTAGGGCTGCGTTAGCAGGAATAGCAGGGGTTGGAGGGGTTGCACCATATGCCAAATTTGCTGGAATAATGAGACGGCGTTGTCCACCAACTTTCATACCTGCTACACCCTGATCCCAACCTTGAATTACACCACCTGCGCCAAGTTGAAAATCAAATGGTTGCCCACGGTCGCATGAGGCATCAAACTGTGTGCCATTGACTAAACGCCCAATGTAATTGACAACTACAGTTTTGCCAGCTACAGCTTCTGTGCCACTTCCAACGACGGTGTCTTCTTTCTTTAATTCTGTAACATCAGTGTCTTTTAAGCTGGTATTGGCAGCAGGTTGCTTAGCACACATCACACTAACAGGTGGTACAGCAGGTGGAGTCTGTGTGGTGGTTGTATCTGTAGGTGGGGTTACAACAGGTGTACTCGAGGGTGCTTGCCCATTCTGACTAACCCAAAGTCCGCCTAATGCCAAAATAACCACACCAATAATGATTCCGATTACATTCTTATTCATACCTTCATTCTAACCGTCTCGAGGTTGTTCGTACCACTGCTACAATGACTTATGAAAACAAAACTCGAGATTGCCCAAAATTGGTTGCCACGGTACACAGGAATGCCTTTAGATCAATTTGGCGATTATGTACTGCTGACTAATTTCGGTGATTATATGCAGCGGTTTGCTAATCGGTTCGGAGCTGATATATACGGCGAAGGTAAAGCCATGCAGGCTTGTACCAATAGTGCTGGTTTAACCATGATTAACTTTGGAATTGGTAGCGCTAATGCTGCTACAATCATGGATTTACTCTCAGCAAGGATGCCTAAAGGTGTGTTATTTCTGGGCAAATGCGGTGGTTTAAAACACAGTACCGAAATTGGTAATTTTATTTTGCCCATCGCAGCTATTCGCGGTGAAGGTACTTCAAACGATTATTTCCCACCCGAAGTTCCAGCCTTACCCAGTTTTAAACTGCATAAATTTGTCTCGGATAAAATTGTTGCCAGAGACCTCGAGTATCGCACGGGAGTGATTTACACCACCAACCGCCGAGTTTGGGAGCACGACGAGGCTTTTCTCGAGCGGTTAAAGCGTTTAACCTGTATTGGTATTGATATGGAAACCGCTACAGTCTTTATTGTTGGGCATCATAACGATATTGCCAGAGGTGCTTTGCTACTGGTTTCGGATGTACCAATTACCCCTGATGGTGTTAAAACCGATGCCTCAGATAAAGAAGTGACTAAGAAGTGGGTGGATATTCACCTTGACCTTGGCATCGAAGCCATGACGGATATTGGTGCCAGTGGCGAACAGATCAAGCATTTCACGTATTAATTTGCTTACGTCATTTAGCCGATGTCGTGCATCTCGAGTTTTTCTATACTGCGCTCGAGGTAGGGTGTATGTGTCGGTACGCATTCAAACAATACAAACAACATTTTGCGTGTTTTGAGTGTCGGAAAACATTTAAAATTCCTTTTGAAGTGACCCGTTCAGAAGGGCAAATAGTTGTCAATCACCCCACAAGTCCTGTCTGCCCTGAATGCAAACGTCCTATGCACTCTATGGGTTTAGATTTCCATGCCCCAAAACAAAACAACATCAAGCAGTGGCGTAAAATCAAAGTGTTATTTGCGGCGGGTTGGGCGTTTCATTCTTGTGGCTGCGGTTCAGGACAACGTCCTCGTTTACTCAGCGAAGTTCCTGCTTTTTTAGCACAATGTTCCTCTGCCAAAACCGAGGGGCAACGTTTACTCGAGCGCTTCTCGAGTAAAGTACAATGATTGCGTGACTTTTCTGGCAGCGGTTCAAACCAAACTCGAGAGGGATGCGTATCGAACTACAGCGGATTTTTCGGCTTGGATTCTTGAGCAAACCAAAACGGCTTTGCAATCTCGAGATCCAAGGCAACCTGCTTTGCTTGCTTTTCCTGAATTACTGGGTTTACCACTGTATTTTTTCCTGAATCGTGCAACAAGTGCTTCTCAAGTTCAAGATGCAGCCCTTGAATTACTGAGAACACATTGGCTCGAGGGGCTAAAACTTGGTTGGCAACACTTGGCAATAGCCAGCGCATTACTGCCTCGAGCGATACAAACCCATCAAGCCTTACTCGAAGCGTGTTCCCGTGCAGCCCAAGAGCATCATGTTTATATTGTGGCTGGCTCGAGTTTTCTGCCAAGTATAGATTCCGAAGCTGCTAAGGGTTTACATATTGCGGATACTCGAGTGCAAAATATTTCGTACTTGATTGCTCCGAGCGGGTATTTACTTTCAAGAACAGGTAAAGTTCATCTCACGAAAGGACTCGAAAGCAGTTTGGGTTTGCGGACAACTCGGCTCGAGGATTGGCAACCCACACAAACAAAAATTGGGCGAATCGGTACCCTGATTTGTTACGACGCTTTTTTTGATAGTTGTATTGCCAAAGCCGATGCTGCGGGTACGCAGATACTGGTGCAACCCAGTGCCAATGCTGCTAAATGGACAGGGGCATGGAGTGCCGATGCCACTCGCATCGAAGGTCAAGAGTGGCTGGCTCGAGGTGCGATAAGCCGTATTCAGCAACGCGAACATATTCAAGTGGTGATCAACCCAATGCTGGTTGGCAAATTATTTGAACTTGAATTTGAAGGTTGCTCGAGTATTGGCTTTAACGGCAATCAAGCCACTATTTTTGCCTCGAATTACAACGACTTTGCAGTGGTAACAACAGAATTAGCTGCTTGATTCATAGTTGTTCAATAGGGTGTATTATTTTTTATGGGTCATATTATTGCCAAGTACAGCCTTGCACCACTTTTATTTGGTCAGGGTCTGCATGTCAGAAAAACCATTCAACGCTTACCAGAACCAACAGGTGCTCGAGTTGGTTTGGATGGTACTGGCAAACCATTACGCGTATTGGTGTTGGGTGATTCAGCCGCCGCTGGGGTTGGTGTGTATACCCAATCAGAGGCATTGCTTGGGCAACTTGTTTTACATTTACAACAAGATTTTGCTACCCATTGGACTTTAATTGCTAAAACAGGGGCAACCAGTGGTTCGACATTAACTCATTTACAAAAAATTCCCAAGCAGTCTTTTGATGCTGTGGTGATTTCCTTAGGTGTGAATGATGTTACAGCAAATGTCTCACAGATTCGTTTTTTGGGAAATCAGTTGGCTATTTTAAAATTGTTGCGTGAAAAATTTAATTGTTCGTTGATCATTTTTTCTGGGTTTCCACCTGTTGGTTTTTTCCCAGCTTTACCGCAACCACTGCGTTGGTATTTGGGTATGCAGAGTCAACGCTTTGATCGGGCTTTGGCAAAAATTATCGAACAACAAGCAGATTGTATTTATTACACCCCTAAATTCCCCAACGACCCCAGTTTGATGGCATCGGATGGATTTCATCCTGGAAGCAAGGTTTATGCGGTTTGGGGACAAGAAACAGCGGCTTTGATTCGGCAAAAATATAGGTCAATTAATCACTAAACACTGTCGTGATTTCAATCTCGAGTTTTTGTTTTGCAATTTGTTGTTTTTCAAGTTGCTCGAGTCGCCAAGTTTTATGTTGCTCGAACCGATATGTACTCTGCTCGAGGGCTGTTTTGACAGTGTTGGGGGCACTGCCGCCAAGTGTAGTTCGCTTTTCAACAAATACTTGTGGGTCAAGTGCGTTTTTAATCAATTCGGCTGTGATCTCGAGTGGTGTTTCCGAGACACTTTGGACAATTTGGGCTGTAATTTCCGAGCTATGTAAGTTATTTTGTACCGCATAATCTACGGTTCTCGAGACAATCTGATGGGCTTGTTTGAACGTCATACCAATGCCAACCAGCGCATCAGCTAAACCAGTAGCCGTGATAAAATGGGCTGCTGCTGCCACTCGCATTTTTTTGATGTTAAAACTCGAGGTTTGTAGCACAGCCGTTAGTAGCGCTAGGGCAGCTTGGACATCAGAGAGCGCTGCTAAACTGATAGGTAGTAATGGCTCGGCAATATCGTTAACATCGCCAAATGGAATATTATTTGTCATGGTAAAAGCAGTATTGCAATGACCACTGGCTCGAGCTAATTTAGCACGAATATGCTCGAGTACAACGGGGTTGCGTTTTTGTGGCATGATGCTACTGATTTGCACAAATTCATCGGCAACCCGAAAAAAA